>JAQXRG010000142.1 GCA_029218405.1 Bacteroidales bacterium
TCCCAGTTGTCGGGCAGGGCATCCAGTCCGGCAAAGGCACGGATCACATAGTTGGCTGCCTCCAGGCGGTCGGCAGCGGCCAGTTCGGCCAGTTCTTCCTCTGTGGGTTCGGGCTCGATGTCGTCAGCCGACAGGTGGTCATCGTCCGAACAGGAGAGAAGGAGTGTCATGGCTGCCATCAGCAGCCATGACCAGTTGGGCTTATATACTCTTGTCATATAGTAAACAATTAAATATCAGGGTTACTACTCATACTCGTCATGCCATCATCATGATTATAGGTGGTGGTTCGTCCGTCCGATAGTTCAAAATATTCGAGAAAATCCCACATCCATCTGTAGAGGTTGGGAGAGGTTACACAGTTTTGATCCACAATATTCACATCTTCAAACTTGCTGCTGGCCTGTCCTTTGTCGGTAATCTTCTTTTGCGTCATCAGCAGCACGGGTATGGAGTACTCTGGATCGCCCCAATGAGTCAGACTTTTGAGGTTGGGATAAAAGCGTTTCGTCTTATCACCATTGAGTGCGTAGTCCAGAATATTGAAGCACTTTTGATACCCCACCGTTTTGCCGTTCCAAAAGACGAAATCATCCCCATCCACCGCTTCCGACTGGGTGTAGTAGTACGAAGGGTCGTAATCGTCGGTCAGGGTGAGCAGGTGCGACTTGGCATCGGGGCGCTGGCGCACATAGGACAACACATAATCAAGCTTGTCATTTTCATTGTATTTCATGTCAAACCGGCTGATAAACGCCCAGCATAGTCCGGGTTGTTCATACTTGGCCTGACGGTTAGAACCGGCCGAAGAGGATTTAAAGCTACCATAGGGTACAAAGAATTCTTCGCTTTCTGGGATATGGATACCATTTTCTTTAAAGGCCTTAGACACCTCTTACAAAGGGCCTTTGTAATTATGATATATTCCTGTCGCGTCTCTTTCAGTCAGGGGAGCAATTATTGAGAAGGCCATGGCAGCGGCTAAGGCGATGCGCTTCTCCACCAGATTCTTGGCAAAAATCCAGTCGCCCGAGGTGGTGGCAGATTTCTTGGTCTTCTTGCCCTTTTCGTCTAATTCGTAGAGGCTCATCTTCTTCGTAGTGGTAGTGATGGTCTTGGGGTCGAAGGAGACGAAGTAGGCGTATTCCTTGCGGTTGGGTCCTCCCGAGGGGCGCACGCAGATGTAGAGGCTCTTGGTGACCTTGTCGCGTACTAAGCTGCCGATGCCGTAGTAGGGCTTTCCGTCATACTTGGCGTTGGTGGGCACTTCGCTTTCGGGCACTAACCGGATTTCCGTCAGTGTGGGCATCTGGGGCAGGTTCACCTTCACCACGCCGTAGCAGGTGGCCGTAGCCGTACGCTGGTAGGTGAGCGAGCCGAAGTCCTCCACGTACAGGCGGTAGCCGTTGCCGCTTTCTTCGCGGAGTTCGTCGGGCGTGATGTTCCGGAAGTACTGGTCGGCAGCGTCCTGGTTCTCCACAATCACGTAGCGGATTCCCGGGGTAGCTTCATCCACCACCACTCCCTCCTGGGGCGTGAAGGTCGAGGTTTCCCAGTCGTCGGGCAGCTCGTCCAGTCCGGCAAAGGCACGAATCACGTAGTTGGCGGCCTCCAGCCGGTCGGCAGCGGCCAGTTCGGCCAGCTCCTCCTCCGTGGGTTCGGGGTCGATGTCGGCAGCCGGCAGGTGGTCATCGTCCGAGCAGGAGGTGAAGGGTAGGACTGCCATCAGCAGTCCTACCAGAATATAGAGGTAATGTTTGATCATTGTCGGGTTCATTTAGCGGTAAACTATTTAATAGGATAGATGAAGCGGACGCTGTAGAACGGTTCATTGTTGGCGACGACTTTCCAGTTTACATAAGACACACCCGATTCGTCGAAACGATAGCCGGGACGGTCATGTACGCTGAAGAAGGATGGATTCGCATAAATGTAACCCACTTCTCCCCATCCTATCACATAGGGAGGTCGGTCAATTATGTTGTTCATATCCCAGAAAATGTAACCGTCGAGGGTGACATCCGTGCCCAGCAGACCGTCTTTCAGGAACGCCTTAATATGGTTGATGCCATATTGCTTCAGTACGCTGAGGATATGGTCCATGGCGGAGGTGGTGAGGAATTTCCAATCCGTGGGAAGCAGTGGATTATTTCCGTGTATAGTAGCTACATGGTAAAGCATGGTTTGCGTCTGCTTGTCATAATAATATGGACGCCTGTAGAGGCTTGACAGATATTGGTCATCTCCTGCCCGGCGCGAACCGGTATAATTCTCGCGCATCCACACGTGGTCGAGTACTTTCACCACGGGATAGGTTCCCATTTGGTCACCGGGTTCTCTTATTCCACCCTTTTCTGTTCCGTCGTTCTTGTAGGCGTTGAGGAAGTAGTCTTTGGTGGAGGCTTCAACCTGCTCTGTCTCGCCGTCGATCTCTTTATCCGTGATGCTGGCTCCGCGCAGATAGATTTCTTGCGGACAGGTTGCTGTCCCATCGGTGTAGGTCACCACTTTGATTTCGCCGCCGTAGTTGGAGATGCGGGCCGGCTTGTGATAGGAATTGCCGGGAAAATAGCCCAGGTTCCACTTGGTGACACCGTTCAGTACGGGGTAGAACACCAGTACACGCCCCGCTTCGTTGATCTCCGGAATGAATTCGCTGCACAGCTTGGCGATGGTCTTGTTGTTGTTCTTGCCGATGGTCACGTTGCGGATCAGCGTTCCCTGGTAGTCCGGGTCGTTCATCTCTTCGTCCAGCCCATCCACATCTTCCAGATGGGCTATCACGCCCAGGTCGTACGAGGTGCTGTTGTCCAGGTAGCGTTTCTCCTCGATGAAGGTTCGCAAAGAGTCGCTGCGTGATTTGGACTTGACGAGTTCCCAGATAGGAACCAGGTCGTTTTTCTTCGCCGGACCGATGTATTGCCAGGACGATTCGTTCTGGTTGAGGTCGCTGATCCAGTCGCGCACGGCACTGTTGACATTCTCTTCACCCCGGGCCAGTGCGACCGCCGTACTCAGTTCGTTATTGGCTCCCCAGGCGGTCAGTGTGGTGTTGCAGGCACTCTTGTTCGATTCGTAGGAGTTCTTGTAGGCTTCGTCCACCGAAGCGGATGCATCCACGATGCCGCTGTACGACAGCTTGGCATAGGCTTCCACGTCGTACTCCTTCGTCATTTTCGACACATTGTAGGTGGTGCTGGAGCGCAACCGTCCGCCCAGTGTGGCGGCGATTATGACATGGGTGCCGAAGTCCTTGACCAGTTTCCGGAAGCCTTCGTCGGTGGAGGGATAGGGACTGTCGAAATCAGGGATGTCGTAGTCGTTGTTGAGGGCACAGTAGGCATCCTCGCAGATCATGTCTTTCTTTATCCAGTTGGTGGGGCTGGAGGTGATGGTGATGCGTTCTTCCTCCACGTCGATGTAGGTCATGGAGTATTCATACTGCTCGTTCGAGAAGTCCTTCATGTTGAACGAAGCGTTGATTTCGGCATTGAAGCCGCAGGCGCCTCCTTCGAACTCAGCGGTGGTGGTAAAGTCGTTGGACAGCTCGGAGATGGTGGAGCCGGTGTAGGAATGCACCTTCAGCTCGAACTTGCTGCCGGCGGCCTTCGTCACCTCGCCGGCCTCCTGCATGGCTTCCACCTTCAGGATGCGGTAGGGACGGACGCAGACCGAGGGGTCCATGCCGTTGGCACCGTAGAAGCCGAAGCCGATGCCGTACGAATGGTCGCCCACGCTGCCTTTGTCATAGTTCTCCCCACTCTCCGAGCGGGCCTTCTGCACCATGCTCACCGTGCGGTCCTTGCTTTCGTCCTGGGGGAAGTGGATGGTCAGCACGCCGCTGCGGCGCACCTCTTCGTAGTTGCCCAGGATGCACACCTTCACTGTGGCGTTGCCCGTACCGCTCTTCGGGTAGGCATAGGCCATCTTGTGCCCGTCCTTGTCGAACCGGATTTCCCAGTCGCTGTCGCTCGTGATGGTGAGGGGGATGACACAGTTGTAACTCTCCAATACGCCGGTCAGGCCTCCCTCTTCGGGGATATCCACCTCGGCGGTGATTTTCAGGTCGTCATCCGAGCAGGATGCACAGCACAAGGTGAAAACCAAGCATAAGGCCATACCCAACCACCGGAAGGGCATGAAGGTTGAAGTAAATCGTTTTGTTCTCATACGTTTTTTATTTAATGAATGTTTATTACACGTTCAATGTCACTGGCAAAGGTAGGCCGTACTCCTTCTTCTTGGAGTTCAACCGTTCCGAAAATCAGCACGCCCCTCCTCTTTTTATCTTTATTGACCGATTTTTAACTTACCGTACGTTTTTTTATTTCATGACCATGAATTCCGCCATGGTCTCGGTGAACATGTTGCCGTAGCGGGACTGGTTATAGAGGCCCGCATGGCTGCCCACCGTCTGGGTGGCCACGTGATAGAACAGGTCGCGGAGGGTGACGGAGGGGTTCTCCGTCACCCTCGACTGGAAGGCGCGGGTGAAGCCGTTGCTCAGATAGACATTGAGTGTCTCGTCCTTCATGTCCGCCTTGCTGGTCTCGGCGTTGTTAGCCGCCGTGAGGAACAGCACACCGTCGATGCCCTCGCAGTATTCGGCCACCGAGCCGGAGTAGCACGCCTCGATGACAAAGAGGAGCTTGCGGAACATGCTCCGCTGCTTCATGGCGGTGAGCGTGTCCAGCAGGTCGCGTGCCGTGAGGCGGCTGGTGCCGTAGTTCAGCAGCCCGTAGTCGCCGTGGCCGCTCCAGAAGACCAGTACGTTGTCGCCCGCTCCGGTGGGCAGGACCACCGGCGTGCGCCGGGTCACCTCGCCACAGAGAATGTTCTGTAGGTCGAAGGGCGTGAGGTCGCTCATCTTGTAGTCTATCTGCAGGTCGTGGTAGAGGTTCTCGCCATCGGGGGTCACCTTCACCACGCCAGGATAAAGGTTGTAAGTGTTCTGCGCGATGTCGTCCTCCAGGATGAGGAGGATGTGGTCGTCGTCATACCCCTGCTGCTTCAGCAGCTGGTACATGGCCAGCGCGTCGGCCTGGTGGCGGTAGTTGCTCCACCGGCTGCTCGATGCCACCACCACGGCGTAGTTGCCCGTGTGGGGCGGATAGGTAATCTTGCTCTCCTCGGGCTGCAGCTGCTGGATGACCTGGACCTGCGTGGACCATTCCTCGATGCTGGAGACAGTATGGTTCGACCCGTCGGCCGAAAGGTACTGCAGGGTGACGCGCCGTCCGTTGTGGAGCCGCCAGTGGCGATAGACGGAGTGGGTCACGGCACAGTGATAGCGCGCGTCGAAGGTCAGGTCGCTCGACACACCGTCGATGTCGGGGTAGTGTCCCTGCCACAGCTGGTCGATCAAGTAACCGGCACTGCTGGCCAACCAGCCCTTCGGAGCGTTCTCCCGTCCGTCCACCACCTGTACGATGTAGGCAGGGAGGGACGAGAGACGGGCGGGCTGCCCCAGGTCATCCTGTCCGTCGGTGAACAGGGGGGTGTCGTGGGCCTCCATGGCAATGAGCGAGTAGTAGAGCAGCACGACGGCATCGAAGAGCTGGGCCTCGCCGGCGACGGGTGCTTCGCCGAACTTCGCCTCGTAGATGGAGGAGAAGCCCGAGGTGGGGTTGGGTGCTATTTCCACGCCCTCGTAGGTGTTCTGCACCCGGGCGGCCAGCTGGTCGGTCAGCTGCATGCCCGTGCAGAAGAGGCGGTTGAAGTGGAAGAACAGCGGACTCTCGTTTTCTGTCCGTATGCGGGTCAGTTCGGCATCGGCCCGCAGCAGGTCGTCGCTGTCAGAGGAGGCGAAGCAGAGGAAGGGGGAGTAGCTGTCGTTGGCCGTACTGCTCTCCATCCATTCGCGCACGGCCTGTTCCACGGGATGACCATCGCCCAGGATGCCGATGTAGTCGGTCTCCAGGAACTTCTCGGTGGCCAGGTAGCCAAACCACTGGCGGAAGGTGTCGCCGTAGCTGTCGCCCGAGGCGATAAGGGCCACTTTGTTGAACTTCTCCGCCTGTAGGGAATAGTCGTTCTGGAGGAGGGAGAACATGATTTCCGCCTGCATGATGTCGTTCTGCGTCAGGCAGAAGACGTAGTCCTTGCTGGCGTAGATGCGCTGGAACTCGGCGTTGGCGGTGACGGGGAGCAGCAGGGTCTTGCGCGAGGGCATGCACAGGCGGGCTGCCGCCGATGCCTTATCCGCATCGCCGGGACCGATCAGGGCGGCGGTCTGCTCGTCGGCCGCCGCCTGCTCTAAGGTGGTCTGCAGGTCGGCTGCCCGGTCGCTGTGCCACACGATTTCCAACTGTACACGCTTCTCGTTGTAGCGTTGTGCCTCGGCCATCATCTCGTTCACCCAGTCGGCGGTGCGTTGCCAGCGGGCCGCCTCTCCGTCGGGATACCAGGCGGCAATCCGGTAGGTGTGTACTTCTTGTGTATCGCGGGACGCTTCGGTAGGGTCATCGGAACAGGCTGTTGCCCACATTCCAATGAGGGTGGCCATGATTCCACGGAAAAAATGTTGGATATACTTCATACGTTTGTTGTATTTAGGGTTGCTGTCGGATGTAGGCATTCTCTTTGGCAATGGCTTCCGGAAGGTATTCCGCCTGCTTGGCGGTCCAGAAGTCGTCGGGCAGGGGCGAGGTGAAATTCCCCTCCCAGGCCCGGAAGATGTCTAACGGGTCCCAGCTGTCGCTGAAGCTCATCTCCACGTAGTCCGATTCCAGTCCGTAGCTCTGTCCGTCGGGCATCGGTTCGTCCCGGTACCAAAGGGTGAGGTAGTTCTCCACCAGGCGGTCGATGTGCCAGACCAACGAGAAGGGGATGTAGTCATTCTGGGCGTTGCAGTCGGTGTCCGTGCCGATGACCTGCTGGGCATGGACAAAGTGGGTGAAGGCGTTATAGACCCCAAGGTTGGAGGCACCGGCCAGGGGCAGGAAGGTGGCGTACGATTCTTCCTGTGCCGAGTAGCTCCGGGCGATGGAGTCGGTCAGCCGGTAGGCCTTGGTCTGCTGGTTGAAGCCGTCGGCCTTGTCGGACAGGTAATGCCTGCGCACTGACTTTCCGTCGGTATGGACCCGGAAGCCGGCTTCGAACCCGGCGGCGGCATCTTCGGTGGTCTCCTCCCCCGGCATGGCCAGGATGATTTCGGCGGGCTGTCCGCTGACCATCGCACCGGCTAAGTAGCCCAAGCCGAAGCGGTTGATTTTGGCGGTGGTGACCCACTCTGGCATCTCCGTGTCCGATGATTCGAGCAGCAGTACCCGGCAGTGCTCCGCAGGCCGGGAGGAGCGGCGGGCAATCTCCTTGTACTCCGACGAGGCGAGCACAAAGAGAGCCTTAGTCTCCATGTAGGTGCTGTAGATGTCCAACAGTGTCTCGAAACTTTTGGCGGCTTCCTCCACCGACTCGCTTTCGACCAGGTAGAAGTTGACGTCGTGGTTGAAAGCCATGAGCGAGGCGCCTTTCAGAATCAGGTCATTATACCCATTGTCCCCCGCCCCGCTCGTCGAGAGGAACAGAAAGACCGAATCCTTGTCCGGCTCTTCCTTCTGCGGCTCCGACGAATCGGAACAGCCGCACAACAGACCGATGACGAGCCAGGACAACAGCAATAATAAATTCTTTTTCATGTATGTAGGATATGTTTGGTTATTCATTCTTATAGGCTGGGGATTCATTCCTCCTTCTCCGCGGGAGCCGCCGCCGGTCGGTCGTACATGGCGAAATAATACTGCTTGGGCGTTACTCCCTTCACCTTCAGGAAGTAACGGTTGAAGGAAGTGAGCGAGTTGAACCCGCTTCGCTCGGCCACCTCGGTCATGGGAATCCGCCCCGTCTCCGACATGCCCTGGATGAGTCCGCAGGCCGCCTCTACCCGGTAGGCATTGACCAACTCGTAGAACGTGGTGCCCAATGCCTTGTTAATGTAATCGGAGAGGTAGGTCTTGTTGGTCCCCACCGCCAGCGCCATCTCGCCCAGACTCAGCTTGGGATTCAGGAACGGCTTCTCCTGCTCCAGGCAGCGGGTCAGGCGCTCGGCCAGCATCTTCTCCCGTTGCTGTTGCGACAGGAGGTCCGCCTCGGTGCCCGCCTCATCCGCCGTCTCCGGGAGGGCAGCGGCAGCAGCGGGAGCGGCAGTCACGGCAAGTTGCGGCTCCGCACTACCGGCTTCGGGCTGCGGCGGAAGGGACGTCTCCGAGGAACCGGCAGGAGGGACATCGCCGCCGGATGGGCAGACGGTTCCTGTCCCGGGAGCCGGACGGGAAAAGGCGGTCCGCCGACGGTCGGCCGGTAGCGGAAAAAGCCCCCGCATCACCCGGTGGCGGTTCGCCAGTGCAAAAAGCACGCTCCACAGCACGATGCTGAACAGGTTGTAGAGTGCCTCGCTCAGCCAGGTGGTATCATCGAACGCGCAGATATAAATAAGTAAGGAGGAGAAATACGCCACACACGACACGGCCACCCACAGCACGTCAATGTTCTCGCGGTACGAGTAGTTCTCAGCGAGACGGCGCCGGTAGTGGACGGTGAACACCATCACGGTCACGACCGTAGCGACCGTCATCACCAACGCCAGCGCATAGGCGGCATCCAGCACCCGTTCGTCCGGAAACAGCCAATAAGCAGGGACGAAGACCGCCTGCAGCCCCAGGGCGGCCGCCACCCGCGAACGAGTGGCGAACCCCGGACGGCAAGCCTCCAAAAAAAACGCCGAAATCAACGGAATGAAAAGGAGGTCGGCGGCATTGACCAAATTGTCAATAAAGATGGAGTTCTTCCACAGGTTCACCAGGAAGACCACGTCTTTTAGATGACTGAGCAGGATGTAAAGGGTGGACACGAACAGCCATCTTATCATCCGGCTACGGCGGGAGAAACGATACAGGCGGATGCACCAAAAGAGAAAGAACAGTGTGACCGCTCCTCTCATGTAATGCGCGAACGCCTCTATGGTCAGAAAATTACTCTCCATCATTGTATATAGTATGAATGTATGTGTTTGCATGCTTGATTTCGTTAACAAATATAGACGATTTCGCTGTAAAAGGTAACCGAATCCGGCTCAAAAATACGTTTTAAAGCCATTTTTTTGAGCAATTGAACAGTTTTTTCTTAATTGGTGAGTTTCTCAGGAGGGTTGTGACAAGCCGTACTTGACAAATCCGTCGGGTTGTCCATCGGGCAGCCATCGATAAGGTCCGCTCTGACACTGACACTCTACCGATTCAAATCATATCTATTTAATGGGTTGATGTTTTTTTTGCCTTAAAGACTACAATCATCCACTATTTTTCACTATATTTGCACTGACTTATCAGCGTAAGCCTTCAGTTGTCGAAGTTGGACGAGTTCCTTCAAGGTGACCGGCAGGTATCCACACCGAACAGTGTAGGGAGTGATGTTGAGTGACAAGACACGACCAAGTGGTTCATGGGTATAGTCAGCGACCAAACAGCAACAAGACTTTAGAATTTGCTAATATATAGATAGAATGATAGATAGAATGAATTTTTTAAGAAATGAATGGGCTTATATCCCGATAGGCATATTAGCCTTGGTTTTGTTTTCATGTTCTGACGACGAAACAGGTGCAGCTGTTCACGAGCCTTCGTTCAACAGTTTAGGCAGGTATGAATACAGCATACGTGAATCACAGGATACTTTATTGGTACAGCTGGATGGCATCAAGGCGGATATTGTCAAAGTGGAATCTCATATGGATTGGCTTTCCATTACGGGACATGGCAAGGACGGGGAAGGTGTCAACCTGCTTCAAATCGCGCGAGTCCAGAAAACGCCAACGCATTTTGACTGCGATTCTGCCTTTGTCTATTTTTCGGACAAAGAACGGGCTACCATTGTCATCACAGCCAGTCAAGTGCTGACTCCTCCATCCGACAATTCATCGGGGGAGTACGCCGCTTTCAATAATAAGTGGTGGGAGCAGCAGGAGATTCTCTACAGTGTCACACGCAGCATCAACGGAAAGATTGAAACCACCAGTGAGCATATCCCCTTGCCTTGGGCGCCAGCCGCCACTTCGAACATTCCCAGTACGCTGTACGCTCAAGAATCCATGACACCCAACGAGGGGTGGGTGATGGCCTACAATCTGTTTGCCGCTGAGACAAACGGCCATCCCAACAGTAAGCCGTATTTCATGTTATACAACAAATACACCGGCCATTTACGCGTTTTCTACTACCAAGCGGCACAGGCAGGATCTGGTGGAGAATTCTCGTTCGTCGTTACCCCCGAAGACCCCTTTTCCGCGAAGTATCCCTATTACCATAGCATGCAATATGGTATCCCTGTCTGCAATAGGGAGGTACAGCTGCAAGGGAATGTGTTGAAAGTGACGCAGGGAAACAACGGATTCCAACAAATGATCACACCTTATTTAAAGGCAGATGGCGTCTTGAAGCCCGGTTGGTATTGTTTTGATATGGATTGGAGTGCCTATCATCCAACGTTGAAGGCCCCCTTCCTTGTCCAAGACCGTATGTGCATTGATTGCATGACTGCCACCACTTTAAAGATTACACTGGCTGGCACGATTACCGGCACCATGGAGGGCACCATGGAGGGTTTGTCGAATTCATCCACCACTACTTCCAATGGCGTGAATTACGTCAATCAGATGAATGGGGGAGCGACGAATGCGATGGGGGCTTTTACGGACTTGTTGGCGGGCAATTTCCTCTCGGCGGCTTTCAAGGGAGCCATGTCTCTTTGGAACTTCGGGAAAGCCTTGACGGGCAATGCGACCGACGATTACACGACAGAATCGAAAAGCACGGGGAGCATCAACATGAGCCTTACGGGAAAAATCAATTTAGATGGTTACGCGACTACCAATACTTCCAATAATGCCACCGGCGTGGAATTCTCCTATGCGGCCTTTTTGCAGAACGATCTGGTTGGAAGAGGATTGTGGAGCTTAGCCGATAATCCCACCGTCTATATTGTGAAAGACTGTTTGATGGGGGAAGATGAAGACATAGTATGTGTGGTCAACCAAGACGGATACAGCATTGGCGATGTCGATCCCTCCAAGTACCATCTCCGGTTAATGACGTTCTTTGATCCCACTTCCATTACATTCAACCTGAACACGGCCCTCTATAAGAATATCAGGAACGCAAAGATGAGTTGGACCTACGGCGTATATCCGAATCAAGAGGCCGGCCATACGGACGGTTATCGGAACGGCATGATGCAGTTTACTGAAAAGGGATGGCTCAACACACCTGAGTTCATCAACAAGACAAAATATGACCAGAAAGTCTATAAGAGCTATCTGCATGATTTTGCGAACATGAACTATCTGGAATACCCCTTGGAAAAGATGACTATCACCTATCTCAAAAACAGTTCAGTGCCCAAAATCTATCAACAGCAAGGCGCAGACTATGCTTATTATGCCCATGCTGGAAATGACAGGCCGGAGAGTGACAAGGACTTCTTCCTGGTTGACCCGGTTGTCATGTTGCCCACTACTTTCACGAAAGACGAGGAGGAGGACTCCAAAGAGGAGGAGGAGGACACCCATGGAAAAGGAATGTTCTACGATATGATCGTACCGGATTTTGTGGTGGGCGTGACCTTGACGTTCGATTACGACCTTGATGACGGCAGCAAAGCCAAAGCTGTTCTTTCAAAACGTTTTCTCCCACAAACCAAGCTGATATCCACGGCCGAATTAGTGAAGAAAAAAGAAGAGTTGCGCCAGTACGTCCAGCGCTCAGAGCATCAACGTATCGGTTCATTGACCATTCACCATAGTGGGGCATCCGACTTGTTGCGGCAATTCTTCGCTACCAGTGATTTTATTATTAACAACAATCAATAAACAAGAAGAATGATGAATAAGTATTTTATTTTGCCATGGATGGCCATGCTGATCAGCTTCTCCGTTGTGGCTTGCTCAGACGATGATCAGCCTCAGCAGGAGGAATTTACCTACGAACCCGACGAGCTAACCACCTTACAAAAGAATTTGGTGAAGACGGATGAAGAGGGTCGGTTTGTAGAACGGATATTGGGTGTCTCGCTGGATGCGGCAGATAGCACGGAAGTGTCTGTAGGTGTTGACAACTATGAAGAGGCTGCTCAGATCTTCGCTCAACTCTTTGCCGACACGACTGTCATCTCGAATAATGGTACACTGGCCACGTTCGCTGTGGAGAAAGGCAAAGCTGAACTGAAGAAAGTGTCAGATACTAAAGGAACTGTAGCCAGTATCTCCTTTGATGTACCGGGATTGAAATTTGTCTCCAAAGTCAACTTCATTCTCAATTCTGCCTGGCCGGAGAATGCCTCTGGAAAGGGGTTCCATAAGTTGGGATCCATCTATCAATATCATGGATGGACTAGTAACGCAGGAACGAGGGGTGATGATAAATTTGATGGGGATGAATTGTTCAATTACGTCTGTATCCGTGAGTATTCCAATGGCATACCGGCTCTCTTGGTAGCCATCACGCCAAAACCGTATTACATCAGTAACCGTTTTCTTAGTTATGCGGGAAGAATACCAAGCGAAGCAAAAGCCTTAGAGATATCAAAAATCCTACGAAGCGACTGGTACACATACCAGAGCTATTTCGATGCTGCTTATTCGAATGTACTCACCGACGAGCTTTACTGGTATGGTAAGACACAAGATTATGGTTTTGCTGGATATCGGTGGGTAATCAACTTGCATACGGGTGAATTGGACTGGTATGCTGTTCATTGGAAAACTCCAAGATTCAAAGTCCTTTTCTACATTGAGTCGGCCGTTCGACTCTGAATGCCTAAGGTATGAAATGGTATTCCGTTTTCATGATTGTCTTTCTCTGTACAGCTTGTTCGAACGACGGCGGTACAGAGAAAGATCCGTCTGACCAGTTTCATGTTGATATCCTGTTTTCCACCTCAGGCTTGGGTGATTCTGGATACAACGATGCCATATTGTACGGCATCCAGCAGGCAAGCATGAAGCATGGTTTCAAGGTGAATTTTCACCAGCCCAAAACGATGGAAGCTGGGTGGGAATGCTACCGGGCATGGCTGAATGAGCCCGATGATGCAGTAAAAAAACTGTTCATCTTCGCTTCAAACGATTACGAAAAGCAACTTCGTGCGAACCACCCTTCGACCAAGGAAAACCGCGATATACTCTTCTTCGAATCGGATAGCCCTATCGAGAATGTAGGGAGTTTCCGCCTGAACATGTATGGGGCCTCCTATTATATAGGAAAATTGGCCAAGAGTATCGTACCTACGGCTGCCACACTCATGGCCAATCCCTACGACACACCGATTACCGAGTCGGAAGAAGGATTCAGAGCGGGCTTTTGCAGTGAAAGCGAACCCGACAACTATGATGTGTTTTGCCTGACAGATGACAAGCACAAAGGGTATAATATGCCAGACAGCGCCTATCGTATCACCTACAAGATCGCTCAGACCCATTCTTTTGTATGGCCCTTGGCGGGAGGCTCAAACATCGGGGTGTTCCAATACACTCGTGAATACCTCCCCACCCTGTTCACGGCAGGGATGGATGTGGATATGAGCGGTTTATCCTTTGGCATTGTATGTTCATTGCTGAAACGCATGGACCTGGTGCTGGACGACTATCTCTCACGCTGGATGAAGGGAGAAAGAATCACTGACCATATGGTGTATGGACTGGATACCGACTATATCCAGATAAAGATTTCAGACATCTACCTGGAATACTTTGAAGGTCTTTCGGAGTTGACAACCGGATTGAAGGAAGAGGCAATTGAAAAAGAAAAACAATATGAGAATAAGTAAGTTGGTCCTATTGCTTGCATCTGTATGCAGCCTATTTGCATGTACTGAATCGAATGAGAATGAGTTGCGCGACGACTCATCGGTCGAGAAGGTAAAAATCGCTGTCGTATTGCCGAAGGGGCAAACGGGTAACAGCTGGGACAATGTGCTGGGTTGGGTAAAAGACAATATCCGAAAGGCGAGTGGTACAGTGGAACCTGACTTCGAGTTTTATGATGAGAACGGGGTGGACCTGGATGCCGTAGCGGATGAACTGGCTGCCCGGGAGGATATTGTGGCCGTAGTGGGCTGCTATCACTCAGCACACACCCAAACCCTGGCCAGCAAATGCGCGAAGCAGAACAAGCCCATGTTCACCTTCTCTACCAGCGAGGAGTTGCAAAGGGCTTTTGGCCAACGTGGCTTCCTGTGGTGCCTGTCGGAAAGCGACATCACACAATCCGAACTCCTTGTGGCAAAAGTAGCCAGCTATCAAGTGAAGCGGGTGGCTTTGTTGGCCAGTGAAGGTATCTACGGACAGACCTTTCGAGACTGGTTCTCTTTTCAGGCTGTGGAGCTGGGACTTGAACCCACGGGGAGTGCTTCTTTCTCCAACGCCAACCTGAAGGAGCAGTTAAGGTCGGTCATCATGGAGGATCCAGAAATGATAGTTTGTGTACCCTCGTCTGCCCGACAGGTGTATCAAATTGTCACATTGGCTGACGAACTCGGCTACATGGGGCGACTGATGTTTTCAGATACAGCCTACTCGGAGGAGGTGATTCAATTATTGGGCAAACGCTCAAATGGAGTGGAAGGCATTGCCGGAGTATCTGACCCCACCACCGGCTTTGATGTCTCCTATCAGGCGAAATTCGGCACCCGTCCCTCTGAGGGAGAATCTATGATTTATGACGCGATGATGGTGATTTGTTATGCTTACCGTTATGGCGCGATTCATGGCATAGGCATGAACGAGGCCATAGGAAAGCTGCTGAACGCCAATTCTGACGAAAAAGGTATGTGGACAGAGAGTGCCATGCAAGAGGTGTTCGCCCTGATAGAGCAAGGCCAAACACCCGCTTTCAGCGGAGCGTCCAGCAACCTGGACTTCTCCACAGACAATTACACCACCGTGCTTTATTCTTCCTATGTGCACTGGATGATTTACGAAGGAAAGATTATTCATTTAGCCTACGACAACCGCTCAGAAAACAAAGCATCGTCAGCCATAGCGGCATGGGAATGGAACAAACAATTCTACCAAGAGTTTGAAGACAAGGACCCCGGAATCACCTACCCGGCATTAAAGGGGAAATGGGCAGTGGTAGTAGCCGCTTCGACCGGCTGGATGAATTACAGGCATCAGGCCGATGCCCTGGCCTTTTATCAATTTCTGAAAGAGCATGGCTATGACGATGAGCACATCGTTCTTATTATGGCGGATGATTTGGCCAACCATCCCAACAACCCCCATCCTGGCATCGTAAGACGACTGCCGAACGGGGATAACCTATATCATGATGTAGAAATCGACTATCTTCTTTCTTCGCTGAAGCCGGAAGACTTTCAGCAAATACTCTTAGGCAAAGGAAACAGCCCGTTGGATACCACCGCAGAAGACAACATCCTTCTGTTCTGGAGTGGACATGGCACTAAGGGAGAATGGTTGTGGGGGGAAGAAGATGCCCTTTCAGCAGACAGGGTGTCTGAAACCATCCGTGAAATGGCCAGCGAACACAGGTTCCGAAAGATGATGTGTATTATCGAAGCCTGCTATTCCGGAAGTGTCGCGAAGCATTGTGAGGGCATTCCTGGGTTATTGATGCTGACAGCAGCCAACGGAGAAGAAACCTCAAAAGCAGACTACTACAATATTGATCTGCAAGTATGGATGACGAACCGTTTTACATCCTGTTTGCTGGAAAAGATCAACCTTGATCCCAACATTTCCTTGCGCGAGCTTTATATCAGTCTGTTTCAAAAAACATTAGGTTCGCATGTGTCGGTCTATAATGCAAATTCTTATGGCAGTGTATATCGTAACAGTATGAGAGAGTATTTAGGGAACACCCACTAATTAATGACCGTTCGCTGAGGGACAGGAACAGGCATTGGCGCACCGTCACGAACGAAGTCGTGAGGTCCTCATGAACCCGTTCGTGAGGTCCTCATGAACCCGTTCGTGAGAGGGCCATGAACCCGTTCGTGAGAGGGCCATGAACCCGTTCGTGGGAGGGCCATCCGATCCATCGATAGGTAAGAAGAAAAAGCAGGTAAAAAAAAAGGCTCCATCACCCTTGGGGCATCGGAACCTGACATCATCAGTAGCGGGACCCGGGATTGAACCGGGGACCTCATGATTATGAATCATGCGCTCTAACCAGCTGAGCTATCCCGCCATCATAAATAAACCGCCAGGCGTGGAAGCCACCCAACGGCTATTTGAAAGTAGCGGGACCCGGGATTGAACCGGGGACCTCATGATTATGAATCATGCGCTCTAACCAGCTGAGCTATCCCGCCATCTTTTCGATTGCGGGTGCAAAGGTACGAAGAGTTTTTGAACCGTGCAAGCATTCGGCCAAAAAACTTCCGAAAATCTTTCCGGCCTCCCGACCGAGAGGACCTTTCCTCCCCCAAAAGCAGAGAAAAACGGAGAAAAAAGCGGATTTTTTCCCCGATATATTGCCTATCTATAAAAAAAGCATTTACTTTGGCCGCGTAATCTAACGACTGATAAAAACACAAAGCCTATGAAAAAGAAGATTCATATAGAATATCCGCTCAACCCCGCCTCGGGTGCCATTCTCTGGGGAGCCATCAGCACCCCCTCCGGACTGCAACGCTGGTTCGCCGACCACGTGGAACGGAAAGGCAAGACCTTCCGGTTCCGATGGGGAAAGACTGAGACCCGCGACGCGGAGCTGACGAACATGCGCTCGGACTCGTTCGTGCGCTTCCACTGGACGGACGAGACCGACCGTTCCTACTTCGAACTGAAAATCAACTACAACGAACTGACCAACGACCACCTGCTGGAGGTCATCGACTTTGCCGAGACCGGCGAGGAAGAGGACGTGCGCCAGCTATGGAACTCGCAGATTGAGGACCTGCGCCGCATTTGTGGCGTGTAGCAACTGATAAAAATTGCTAAAC
The DNA here is from genome assembly GCA_029218405.1 of Bacteroidales bacterium. Taxonomy (GTDB): domain Bacteria; phylum Bacteroidota; class Bacteroidia; order Bacteroidales; family Bacteroidaceae; genus Phocaeicola. The sequence goes on from JAQXRG010000142.1 coordinate 16,954, forward strand.
ATACCCTATATACTCTTTTTTTATGCTACATTTGCAGTTTAGAATTGATAATTGGTAAGAATGCTACGCATAAAGAAACTGGATATATTTGTCTTGAAAAGCTTCCTGCTGCTGTTTGCGGGAACGTTTTTCATCTGTCTGTTCATCTTCATGATGCAGTTCCTCTGGAGATACGTGGACGCACTGGTGGGGAAAGGACTGGAGATGAAGGTGCTGGCGCAGTTCTTCTTCTATTCGGGACTGACGCTGATACCGATGTCGCTCCCGCTGGCCATCCTGCTGGCGGCGCTGATGACCTTCGGCAACTTCGGCGAGCGCTACGAGCTGCTCTCGATGAAGGCAGCGGGCATCCCGCTGTTGCGCATCATCCGCCCCGTGGTCATCTGCTGCGCGGGACTGGGCGTGATGTCCTTCTTCTTCCAGAACGTCGTGGGCCCGCAGGCGCAGAAGCAACTGTGGACGCTGTTGGTGTCGATGAAGCAGAAGTCGCCGGAAGTGGACATCCCGGAGGGTGTGTTCTACAGCGACATCGACGGCTACAACATCTACGTGAAGCACAAGGACCGCGAGACGGGACTGCTGAAGGACGTGCTCATCTACAACTTCTCCGACGGGTTCGAGAACGCCCATATCATCTGGGGCGAGGAGGGCAAGCTGGACCTGACCGCCGACAAGCAGCACCTCTTCCTGCACCTGTACAACGGCGAGCAGTTCGAGAACCTGAAGTCGCAGACCACCCTCTCGAAGAACATCCCCTACCGGCGCGAGACCTTCAAGGAGAAGCACGTGCTGATTGAGTTCAACACGAACTTCAACATGGTGGACGGCAGCTTCCTGGACCGCCGCTCGGACATCAAGAACATGCGGGAAATCTCGGTGGCCATCGACTCGCTCCGCGCCTTCGCCGACAGTACCGGACGCTCCATGCACCAGGAGCTGATGAGCCGCACCTACGCGCCGCCCCGGCTGTCCCAGACGGACTCGGTGAAGCTGGCCGGGACGGGCACTGGCTGCCTGAACACGGACAGCATCTTCAACACGCTGACGGCGGCCGAGAAACTGAAGGTGCTGTCGAACGCCGAGAACCGGTCCACCACCCTGGCATCGGACTGGAGCATGAAGAGCTTCATCACCAAGGACACGGACCGCGACATCCGCTCGCACCGCTCGGACTGGCACAAGAAAATCACGCTTTCGCTGGCCTGCATCATGTTCTTCTTCATCGGAGCGCCCCTCGGGGCCATCATCCGGAAGGGCGGACTGGGCATGCCGGTGGTGCTGTCGGTCATCATCTTCATTCTTTATTATATCATCGACTCGGGCGCCACCCGTGTGGCGAAGAGCGACGAGATGGACATCGTGCTGGGCACGTGGATGAGCACGCTGGTCCTGGCGCCGTTAGGGGTCTTCTTCACCTACAAGTCGAACAAGGACTCCGTGGTGTTCAACATCGATGTCTATGCCGCCTTCTTCCGGAAGCTGTTCGGCATCCGGCAGGCCCGTCACCTCTACCCCAAGGAGGTCATCATCGATACCCCCGACTGGGCCGACGATGCGGAGGCCTTGCGCGAAATCTGCCAGACGGGCAACGAGTACCGGCGCACGCAGCGGCTGAAACACCTGCCGAACTACGTGACCCTGTTCACGAACCACCGGCACGACGAGGTCATCGCCCGCCTGAGCGAGCGGATGGAAGGGGTCATCGAAGACCTGTCGAACACGAAGGACGGCATCCTGCTGGGCTACCTCAACCGGCTGCCCGTGCTCTACATACATGCCCACAAGAGCCTGTCGGACCGCCGGTGGGTGAACGTGCTGGCCGGACTGGCGCTGCCGGTGGGCCTCGTCGCCTACCTGCGCAGCTGGCGGTACCGCCTGCGGTTGGACAAGGACCTGGCGGCCATCGCCGAGAACAGCGAACGAATCATCGAACGCATCGGCCATCTATCTTCGAATCAATAACAAACAATCATAACTTTATAGAACATTGCCACTATGGATAAGATCAAATTAGACACCATCGAAGCCGCACTCGAAGACTTCCGCAAGGGAGAGTTCGTCATCGTAGTAGATGATGAAGACCGTGAGAACGAAGGCGACCTGATCATCGCCGCCGAACTGATAACTCCCGAAAAGGTGAACTTCATGCTGAAGCACGCGCGGGGCGTCCTCTGCGCCCCCATCACGCTGTCCCGCTGCCAGGAGCTCGAACTGCCGCACCAGGTCGCCAACAATACCTCCATGCTGGGCACTCCCTTCACCGTCACCGTCGATAAGCTGGAAGGCTGCACCACGGGCGTGTCCGCCACCGACCGTGCCGCCACCATCCGTGCCCTGGCCGACCCGGCCTCGACCCCCGAGACCTTCGGCCGCCCGGGACACATCAACCCGCTCTACGCCCAGGACAAGGGCGTGCTGCGCCGCGCCGGACATACGGAAGCTGCCGTTGACCTGGCCAAGCTGTCGGGCCTCTACCCCGCCGCCGCGCTGATGGAGGTGATGAGCGACGACGGCACCATGGCCCGTCTGCCCGAACTGCGCCAGATGGCCGACCAGTACGGCCTGAAGCTGATTTCCATCGCCGACCTCATCGCCTACCGCCTGCAGCACGAGGTGCTGGTGGAAGAGGGCGTGGAGGTGGACATGCCGACCGAGTACGGACACTTCCGCCTGATTCCTTTCCGACAGAAGAGCAACGGACTGGAGCACGTGGCCCTCATCAAGGGGGACATCTCGACCGACGAGCCGGTGCTGGTGCGCGTACACTCCTCGTGCGCCACGGGCGACATCTTCGGCTCCATGCGCTGCGACTGCGGCGAACAGCTGCACAAGGCCATGCAGATGGTGGAGAAGGAAGGACGCGGCGCCATCATCTACCTGAACCAGGAAGGACGCGGCATCGGACTGATGGAGAAGATGAAGGCCTACAAGCTGCAGGAAGAGGGCATGGACACCGTGGACGCCAACCTTTGCCTCGGCCACCAGGCCGACGAGCGCGACTATGGCGTGGGCGCACAGATCCTGCGCACCATCGGGGTCAAGAAGATGCGCCTCATCACGAACAATCCCGTGAAGCGGGTGGGACTGGAGGCCTACGGCATCGAGATTGTGGAGAACATTCCCATCGAGGTGACTCCCAACCCGTACAACGAGCGGTACCTGCGCACCAAGCAGGCCCGGATGGGACATACCTTGCATTTCTAACAAACAACTACTTAACAGACCAACGAACATGAACTCATTCATTGAATCGCAAACTTGGGGACAGGCCGCCACGAACCGGGCGGCCCAAGCCAGCCTGATGCGCAGCGTCTATGTATGGATGACGCTGGCATTGGCCATCACCGGACTAACGGCCCTGTACGTGGCCAAGTCGATGACCCTGATTAACCTGATGCTCCAGAACTCGATGTTGTTCTGGGGACTGCTCATCGCCGAGGTGGGCGTGGTGATGTACCTCACCGCCCGCATCCACCGCATGACGTTCACCACAGCCACCGTGCTGTTCATCCTCTACTCGCTGCTGAACGGCGTGACACTGTCCGTGCTCTTCCTCGTCTATACCCTGAGCTCCATCGCCACCACCTTCTTCGTGACGGCGGGCACCTTCGGCGTGATGGCGGTGGCGGGCATGGTGACCCGGCGCGACCTGAGCCGCATCGGCTCGCTGTGCGTGATGGGAGTCATCGGCATCATCATCGCCTCGGTGGTCAACCTGTTCCTGCACAACTCGGTCATGGACCTGATCATCTCCTGCGCCGGCGTGCTGCTCTTCGTGGGACTGACCGCCTACGACGCGCAGAAAATCAAGCGGCTGCTGATGACGGAAGGCACTGAGGTGAACGAAGGGACGCAGAAAATCGCGCTGCTGGGCGCCATGACGCTCTACTTGGACTTCATCAACCTGTTCATCTACCTGCTCCGCCTCATGGGCGACCGGAAATAAGAAAACAACCCCTAAAAACACATACAATCATGAATCAACTTTCAGACCGTTTGAATAGCCTGGCCACATCGGCCACATTGGCTATGTCACAGAAAAGCAGTGAATTGAAGGCGCAAGGAGTGGATGTCATCAACCTGAGTGTCGGCGAGCCCGACTTCAACACGCCCGACCACATCAAGGAGGCCGCCAAGCAGGCCATCGACGAGAACTTCAGCCGCTACTCGCCCGTAGCCGGCTATCCGGCCCTGCGCAACGCCATCGTGGCCAAACTGAAGAACGAAAACGGACTGGACTACACCGCCGCACAGATCAGCTGCGCCAACGGTGCCAAGCAGTCGGTCTGCAACACCATCCTGACCTTGGTGAACAAGGGCGACGAAGTCATCGTGCCGGCTCCCTACTGGGTGAGCTACCCCGAAATGGTGAAGCTGGCCGAAGGCACACCCGTCATTGTCCGCGCCGGCATCGAGCAGGACTTCAAGATTACGCCCGAGCAGCTGGAAGCGGCCATCACGCCGAAGACCCGCGTACTGATTCTCTGCTCGCCGTCCAACCCTACCGGGTCGGTCTATTCGCAGGAAGAGCTGGCCGGACTGGCCGCCGTACTGGCCCGTCATGAACGCGTCATCGTGGTGGCCGACGAGATTTACGAGCACATCAACTACATCGGCCGTCACCAGAGCATCGCCCAGTTCGCTGACATCAAGGACCGCGTGGTCATCGTCAACGGGGTGTCGAAAGCCTATGCCATGACCGGCTGGCGCATCGGCTTCGTTGCCGGTCCGGAATGGATTGTGAAAGGCGTGAACAAGCTGCAGGGCCAGTACACCTCCGGTCCGTGCTCGGTGTCGCAGAAGGCGGCCGAGGCGGCCTATACCGGCACACAGGCTCCCGTGGAAGAGATGCGCCAGGCCTTCGAACGCCGCCGCGACCTCATCGTACGGCTGGCCAAGGAGATTCCGGGCTTCGAGGTGAACGTACCGCAGGGTGCCTTCTACCTCTTCCCCAAGTGTGACTCGTTCTACGGCAAGAAAGACGGCGACCGCGTCATCCAGAACGCTGACGACCTGGCGATGTACTTGTTGGAGAAGGGCCATGTGGCCTGCGTCGGCGGCACCTCGTTCGGCGCTCCTGAGTGCATCCGCATGAGCTACGCCACTTCCGACGAGAACATCGTAGAGGCCATGCGCCGCATCCAGGAAGCCCTGGCCCGGCTGAGCTGACGGACACTCCCCCACAAGCGGGTGTCTGGCAGGAAGGAATCCCGGAAAACGGGGCCCCTTCTTGCCGGACGCCTCCCGCACCGGCCCCGGCGGACGCCTGCCGGCATTCGCCTACTCCTCCCTACACCCGTAATCGCTAACTTGTCATTGTGTATGCTGCACCACTGCCCTCTTCTCCGCGTTTCCCTCCTGGCTGTCTGGCTGACGTTAGGCACCGCTTTCCTTTTCCTCCTTCCAGCGCAGGGGCAGGTGTTCGAATATATCGGCATAAAGGACGGGCTGGCCAGCCGCCGCGTCCTCTCCATCGAGCAGGACGCGCAAGGCTACACCTGGATCCTGACCCACAAGGGGGTGGACCGCTACGACGGCTCCCAGTTCACCCACTACAAGCTGCGCCATGCGGAGAAGGACATGTACTTCTATCCCGACCTGAACCACCTGCACGTCGATGCCCGCCAGACGCTGTGGGAGTATGGCAAGGACGGGAAAATCTTCCGCTACGACCTGCGCAGGGACGCCTTCGAACAGGTGTTCGACCTCAAGGAGAGCTATCCGGACACCCGCGACTATCCCGTAACCAGCGTCTATTTCTGCCCCACCGGCCACATCTGGTTCCATTGCCACGGGCAGATGGTCGAGTTCGACACGCAGCACCTGCACAGCCGGACCGTACCGACCGGCCAGCTGCCTTCGCCCATCGACGCGATGGTCACCGACGGGAAGGACGGCTATTTCCTGGCTTCCGGCCCCCACCTCTACCACGCCTCCTACACACAAGGCGAACTCCGTTACCTGGGCTCGCACACGCTCGGGAACGTGCGCAAGACGACCTACCTGTACTACCATCCCCTCACCCGGCAACTGATTGTCAACACGCTGCTCGACGGGATGTACCTCATCGACACAGCCACCCACGAGGTACGGCGCCCCAGCCTGCTGCTGAAGGACATCGGCATCAACATCATCCAGCCCTTTTTCGACAGCCCTGACCAGGTGCTCATCGCCACCGACGGCTACGGCGTGTGCCGGCTCGACATCCGCACCGGCGAGCTGACCCCCTTCCTCCAGGAGGACAACCTCAGCCCGAACAAGATGAACGGCAGCATCGTCAAGGACCTGCTGCTCGACAAGGAACACCGTATCTGGAACGTCATCTACCCCACGGGCATCACCATCTATACCCAGAAATATCCTGCCTACCAGTGGCTGAAGCACTCGGACAGCCAGCAATCGCTCACCGACAACCGCATCAACGCCATCCTGCAGGACAGCGACGGCGACATCTGGTTCGCCACCTGCAACGGGGTGAGCTGCCTCAACCCTTCCACCCGCCGGTGGACCCATTACCTGTCGGGTACCGACAGCTCCCTGCCCCACCAGAACCGCATCGTCCTCTCCCTGTGCGAGGAAAGCCCCGGCATCATCGCCGTGGGAGGCTACATGGCCGGGGTCTATCGCATCGACAAGCACAGCCGTCAGGTGAAATTCGATGACCTGCCTCATCCCGCCACGCCCGACAAGTACATCCGCTCTATCCTCCGCGACAGCGACGGCAACCTATGGACGGGCGGCTACCAGCAACTGGGACGACTGGACTCCCGTACTCGGACGGTGAGCCATTTCCCCTCGCTCTACCCCATCACCCACCTCAAGGAAAAAGACGGAGAGACCCTGTGGGTGGGCACCATCGACGGCCTGTTCACCTTCGACAAGCAACGGCAGCAGCTGGAACGCTACAGCCTGCAGACGGGCTGCGTGAACACCATCCACCAGACCCCTGACGGAAGCAAGACCTTCATCGGCACGTACGGCAACGGACTGTTCGTCATCGACAACCGCACCCAGACTGTTCTTCATTTCCACAAGGACAACTGCAGCTTGGAGAACAACAACATCTACAGCATCGTTCCCAACGCCTACGATGACCTCTTCCTCGGGACCGAAAACGGACTGACCCTCTTCGACGTGACCGGACACAAGTTCACCAACTGGACCCACGAGCAGGGACTGCTGTCGGCCAGCTTCAACCAGAACGCCGCCGCCCGCACCCGCGAGGGACAGCTCTTCTTCGGCACTGACGAAGGCGTCATCGTCCTGCCCGCCAACACCCTGCTGAACGAAGACTTCAGCTCGCACATGCTGTTCAGCAACCTGAACGTCATGTACCGCAACGTGCACCCGGGCGAGAAGGGCTCGCCCCTGACCCGCCCGTTGGACGAGACAGATTGCATCCGGCTGAGCTACCAGCAGAACACATTCTCGCTGAACGTGTCGTCCATCAACTACGACAATCCGTCCATCGTCAGCTACAGCTGGTGCTTGGAGGGGTTCTACGATGAATGGACCACTCCCTCCGACGCCAACCTCATCCGCTACACCAACCTGTCGCCCGGCACTTACAAGCTGCGGGTCAGGGCCATCAACGTCAGCAACAACTGCATCCTGGAGGAACGGTCGCTGCAGATCATCGTCGAACGGCCCTTCTGGATGACCTTCTGGGCCTTCCTTCTCTACGGCCTGCTGCTGATTGGCGCTTTCTATGCCTGGATGCGCTACCAGACCCTGCGCCGCAAGCGCATCGCCTCGCAGGAGAAAATCAACTTCTTCATCCACACCGCCCACGACATACGCACCCCGCTGACCCTCATCAAGGCACCGCTGGGGGAAATCCTGAAGAACGAGGAGCTCTCCCCGCAGGGCCTGTACAACCTCAACCTCGCCATCCAGAACACGGACAACCTCTCCAACTTGGCAAACAACCTCATGAACTTCCAGAAAGAGGAACTCTACAGCCCGAAGGTGACGGTGACGGCCGAGGAACTGAACGACTACCTCACCCACTACCTGCGCGCCTTCGAAGCCCTGGCCCGGCACAAGGACATCCAGCTGACCTATACCAGCGACTTCGAACGGTTGGAGGTGTGGATAGACCGGAACAAGATGGACTCCATCCTGCTCAACCTGCTGACGAACGCGTTCAAATACACACCCAAGGGAGGAAAGATAGCGCTCCATGCCAGCCAGGCACGCGGCTATTGGAACCTGACGGTGAACGACACGGGTATCGGCATCCCCCGCAAGGACCAGAAAAAGATGTTCAAGCTGCTGTTCCGCGGCGGGAACGCCACCAACCAGCTCATCACGGGCACGGGCATCGGCATGCTGCTCACCTACCGGCTCATCCGGAACCACCAGGGAAAAATCACCTTCACCAGCACGGAGAACGTGGGAACCAGCTTCCACCTGACCTTCCCCATCCAGAGCCCGAAGTACGTGCAGAAGCCGCCGGCCACCCCCGGTGAGGTCACGACTGTCCCCCTGCCCGACAGCCTGAGCGACACCTTCCCCCGTCCCATCGCACCTGCCCAGGCCGACGCGGACGCCCCCCGCTTGCTGGTCGTGGAGGACAACCAGAGCCTCCGCCACTTCCTGCAGCAGACCCTCTCGGCCCACTACCAGGTGGACGAAGCCGCCAATGGAAAGGAAGCCCTTGACCGGATGTCCCAACGACTGCCCGACCTGGTCATCAGCGACGTGATGATGCCCATCATGGGCGGCGAAGAGCTGTGCACCCACCTGAAGAGCCACATCGAGACCAGCCACATCCCGGTCATCCTGCTGACCGCCCTCGCCGACCGTGAGTACATCTTGCGCGGACTGCAGAACCGCGCCGACCAGTACATCGTGAAACCCTTCGACCTGATGCTCTTGGAGGCCAACATCGCCAGCCTGTTGGAGAACCGGAAACTGCTCCAGCAGCAACTGCGGCAGACCGACCGGCAGGCGGAGCCTATGGGAGAGGAACTGCTGCAGCTCTCCCCGCTCGACCGGAACTTCATCGACCAGGTGACCCGCAGCATCCTCGACAACATGGCGGGCGACCTGAGCGTGGACACCCTCTGCGCCCACATGGGCATGAGCCGCACCTCCTTCTACAATAAGATGAAGGCCCTGATGGGGTGCTCGCCCAACGACTACATCCGCCAGATTCGGATGCAGGAAGCCGCCCGCCTGCTGCGCAGCCGGCAGCACACGGTCGCCGAAGTGGCCGACCGTCTGGGCTTCGCCGACCCGAAATACTTCACCGACGCGTTCAAGAAGTTCTACGGAATGCCGCCCAGCACCTTCATGAAAAACCAATAATATACACTAACTACCAACAAATACACATCGCACTATGAACTTTTACTTGCAATCGTTCCTCATCTTCGCCCGGATAGGGCTGTTCACCATCGGCGGAGGATACGCCATGGTGCCGCTGATAGAGGCGGAGGTGGTGGAGAAACAACGCTGGATTACGAAAGAGGAGTTCCTGGACCTGATGGCCCTGGCACAGACCGCTCCCGGCATCTTTGCCGTGAACATCGCCATTTTCATCGGCTACAAGCTCCACAAGTTCTGGGGAGCCTTCTGGATGACCTTGGGCACCATCCTGCCCTCGTTTGTCATCATGCTGCTCATCGCGCTGTTCTTCCAGCAAATCAAGAGCATCGACACGGTGGAGAGCATCTTCCGCGGCATCCGCCCCGCCGTGGTGGCCCTCATCGCCGCCCCCTGCCTCAAGATGGCCAAGTCGGCTCGCATCCACCGCCGCAACGTGTGGATACCCGTCGTTGCCGCCCTGCTCATCTGGCAGCTGCACGTATCGCCCATCTACATCATCATCCTGAGCGGCGTGGGCGGCTACCTCTACGGCACCCGCCGCCAGCAACGCGCGACGAGAAAGGAGGACCCGGCATGACCCTCTTCCTGCAACTCTTCTACACCTTCTTCAAGATAGGGCTCTTCGGCTTCGGCGGCGGTTACGCCATGTTGTCGATGATTCAAGGCGAGGTGGTGACCAAGTACCACTGGCTCAACAGCTACGAGTTCACCGACATCGTGGCCATGAGCCAGATGACCCCCGGCCCTATCGGCATCAACTCCGCCACGTACGTGGGCTACACCGCCATCGTCAACGCTGGCTTCCCACATTGGGCGGGCATTGCCGGCTCCATCGTCTCCACCTCGGCGGTGGTGCTGCCCTCGTTCATCCTGATGATCCTCATCAGCCGGTTCTTCCTGAAGTACCAGCAGCACCCGGTCATCGCCGCCGTGTTCAGCGGACTGCGTCCGGGCGTGGTCGGTCTGCTGGCCGCCGCCGCACTGGTGCTGATGAACCACGAGAACTTCGGGACAGAGACCCGTCAGGTACTCATCAGCATCCTGCTGTTCGGCGGCACCTTCGTGGCTTCCTACCGGTACAAGGTGAACCCCATCCTGCTTATCTGCCTCTGCGGAGCCATCGGCCTGCTGACCTCGTGCGGCAACGGAGCGAGCACCCATCACACACCGACCGCGGAGGGTGACACCCTGGAGCTCCGCTACGCCCGGCAGCTCTGCCTCGTGGAGCACGAAGGCTACACAGAAGCCGTCGTACGGAACCCGTGGAAGGAAGGCGAACGCCTGCAGACCTACCTGTTGGTGGACAAGCGACACCCGCTGCCGGACGGACTGCCGCAAGGGACCGTCGTGCGCGTGCCGCTGGAACGCTCGCTGGTCTATTCGTCCGTCCACCTCAGCCTGCTGGACGAACTGAACGCCCTTCCCGCCGTCGGCGGAGTGTGCGACGCCTCCTACATCCAACTGTCCGCCGTAACAGAAGGCCTTCGCCACGGCAGCGTAGCCGACTGCGGCAGCAGCCTCAACCCCGACCTGGAACGCATCATCGACCTGCGTCCGGACGCTGTCCTCCTCTCCCCCTTCGAGAACAGCGGGGGCTACGGACGCATCGACCAGCTCGGCATCCCCCTCGTGGAGTGCGCCGACTACATGGAGACCTCTCCCTTGGGACGGGCGGAATGGATGCGGTTCTTCGGGCGCCTGTACGGGAAAGCCTCCCCAGCCGACACGCTGTTCGCCATCGTGGAGCGGGAGTACCTGACCCTGAAAGCCGCCGCCCAGCGGGCATCTGACCCGCCCACCGTACTGAGCGAGCTGAAGAACGGTGCCGCCTGGTACGTACCCGGCGGACACAGCACCGTGGGCCAGCTCTACCAGGATGCCGGCGCACGGTACGTGTTCGCCCACCTGACCCAGGCAGGTTCCGTCGCCTTGTCGCCCGAGACCGTCCTCGACCAGGCCCAAGGCGCCGACCTCTGGCTCATCAAGTATCACCAGTCCCGCACCGACAAGACCTATCGGGAGCTGGCCTCCGACTATGCCCCCTACAGCCGGTTCGAAGCGTTCCGCCAACGCCGGGTGTTCGGCTGCAACACCGCCCGCACCGCGTTCTACGAAGAGACCCCCTTCCACCCCGAGATGCTGCTGAAAGAGCTGGTCGCCCTGTTCCATCCTTCACTCGTCCCGGGCTATACCGCCCGCTACTATCATCCGTTGGCCGAATGAATGCACCCAATATGAACCCGTCAGCAAGGAACACCACCGGATATCTATATGGAGGCGTGACAGTCGTGCTTATCCTTGCACTGCTGGGAGCCAACCTGTTCTATGGCGCGGTGGACATTCCCGCCTCCGCCGTCGGACGCATCCTGCTGGGGCAGGAAGCCGAAAAAGCCAGCTGGAGCTTCATCCTCTGGGAGTCCCGCGTGCCCCAAGCCCTCACCGCCCTGTTGTGCGGCGCCGCCCTCTCCACTTCCGGCCTGCTGTTGCAGACCCTGTTCAGCAACCCGTTGGCCGACTCGTCCATCCTCGGCATCAGCTCCGGGGCCAGCTTAGGCGTGGCCTTGGTCCTGCTGGCCGGCGGCGGCACCGTGGCAGGAGGCAGTCTCGTGCTGGGCAGCTTCCTGTCGGTCATGGCCGGTGCCTTTGCTGGTGCGGTGGCCGTCATGGCCCTGCTGCTCTTCCTCTCCCACTTCGTGCGGAACAGCCTGCTGCTGCTCATCGCCGGCATCATGATCGGCTACCTCACCTCGTCCGCCATCTCCCTGCTCAACTATTTCTCCACGGCCGAAGGAGTGCATTCGTTCGTCATCTGGGGATTAGGGAACTTCGGGGGCGTTTCGCTGCGCCAGCTGCCCGCCTTCTCGCTGCTCGTCCTCGCCGGACTGACCGGAGCGCTGCTGCTCATCAAGCCCCTCAACGCCCTGCTGCTGGGTCCCCGGTATGCCGGCAACCTCGGGGTCAATGTCCGTCGCACGCGCCATTGGCTGCTGCTCGTCACCGGCACGCTGACCGCGGTCACCACCGCCTTCTGCGGTCCCATCTCGTTCATCGGCCTGGCCGTCCCCCACATCGCCCGGCTGCTGCTCGGCACCTCCAACCACAACTCCCTGCTGCCCGTCTGCCTGCTGATTGGCAGCGCGACCGCCCTGCTGTGCAACCTGCTCTGCGTGTTGCCGGGACAGGGAGGACTGCTGCCGCTGAACGCGGTCACGCCGCTCATCGGCGCGCCCGTCATCCTGTATGTCATCCTCCGCCAACGCAAACTCTCTTATTTCCAGTGACCCATGCCTACCTCTACACTCTTACTAAAAGGCAAAGACCTCAGCATCGGCTACCGGCAGCGACGGCAGACGCACCCCGTACAGCAACACCTCGACTTCGAGCTGCACCGGGGACAACTGACCTGTCTACTGGGAGCCAACGGGGCCGGCAAGTCCACCTTGCTCCGCACGCTCTCGGCCTCCCAACCGCCGCTGTCCGGCCAACTGACCCTGGCGGGACGCCCGCTGTCCGACTATTCCGAACGCGAACGCTCCCGCACCATCGGGGTGGTACTGACCGACAAGACCCAAGCCGGCGGCCTGACCGTCCGTGAGCTGGTGGCCCTGGGCCGACAGCCCCACACCGGCTTCTTCGGACGGCTGTCTGCCGACGACAAACAGAAAATCACCACGGCCCTCGAAGCGGTGGGCATCGCCCACAAGGCCCAACGCTACACCGCCGAGCTGTCCGACGGCGAGCGGCAGAAAGTGTTCATCGCCAAGGCACTGGTGCAGGAATGCCCACTCATCCTCCTTGACGAGCCGACCGCCTTCCTCGACGTGGTGAGCCGCATCGACATCCTCCGGCTGCTGCACCGGCTCGCCCTGGAAGAACAGCGCGCCATCCTGCTCTCCACGCATGACATCGATCAGGCCTTGGTCCTCGCCGACCGGCTCTGGCTGCTGCGTCCCCAAGGAGGACTGACCACCGGAACCCCGGAAGACCTCCTGCTCAACGGCGACATGGACACCCTGTTCCCCTGCCGCGACATCCTCTTCGACCGGATGCACGGGGTCTATTCCCCTGCCGTGCAGGACACCCACCGGGTTGTGCTGGAAGCGGCCGACGAGACCCTCCGCCATTGGACCCAGAACGCCCTCAACCGCTACGGGTACCTCTGTCTGTCCCCCGACAGAGCAGCAACCAGCGAGGGACTGCCCCGGCTGACGGTCACATCGCCCCACCGATTAGAGCTGACCCATCCCGGCACGACCGTCACCTTCACCTCCTTCGCGCAAATGACCACGTATCTGTTAAATCAGCTTAAATAAACCGTTGTCGTTCGCCTGAAGCAGCTAACTTTGCGTTAACCATCCAAAAAGACTGACCAACGTAACACCGAACGCCTATGATTACCGCCGAAAACATCCTGTTAGTGGGGTCCATCCTCATCTTCTGCAGCATCCTTATCAGCAAGACCGGCTACCGCTTCGGCATCCCCACCCTGTTGCTTTTCTTGGTGGTGGGCATGCTCTTCGGAAGCGACGGACTGGGCCTGCAGTTCAACAGTGCCTCCGATGCCCAGTTCATCGGCATGATGGCCCTGAGCATCATCCTCTTCGCCGGTGGCATGGACACCAAGGTCAGCGACATCCGTCCCGTCCTTGCACAAGGGGTCCTGCTGTCCACGGTGGGCGTGCTGCTCACCACCCTGCTGACGGGTGCCTTCATCTTCCTCACCTCCACCTGGACCCCCACCCACGTGTCGCTCTCGCTCACCACCTCGCTGCTGCTGGCCGCCACCATGTCGTCCACCGACTCCGCCTCGGTGTTCAACCTGCTCCGCTCGCAGCAGATGAACCTCAAGGACAACCTCCGTCCCATGCTGGAACTGGAAAGCGGCAGTAACGACCCGATGGCCTACATGCTGACCATCGTCCTCATCCAAGTGCTCACCACCGGCGGCGAGCTGAGTGCCGGACTCATCGCCCGCGACCTCCTCGTCCAGTTCTTCTTCGGAGGGGTCATCGGCTATGCCCTCGGCCGCTTCTCCGCCTGGCTGCTCAACCGTCTCCACCTGCCCAACAGTTCCCTCTATCCCATCCTGCTGCTGAGCTTGGTGTTCATCACCTTTACCCTCACCGACCTGGTGCACGGCAACGGCTACCTTGCCGTCTATATCGCCGGCGCGGTAGTGGGCAACGCACGCATCACCAACCGGAAGGAAATCAACACCTTCATGAACGGTCTGACCTGGCTGTTCCAAATCATCATGTTCCTGGCCTTAGGGTTGCTGGTCAATCCTCACGAGATGCTCGATGTGGCCGGCATCGCCCTGCTCATCGGGCTGTTCATGATTGTGGTGGCCCGTCCTGTGAGTGTCTTTCTCTGCCTCCTGCCCTTCCGCCGCATCACGAACAAGGCCCGCCTCTTCGTGTCGTGGGTGGGACTGCGAGGTGCTGTGCCCATCATCTTCGCCACCTACCCGGTCGTGGCAGAGATACCCGGTTACAACCAGATTTTCAACATCGTGTTCTTCATCACCCTCCTCTCGTTGGTGGTGCAGGGCATGAGCATCTCGAAGATGGCCCGCTGGCTGCACCTGGACCTGCCGCAGGAGAAGGAAGGCAACGCCTTCGGGGTGGAGCTGCCCGAAGAAATTGACACGAAGTTAGAGGACCTTACCCTGACCGAAGAGATGCTGGCTCACGGCAACCGGCTGGCAGATATGAACATCGCCCCAGGCACCTTGGTGATGCTGGTGAAGCGGGGCAAGGAGTTCATCATTCCCAACGGGCAAGTGGAACTGAAAGCAGGTGACAAGCTGCTGTTCATTTCGGAGAACAAAACCGAACAGAAGAAGGGAGTGAAATAACGTGTTTTTCGATTCCCCTCTTTTCGAACCACCCCGCCTTTTTCGATCCACCCCGTCCCCTCCTTCACCAAGGAGGGGTCCTTCCCCTCCCAAACCCTCCCCTTCCAGGGGCGGGCTTAACTGGGCTTTGCCCAGCTTTTTCTGGTAAGGGCAGCGAAGCTTTCGCCCTAAAGGGCTGCCCTTGCTCACTACGCAGCAGAGCTGCGATGGGTTTCATTGTTACTGGTTGGCCCCACGCGGATGGAGTACAAAGAGGTACGCCAAGGTATGTTGACATACCTGGAGAAGTATGTTGACATACCTGGAGAAGTATGTCAAGATAGATACCCAGTGAGCATAGTAAGAAGAAACACCGTAGGGGAAGCCATCCCTCAAGCACCGAGAGCGGAATGATGCAAGTTATTATTTTAAAAGAAAACTGACCGACTTCTTTTGATTGTCCAAACAATTCCGTACATTTGTGGCAAAAGCAACAAATAACCCTATTAACCATGAAAAAAACCTTCAGACACAGCCTTTGGATGCTCTGCGGAGCCACCATCGGCGCCTCTTTGCTCAACGCATGTACGGGCAACAAAGCGGCGGAAGAGTCGTTCGAACGGTCGGACTACTACACCCGAGGCATCGGGCAGTACCCCGGCGCACCTTCGGAAGACTTCTCGCCCAACCTGCGTCCCGACTACGAGAACTACCGTAACATCGCACTCCACCGTGCCGCCTACCAGTCGTCCTCGCACGACTACAACCTCGTGGCACAGTTGGTCACCGACGGCATCCTTTCCGCCGAAGCACCCCGGTACCTCACCCTGACCACCCCCGACGGTGCGAAACCCCGCCGTGAACAAGAGTGGGCCATCGACTTCGGGCCTTACTCGAACAACCTGGTGGAGGGCGAGGACACCTACCTGCAGCTGACCCTCCACAACTACGCGAAAAAGGCTGACCGGGTCTATGTGCGCGGTGCCGTGGCCTACGACGAGAAGAAAGCCACCCAAGGCTACATCATCGCCCTCCTGGGCTCGAACGACGGCCAGCAGTGGACCGAATTGGGCAAGGAAACCGGCAAGGACCTGCCCGGAAAGGCCTCCCGCTGGAAAGTGCATTCTGACCCCAACAAGCAGAACGAAGAGGGCAACCTGCCCCAACGTATCTTGGAAGAGACCATCGCGCTCAGCAACACGGCGGACTATGCCTGCTACAAGCTGCAGCTCACCCTGCCCGGTGCCGCCTACTGGCGCATCAACGACCTGAACTTCTTCCTCGGACAGGAGGAAGTGGAGATGAAACCCTCGCAGTACTTCACCAGTGCCTGGATGAGTGCCGGCAACCAGGAGGAATGGATTTACGTGGACCTGGGCAGCTGCTCTACCTTTGACAAGGTGACGCTCCACTGGGGCGAGAAGGCCACCCAAGGCAAGATTCAGGTGTCGGACGATGCCCGGCAATGGAAAGACCTGGCCCAGCTGCCCGGCGGTGAGAGCCTGACGGACGAAGTGGCCGTGAAGGGCAAAGGCCGCTATGTACGCGTGCTGATGACTGCAGCCGCCGGCGAACAGTATGTCCTCAACGAAGTGGAAGTGATGGGACAAGGCGGACTGGTGGCCCAGTCTGTGGCACAGCCTGCCGGCAAGAACGAACGCGAGATCCGTCTCTCGGGCGGCAACTGGACCCTGCAGCGTGCCTCCGAGGTAACAGCCGACGGTGCAGCTATCTCACAACCCGGCTTCACGGCGGAAGGATGGATTCCCGCTACCGTGCCCGGCACTGTGCTGAGCAGCTACATCAACATCGGTGCCGTGCCTCATCCCAACTTCGCGAACAACCAGGTGAACATCTCCGAGTCCTTCTTCTGGAGCAACTTCTGGTACCGCAACGAGTTCGACCTGCCGGAGAACTTCCGTCAGGACCGCGTGTTCCTGAACTTCGACGGTATCAACTGGAAGGCCAATGTCTTCTTCAACGGACAGCAGGTAGGACGCATCGAGGGTGCCTTCAAGCGCGGCATCTTCGACGTGACCGACCTCGCCACCGCCGGCAAGAACGTGGTGGCCGTGGAAATCGTGCGCAACAGCCACATCGGTGCCATCAAGGAAAAGAACAAGCAGAGCACCGACTTCAACGGCGGTATCCTCGGAGCGGACAACCCCACCTTCCACGCCACCATCGGCTGGGACTGGATCTCGACCATCCGTGGACGTAACATCGGTATCTGGAACGACGTGCGCCTGACCACCTCCGGCAAGGTGACCGTGGCCGACCCGCTCATCCAGAGCCGTCTGCCCTTGCCCGACACCACCTCCGCCGCCCTGCGTGCCGAAGTCATCGTGAAGAACCACGACGGCGCCGCCGTCAAGGGAACCCTGCAAGGAAAGATCGGCGACATCACCTTCGAACAGCCCGTCAGCCTGAAGGCCGGCGAGGAGAAGGCCGTGGCCTTCGACGCGAAGGACTTCGCCCAGCTGAACGTGAAGAACCCCAAGCTGTGGTGGCCGGTGGGCTATGGCGCCCCCAACCTCTACGACGCGAACTTCACCTTCAAGATAGAGGATAAGGTATCGGACAGCCGCGACTTCAAGGCCGGTATCCGGCAGATGACCTTCAACGAGGACAACCACATCCTGAACCTCTACATCAACGGACGCCGCTTCATCGGACGGGGCGGCAACTGGGGCTTCAGCGAGTCGAACCTCAACTACCGAGGCCGCGAGTACGAGACCGCCGTGGCCTATCATGCCGACATGAACTTCACCATGATGCGCAACTGGGTGGGCATGATCGGTGACGAGGAGCTCTACGAG
>JAQXRG010000143.1 GCA_029218405.1 Bacteroidales bacterium
TTCCGCCTTGCTGAGAGAGGCGGTACGCGCCGCTGAGGAAGACGGGAAAGCCACCGTATTCGGCTATTGGGTCAGCGACCCCGAACGGTACGGCGTGGCGGAATTTGACGAGCAGGGGAACTGCCTGTCCATCGAGGAGAAGCCGGAACGCCCGAAGTCGAACTACGCGGTGACGGGGTTGTATTTCTATCCCAACCAGGTGGTGGAAATCGCCAAGGGCATCCGTCCCTCGCCTCGTGGCGAACTGGAAATCACGACCGTGAACCAGACATTCCTGGCAAGCGGCCATCTGAAGGTGCAGACCTTGGGCCGGGGCTTTGCTTGGCTGGACACCGGTACGCATGACTCATTGGCGGAAGCCAGCACCTATATCGAGGTCATCGAGAAGCGTCAGGGACTGAAAGTGGCCTGCCTGGAAGGGATTGCTTACCGCAAGGGCTGGATTGACGAGGAGAAGATGCGCCAGCTGGCCCAGCCCATGCTGAAGAACCCGTATGGACAATACCTGCTCAAGGTGATTGACGAACTGAAAGGTCATCGATAAAACTGGAACGCGCTATGAGAATCATCCAAACAGCCATCGAGGGGCCGCTCATCCTTGAACCGCGCCTGTTCAAAGACACCAGGGGATATTTCTTCGAGTCCTTTTCCCAACGCGACTTTGAGGAGCAAGTGGGGCCCATTCGATTTGTGCAGGACAATGAAAGCAAGTCTGTCTATGGCGTGGTACGGGGACTTCACTTCCAGAAGCCGCCCTACGCGCAGAGCAAGCTGGTGCGTGTCATCCAGGGCGCCGTACTGGATGTGGCGGTTGACCTGCGCGAGGGTTCGCCCACCTTCGGCCAGCATGTAGCCGTCGAACTGAGCGCGGAGAACCACCTGCAGCTCTTTATCCCGCAAGGATTCGCCCACGGTTTCAGTGTCCTGACTCCGGAGGTCATCTTTCAGTACAAGTGCGACAACTTCTATGCGCCCCAAAGCGAAGGTGCCGTAGCCTGGAACGATCCGGCATTGGGCATCGACTGGCGCATTCCTGCCGACAGCATCATCCTTTCAGAGAAAGACTCACATCGTCCTTTGTTGAAGGAACTGGAACCTGTCTTCCACTACGGAAAGTAAAGGCCTGCATCCGGGAAACAAAGATTCCCATCGTACGGCTGAAGCGGCCGTATGGATCGCCACAAAGATTACAACCACAAAGCCAACCCCAAAGAATTATTCTCAACGGGTTGGCTTTGTGGTTATTGCTTCGTTGTTGTGCGGGAATCAGCCGGGTCAGCACTTGATTTTCAGCGAGTCCAGCACCTTCTTCATTTCTTCGAAGGTCGTGATGCGCGTAGGAACCAGCGGCAGGCGCAGACGGTTCTCAATCATGCCCATCATGTTCAGCATGGCTTTCACGCCCGCCGGATTGCCGTCCACAAACAGCAACTTGAACAGTTCAGTGAACTTATGATGAATGGTCAGCGCGTTGGCGTAGTCGCCTGCCAAGGCCAGCCGTGTCATGCGGCTGAACTCCCGGGGGAACGCGTTGCCAATGACAGAAATCACTCCCACGGCTCCCAGCGTAATCAGCGGGAAGGTAATGCCGTCGTCGCCGGAAATGACATCGAAATTGGCCGGTTTGTTCTTGATGATATCATCCATCTGCGTGATGTTGCCGGAAGCCTCCTTGATGGCCACGATGTTCTTGAAGTCACGGGCCAGGCGCAAGGTAGTTTCCGCCGTCATGTTCACCCCTGTACGTCCAGGAACGTTGTAGAGCACCACAGGCACGGGACTGGCTTCCGCGATGGCTTTGTAATGCTGGTAGATGCCTTCTTGAGAGGGTTTGTTATAATAAGGTACAGCCACCAGTACAGCGTCCACCCCCGTAAAGTCATCGTGCGTCAACGTGTCCACCACCGTCTGCGTGCAGTTGCTGCTCACACCCAGCAGAATGGGGATTCGTCCTGCCACCCGTTCGATGACCGTTTCCTTGATTATCTTCTTTTCTTCTGCCGTCAATGTCGGTGTCTCGGCCGTTGTACCCAGCACACACAGAAAGTCTGTGCCGTTTTGCAGTTGGTATTCCACCAGCCTTACGAGTGCCTTATAATCCACACTGCCGTCTTCCAGAAACGGAGTGATTAAGGCCACTCCCATGCCTTTTAATCTTCTATGTATCATAAATGCTTTGTAAACATGTTATTCGGGATGCAAAAGTACAAATTATTTCTGTTTTGTGATACTTTTATCCATTTAAAATTTTATAAGTGGCGCTTTCAGACATCCAGATAAGCCAAGAACTGTTCCTCTGTCCAGATAGGGATTCCCAGTTTCTGCGCTTTCTCCAGCTTCGCAGGCCCCATGTTCTCGCCCGCCAGGATGAAACTGGTCTTTTTGGAGATACTGCCCACGTTCTTGCCACCGTTGCGTTCGATCATCTCCTTGTACTCGTCGCGCGAGTGCTGGGCGAAGACTCCGCTGATGACAATGCTCTGTCCGGCCAGCCGGTCGGTACGTCCTTCCTCCTCTTCGGTGGCCGCCTCCAGCTGCAGTCCTGCCTCACTGAGCCGTTCGATGAAATCCTGGTTCTTGGGGTTGGCGAAATAGCGCAAGATGCTGGCCGCGATCTTCTCGCCGATTTCATCGACGTGCAGCAGGTCGTCCAACGTCGCGCCACGCAACGCGTCGATGCTCCGGAACGCCCGAGCCACCTTCTTCGCCACCGTCTCGCCCACAAAACGGATGCCCAGCGCGAACAACACCCGCTCGTAAGGCACCTGCTTCGAACGCTCGATTCCTTGCAGGATGTTCTCCGCACTCTTCTCGCCCATCCGTTCCAGCCGGCAGATGTCCGCCGCCCGCAGCGCGTACAGGTCCGCCGCATCCCGTATCAGCCCTTCCTGGAAAAACAGGTCCACCGTCTCCGGCCCCAAGCCCTCGATGTTCATGGCCCGGCGGCTGATGAAATGCTCGATTCGTCCCTTTATCTGCGGCGGGCAGGCAGCGTCGTTCGTGCAGTAGTGCGCCGCCTCGTCCTCGTAGCGCACCAACGGACTGCCGCACTCCGGACAGGTGGTGATGAACGCCACCTTGGGGCTGCCGGCCGGACGCAACGCCACTTCCACTCCTGTGATTTTGGGGATGATTTCACCTCCTTTTTCCACATATACCTGGTCGCCCACGTGCAAGTCGAGCGAGGCGATGATGTCAGCGTTATGCAGCGACGCTCTCTTCACGACCGTCCCCGACAGCTGCACGGGAGTCAGGTTGGCCACCGGCGTGACCGCCCCCGTACGTCCCACCTGGTAGGTGACCTTCTCCAAGCGGGTCAGCGCGCGTTCCGCCTGGAATTTGTAGGCAATGGCCCAACGGGGCGACTTGGCCGTGTACCCCAAGTGGCGTTGCTGCCGGAGAGAGTTCACCTTGAGCACGATGCCATCCGTCGCCACAGGCAGGTTCTTCCGCTCCACGTCCCAGTAACGGATGAACTCGAACACCTCCGGCAGCGTTTTCACCTTCCGCATGATGTCCGACACCTTGAAGCCCCACTTGGCGGCCTCCTGCAGGTTCTCGAAATGCCCGTCGCAAGGCAGTTCCTCACCCAGCAGATAATAGAGGTAAGCGTCCAGTTTCCGGCTCGCCACCACCGCCGAGTTCTGCGATTTCAGCGTGCCCGACGCCGCGTTGCGGGGATTGGCGAAAAGCGGTTCCTCCCGCAGTTCCCGTTCGCGGTTCAGCTCCTCGAACACGGTCCAGGGCATGAGTATCTCTCCGCGTATCTCGAACGATGCGGGATAACCGCTCCCGTTCAACACCAAGGGGATGCTCCGGATGGTCTTCACATTGTCCGTCACGTCGTCGCCTCTCACCCCATCGCCTCGGGTAACAGCTCTTACAA
This sequence comes from Bacteroidales bacterium, assembly GCA_029218405.1. GTDB lineage: Bacteria > Bacteroidota > Bacteroidia > Bacteroidales > Bacteroidaceae > Phocaeicola. The sequence goes on from JAQXRG010000143.1 coordinate 3,887, forward strand.
GTTTTCCGTCCTCGTAGGTAAGAGATATTGACGTTCCGTCGAACTTCATCTCACAACAGATTTCGTACTCCTCGTTCAGCGATTTGCTCACGCGGTCGAAGAATTCGGTCACTTCCGCCTCCGAGTACGTGTTGCCCAGCGAGAGCATGGGATACCGGTGCTCCACCTGCTGGAAATCCTTGTTCAGGTCGCTGCCCACCCGCACGCTGGGCGAGTTGGCGTCGTAGTGTTCGGGATGCTTCGCCTCCAAGTCCTGCAGCTCCCGCATCAGGCGGTCGAACTCCTGGTCGGAAATAACAGGGGCGTTGAGCACGTAATACTGGTAGTTGTGAAGATGCAGCTCTTCACGCAACTGGTCGATTCTTTCTATTTCGTTCATGGTGTCTCAAAAATGGGATTTGTTTTCGTATCTCTGTGCTGCAAAAATAGTAAAAAGTAGCGGAGGACTGATGGCCGGACGGCGGAAAGTTCTTACTTTTGCAGAAAAATAACAAGCCAACCTATGAGAATCGATATTATCACCGTACTGCCGGAGATGATTGAAGGCTTCTTCAATTGCTCCATCCTGAGCCGGGCCCAGAAGAAGGGCATCGCCGAGATTCATCTGCACAACCTGCGCGACTATGCCTACGACCGCTACCGCAAGGTGGACGACTATCCCTTCGGGGGGTGCGCCGGCATGGTAATGAAAATTGAACCGATCGACCGTTGCATTTCCGCCCTGAAGGCAGAACGTGACTACGATGAGGTCATCTTCACTTCGCCCGACGGCGAGCAGTTCAACCAGCCCATGGCCAACCAGCTTTCGATGTGCCAGAACCTCATTATCCTGTGCGGGCACTTCAAGGGCATTGACTACCGCATCCGCGAGCACTTCATCACAAAAGAGATCAGCATCGGCGATTATGTGCTCACCGGAGGCGAACTGGCGGCCGCCGTCATATCCGACGCCATCGTCCGCATCATCCCGGGAGTCATCTCCGACGAACAGTCGGCCTTGTCCGATTCGTTTCAAGATAATTTACTGGCCCCGCCCGTCTATACGCGCCCTGCTGACTACAAGGGCTGGAAGGTTCCCGACATCCTGCTGTCCGGCCACGAGGCCAAGATCCGTGAATGGGAACTCCAGCAGTCCCTCGAACGGACACAGCGCTTGCGCCCCGACCTGCTGAAGTAAAATGGTCTGAAAAAATTAGACAGATAGAGAAGGAAGCTTCGGAGAAGGAGACATCGGAGATGGAAGCCTTAAATAAGGAACCATCGAAGAAGAAAACGTCGGAGAAGGAAGCTTCGAGGAGAGAAGCAGAGAAGCTCCAAAGAGAGAAACGCTGAAAAGGCCACATAAAGGAAGGGCTGGAATAGAGAAAAGGAAGAGGGAAAAAGAGAAGAAAGGAAAGAGAAAGTAGGAAAGCAGGAAGCGTTGGAGAAAGAAAAGCAGTGAGGAGTTACGAGCGTCGCCGTTCATAACTCCTCACCATCACTGAAACTTCCGCCGCTTAGAATCCCTCGCTTAGGCTTCCATCTCTGAAATTCCCTCGCTTAGACTTCCAGTGCGCCGACAATGTCCTTCACCGAAGCAAAGCCGTGGCGGTCCAAATAGTCATTGATGCCTTCCGCCACCTTCACGGTGACAGCCGGATCGATGAAGTTGGCCGTACCGATTTCGATGGCCGAAGCGCCGGCCAAGAGGAACTCCACCGCATCGCGCCAGTTCATGATGCCGCCCAGGCCGACAACAGGAATCTTCACCGCCTTGGCCACCTGCCACACCATCCGCAGTGCGATAGGCTTCACCGCCGCGCCGCTCATGCCGCCCGTGATGGTCGAGAGCACCGGCTTCCGCTTTTCGGCGTTGATGGCCATTCCCAGCAACGTATTGATGAGCGACACGCTGTCGGCGCCTGCGGCTTCTGCCGCCACCGCAATCTCCGCAATGTTCGTCACATTGGGCGAGAGCTTCACAATCAAGGTCTTGTCATAGACCTTGCGGACAGCGCTCACCACTTCCGCGGCTCCTTGCGCGCTCACCCCGAAGGCCATGCCTCCCTGCTTCACGTTCGGGCAAGAGATGTTCAGCTCAATGGCCGGGATAGCCTCCAACTCATTGATGATGCGGGCGGTCTCCGCATAGTCCTCCACTTGCGAGCCCGACACATTCACAATCATATTCGTGCGGATGTCCTTGATTTTGGGGTAGATGTGCTCCACGAAGTAATGCACCCCCTTGTTCTGCAGTCCCACCGCGTTGAGCATCCCCATAGGAGTCTCAGCCATACGGGGGTACGGATTCCCCTCCCGGTGGTGAAGCGTTGTTCCCTTCACGATGATACCACCTATTTTCTCCAAATCCACGAAGTCCTGAAACTCAAGACCATAACCGAACGTACCCGATGCCGTCATCACCGGATTGGCCATTTGCAGTTGGCCGATGCTTACCCTTAAATCTGCCATAATAATTTCTTGCTATTAAATACCGGACCTTCCTTACATACACACACGTGCCCCTCCTGGGTGTTCTCCACACAGCACAGGCAGGCGCCCACACCACAGGCCATGGTGTTCTCCAATGACACCTCGCACTCCGTACCCGCCGCCTTGGCGTAACGGGCTACGGCCATCATCATCGGTTTCGGGCCACAAGTATAGATGCGGTCGAAGTGCCGCTGGGCCAGCAGGCTGTGCTGCGTGACGTACCCTTTCTCGCCATGACTGCCATCCTCGGTCGTGGTGAAGACCTCGCCCAGCCGCTCGAACAGGTCGAGCTGCAGCAGGTCATTAGAGGTGCGGGCCCCTAACAGGAACACGGGCCGGCAGCCCAGCTTGACCAGTGCCTCGCCCAGCATCAGCATAGGAGCCGTGCCGACACCGCCCCCCA
>JAQXRG010000144.1 GCA_029218405.1 Bacteroidales bacterium
AATCCAAATTATTCCCTCGTTTTTTTTGAACTTTTTTAGTTTTGCCGGATTCACAGGTCTCCATTTGTCAAATAACTGGTTCGGGGAGGGTGGAAAGTGGCTAAGTTCCGGCAGGACTGTTCTATTTATATAAGGTATTTAATACCTCTTGCTGGTATCCGGACAGTCTCCCGAAGGAATCTGTATGGCTTTTTGTCTATCCGATGAAGGAGTGCCGACAGCCGCTGTCGGCACCTGCTCATGAACCCGGTGGTGAGGGTGCCATGAACGGGTTCATGAGGGTGTCACGAACCCGTTCATGAGGTGCTCACGAACTCGTTGGTGACGTGCTCATGAACGAGGTCGTCAGACCGTCCCGACTCCGGGCGTGCACTGCACATTTGCACATTTATGCGGCGAACGCTTGTAGATGTGATTGGAATCCTGTACCTTTACCGTCGGAATCAAAAACATCGTATATATGGAAGAAAGAGCAGCTGTACAGAAGGCGAAACGGATCCCTTACGGGATGATGAACTTCGTGGCCATCCGCGAGGACAACTACTACTATGTCGATAAGACGCGGTTCATCGAGAAGGTGGAGGAGGCGAACCGTTACTTCTTCTTCATCCGTCCCCGCCGTTTTGGCAAGAGCCTTACGCTGTCCATGCTCCGGCATTACTATGACCTCAACCAGAAGGAGAAGTTCGAGCGGCTTTATGGCGATCTGTACATCGGCCAGCATCCCACTCCGGGGCGTAACAACTACCTGATTATCTATCTCAACTTTGCCGTCATTGACGCGGAGCTGGGCAACTACCGCAGCTCGATGGACGCGCACTGCAATACCCGTTTCAATTCTTTTTGCGACAACTATGCCGCACTGCTTCCTAAGGGTATCAAGGAAGGATTGAACCAGAAGGACGGCTGTGTAGAGCAGTTGGACTACCTGTGTGGCGAGTGCGAAAGGGCGGGCTTGAAGATTTATCTGTTTATCGATGAGTACGACCACTTCACCAACCATATCCTCTCGGATGCCGCCCGTCTGGAGGAGTACAAGCAGGAGACGCACGGCACAGGCTACCTGCGCACGTTCTTCGACACCATCAAGGCGGGCACGGACTCTGCCATCGAGCGTGTCTTCGTCACGGGGGTAAGCCCCGTAACGCTGGACGACCTGACCAGCGGCTTCAACATCGGCACGAACTACTCCCTGTCCTACGCGTATAACGAGATGGTGGGCTTCACGGAAGAGGAAGTGCGCGAGATGCTGGCTTACTATTCGCGTCATTACAAGTTCCGTCACACGGTTGACGAGCTGATAGAGGTGATGAAGCCCTACTATGACAACTACTGCTTTGCGGAGGAGGCCTACGGCGAGACGACGATGTACAACTCGAACATGGTGCTCTCGTTCCTTTACAAATACATAGACAACAACTGCCGTATTCCCCGTCAGCTGCTGGATGAGAACATCCGTGTGGACTACAACAAGCTCCGTATGCTCATCCGCAAGGACAAGGAGTTCGCGCACGACGCTTCCGTCATCCAGACGCTCGTCTCCCAGGGCTTTGTGACGGGTGAGCTGAAGGAGGGCTTCCCCGCCGAGGACATTGCCCGGAGCGACAACTTCGTGAGCCTGCTCTACTATTTCGGGATGGTGACCATCGGGGGCACCTACAGGGGAAGGCCCCGGTTTGTCATCCCGAACGAGGTGGTGCGTGAGCAGATTTACACGTATCTGCTGGACAACTACCACGAGAACCACTTGGAAGCCGACAGGTATGAGCTTGGACGCTTGGAGGAGGGCATGGCCTATGACGGTGAGTTCAAGCCCTTCTTCCGTTACATCGCCGACAGCATCCATACGTATGCCTCCCAGCGTGACCTTCAGAAGGGGGAGGCTTTCGTCCACGGCTACACGCTCGCCCTGACGAGCCAGTGCAGCTTCTACCGTCCCATCTTTGAGCTGGACAACCAGGGCGGTTATGCCGACATCTTCCTCTGCCCGCTCCACGAGATTTACCGTGACATGGAGCACTCGTACATCATCGAGCTGAAGTACCTGAAGCGTCAGGCCACTGATGCCCAGGTGGCGGCTGCCGTGGTCGAGGCGAAGTCGCAGGTGTGCCGCTACGCGGCTACGGTCAACGTGGGCCGTCATATCGGGGGCACGACGCTCCACAAGGTGTATGTGGTGTACCGAGGCGTGGAGATGGTGGCGTGCGAGGAGGTGAGGGAAAATAGGCGGCACTAGATTTGGCAGTGACAGGAATTCTTCCTACCTTTACGGCGAATTCTAAATACGAAGAACTATGATAGTGCATATAGCCAATCCCATTTACGACACGGTATTCAAGTACCTGATGGAGGACGAACGCATCGCCCGCATCCTTCTTTCCGCGCTGTTGAAGAAGAACGTGGTGAAGGTGGAGCAGCGTCCCCACGAGTACGTCAACACGTCTCGCAGCGACATCTCGATGTTCCGCATCGACTTCGGGGCGACCATCCGCGAGGAGGACGGAGGGGAGCATCTGGTGCTCATTGAGCTGCAGAAGACGTGGTTGGAGACGGAGACGCTCCGGTTCCGCCAGTACCTGGGTGTGCAGTACAGCCGCAAGGAGAACATCGTGGAGGAGAGCGAGGACAAGCATGCGCTGCCCATGGTGGCCGTCTATCTGCTGGGACACCGGGTGGGCGACTTCACGGCTCCTGTCATCTACGTGAGCCACAAGACGTACGACTACGATGGCCGGGAGATTGTGGGGGCGTGTCCGAATGCTTTCGTGGAGAGTCTGACGCACGACAGCATCATCGTGCAGATTCCGCTGCTCCGTGGCCGTGTGACCAACCGGCTGGAAAAGCTGCTCAGCGTGTTCCGGCAGACAGGGTCTTCCCAAGGAGACCGGCAGACAATCCGGGTGGAAGAAGATGCTTATGCAGGAGATGCAGAGATGGAATATATCCTGAAGCGTCTCGTCTCGGCTGCCGCTGACCCGGAAGTACGTCAGGACATGAACGTGGAGGACGAGTTCTTCAAGGCTATCGAGGAACGGGACACGACCATCCTGCTGCGTGACAAGACTATTAAGGAACAGGGAGATACCATCAAGGAACAAGGGAATACCATCAAGGAACAAGGGAATACCATTAAGGAACAGGGAGATACTATCAAGGAACAAGGAAAGCAGCTGGAAGATCAGGAGAGGCAACTGGCAGAGAAAGACCGGCTGTTGGGGAATGCTGTCCGTGGAATGTTGTCACAAGGGATGGATGCGGCGACGGTGGCTTCGCTGCTGGGACTGTCTGAAGAGGAGGTCTGCTCCTACAGACAGTGAAGTAAGTTATAGTTGTTTATCATTCATTTGTCACGCTATGAGAACTATTTGTGGACTGATTTTAGGCGGATGTTTCTTTTGTTGCTGCTCCACTCCGGAACAGCAAGAGATTCCGACTGTCCGTATCGATGTGTCCACTGCCCGGCCGTCCGACTTGCGGCAGTTGGTGGATAAAATTCATGTCTTTCCTTTGGAGACCCATGGACTCGTGCCTGGTAGGACAGCGACATTCCAAGGCAAGCACTCTTATGTATCTCGGACTTCCGGGACAGAGACTGCGGTCTTCCGGCAAGAGAAAGGTGCTGCTATTTCCATTCCTCAGGCGATAGAAGGCCGTCAGTTCTATGTGCCTTGGTCTGGCCCGACAAAGTGGAAGAATACGTTGACTCCCGTCTGTTGGACGCGGACAGTCATCAGCGTATCAGCCGGCTGAAGAGTGACGGCAATCCGGTCATTATCTGCTACGAGATGAAATCAATATAAATCCACTACTGTGATGCCGGCTCCGCCGAACTGTACGTGCTCGTCGCGGAACTCCTTCACGCCAGACACCGTGGAGAGGTACTGGCGGATGAGGGTGCGCAGGATGCCCGTGCCCGTGCCGTGAAGGATGCGGACGCGGCTCACGCCCACCAGGATGGCGTCGTCGATGAAGTAGGTGACGGCCTGCAGCGCCTCGTCGCCCCTCATGCCGCGCACGTCAATGTCCTGCCGGAAGTTCAGCCGCTTCTCCCGCAGCTGGCTTTGGGTGGCCGAACTGATGAAGGAGGCCTTGCCGGGCGAGAGCGCCTGCTGCTGGGGCGGGTCGGCATGCTCAAGTCGCTCCACGCGGACGGTGGTCTTCATCAGACCGAACATCACGACTGCGGTCTTGCCATTGATTTCCAGCACTTGGCCGATGGCGGGCTGGCCCTTGACGCGGACGTAGCTGTCGGCCTCGATGGGCTTCTCTTTCGGCGCTTCGGCGGCAGCAGCCTTCTGGGCGGCCTTGCGCTGCTGGCGGCGTTCCTGCTTCTGGCGCAGCTGCTCCATCTTGCGGGCGATGGCCTCCTCGGTGGCGGCCGGGTCAATCTCGGCCACCTGCTGGCGGAAGTCGGTCAGCTCCTGGCGGACATCGCGGGTGCGCTCCTTCTCGGCCTGCGCCTCCTTGATGGAGCGGATGGTGTTCTCGATGCGGGCGTTCGAGTCCTGCAGCAACTGTTCGGCCTCCTGCTTGGCCTTGCGCAGGATTTCCTTGCGCTGCGCCTCCAACTCGGCTATCTCGGCCTCGTAGCGGGCGATGGTGTCCTCCATCTGTTTCTCGCGCTTGCGGATGTTCTGCCGCTTGGTTTCCCAGTAGCGCTTGTCGCGGACGATGTCCTGCAGGTACTTGTCGCTTTGGATGTACTCGCTGCCCACGATGTCGGAGGCATCGGCGATGACCTCCTCGGGGAGGCCTATCTTGCGGGCGATCTCGACGGCAAAGGAGCTGCCGGGATTGCCCATCTGGAGCTGGAAGAGGGCTCGCATCTCGTGGCGGTCGTAGAGCATGGCGCCGTTCACCACCCCCTCGTGCTCTTCGGCAAAGTGCTTCAGGTTCTGGTAGTGGGTGGTGATGACCCCGAAGGTGCCTCGCTGGTTGAAGCGCTTGAGCAGGGCCTCGGCGATGGCACCGCCAATCTGAGGTTCGGTGCCGCCTCCGAACTCGTCGATGAGGATGAGGCTCCGGCTGTCGCAGCCGCGCAGCATCATCTTCATGTTCGTGAGGTGCGACGAGTAGGTGCTGAGGTCGTCCTCAATGCTTTGCTCGTCGCCGATGTCGATGAAGAGGTGGCTGAACACGCCGGCATGGCTGCGCTCGTTCATGGGCACAGGCAGGCCGCACTGCAGCATGTACTGGAGCAGTCCGACGGTCTTGAGGCAGACGGACTTGCCGCCGGCGTTGGGACCGGAGATGAGCAGGATGCGCTGCTCGGGGGTGAGCTCGATGTCGAGCGGCACCACTTTCTTGCCGTGGCGGGCCAAGGACATCTGCAGCAGGGGATGGACGGCCTCGAACCAGTCGAGCACCTGGCGGTCTTCGAAGGAAGGCTTCACGCCCCCGATGGCGATGCTCAGCACGGCCTTGGCGCGGATGAAGTCGATGTCGGCCAGGAACTCGTAGGACTGGAGGAGGGCGGGCACCTGCGGACGGACCGTGGCGGAGAACTCGGTGAGGATGCGGATAATCTCGCGCCGCTCCTCGCCTTCGAGTTCGCGGATGCGGTTGTTGGCCTCCACCACCTCGGCGGGCTCGATGAAGACGGTCTTGCCGGTGGCGGACTCGTCGTGGACGATGCCGCGCAGCTTGCGCTTCATGCCGGGGGCCACGGGGATGACCAAGCGCCCGTCGCGCAGGGTGGGGGTGACGTCCTTATCGACATAGCCTTCGGCCTGGGCGGCGCGGAGGATGGAGTTGAGGCTGCGCGAGATGCTGCCGGTGGTGGCGGACAGCTCGCGGCGGATGCGGAGCAGCTCGGCGGAGGCATTGTCGCGCACGTGGCCGAACTTGTCGAGGATGTCACCGATGCGGGCGATGAGCTGGGGGAAGGTGAGGATGTCGGCGGCCAGCTCGCGCAGGGCGGGGTAGGGGGTCGCTCCGCCATAGTCCTCGTCATCGTCTGCCTCGGTCTGCTGGAGGAAGCGGACGATGTCGCGGATGGTCTCTAAGGAGCGGCGCAGGTCGAACAGCTCCTGCTCGTTGAGGTACAGTCCTTCCACCCGGATGCGCTTGAGCGAAGGGCGTACATCGAAGAAGTGCTGCGAGGGGAACTCGTCCTCCTCCTGTACAATGCGGACGAACTCGGTGGTCTGTTCCAACCGTCGGTTGATCTCGGTGTAGTCATCGCTGAAGTCCATCTGCTCCACACGGTCCTGGCCCAGCGGGCCCAGGCATTTCTGCTGGAGGAGCTGCCGTATCTGGCTGAAACCAATCTTCTGCTCGAAGTTATGGGGGTATATCATGATTGTCTCCTTACTATATTATTATGGTAATCGTATCGTCGTTCAACTGTCCTTCGAATGTCGTCTGAACATCGTTCAAACGCCGTTCAAATAACGGATGCAAAAGTACGGAAAAAGGGTGAGATGTGAAAAAAAACACGAAAAAAGTGCGGAAAGATTTGCAGATTCAGAAAAAAGCAGTACCTTTGCAGCGCGTTTCGGGAGAGAGACGTTTCCGTAGTCCGGTTGACGGACAAGGAAAAGGAGAGGTGGCAGAGTGGTCGATTGCGGCGGTCTTGAAAACCGTTGTACCGCGAGGTACCCGGGGTTCGAATCCCTGTCTCTCCGCTTTTTATTTTTCAATTTGTTTTTAAGTGAAGGAGAGGTGCTCGAGTGGTTGAAGAGGCACGCCTGGAAAGCGTGTATACGCCAAAAGCGTATCACGAGTTCGAATCTCGTTCTCTCCGCAGAAGGCGCAGGCTGTGAAGTCCGCGTCTTTTTTTATGCCCTTGCGGAGGGAAGTTGTCTTTTTTTCGAGAAAATAATTTGCCGTTTTTCAGAAAAATCAGTAGATTTGTCACCATGTTTGACCCATTAAGTTACATAAATCGATGAATCTGATATTTAAAAGCTTCCGCTTTCTGAGTATGTTCCGTACATACGTCACGTCCAGCATGCTTCTGGTGCTGGCCACTGTCCTTGCGTTGTTAATCGCCAACTCGCCTTCGGGCGCGGCTTATTTTGAGTTTTGGAGCCAGCCAGTGTCGCTGTCGGTGGGAGAGTTCAACCTGTTCAGCCATGGCGGGCATCCGATGTCGCTGATGGACCTTATCAACGATTTCTTCATGGCCATCTTCTTCCTGATGGTGGGACTGGAAATCAAGCGGGAAATCCTGGTGGGCGAGCTGTCCTCCCCCCGCAACGCGCTGCTGCCGCTCATCGGGGCGTGCGGCGGCATGCTGGTGCCGGTAGTCGTGTTCTGGCTGCTCGCGCCGAATGACCCGGTGATGCTGCGCGGACTGGCTGTACCGATGGCCACGGATATCGCCTTCTCGTTAGGGGTGCTCTCCGTGTTCGGCAAGCGGGTGCCGCTGTCGCTGAAGGTGTTTCTCGCCACATTGGCCGTGGCGGACGACCTGGGCGGCATCATCGTCATCGCTACCTGCTATTCGAGCCATCTCGACCTGATGTATCTTTTCTATGCGGTGATTGTGGTGGCCGTGCTGGTGGCCGGCAGCCTGCGCGGCATTCGGGCCAAGGCGTTCTACGTGGTGGTGGGGCTGGCCTTGTGGTACTTGGTGCTCAACTCGGGCATTCATGCCACCATTGCGGGAGTGGTGCTGGCGTTCTGCATTCCGGCCTCCATGCGCTCTCAGGGAGTGGGCTCGGCGGTGGAGCGCATCCGTGCCTTGCTGGCCACATTCCCGGAAAAGTCGGTCACTGGCAAGCACCTGAAGGGAGCCATGATGACACCCGAGCAGGTGGACCGCCTGAAGCAGATAGAGAGCGCGTCCGACCGCATCATCAGTCCGCTGCAGGACATGGAGGACAACCTTCATACGCCGGTGAACTATTTCATCATCCCGCTGTTTGCCTTTGCCAATGCGGGCATCGCCATGGAGGGCATGGGCATCGAGAGTCTGTTTGGAGGCGTGGGCCTGTCGGTCATGGCGGGTCTGGTCATCGGTAAGTTCCTGGGTGTGTTCTCCTTCTCGTGGCTGGCCATCGTGACGGGCTGTGTGCGTATGCCGAGCGGATCGTCGTGGAAATCGTTTGCCAGTGTGTGCATGCTGAGTGGTATCGGCTTTACTGTGGCGTTGTTCATCGCCGACCTGGCCTATGACTCGGCGGACAGCGTACAGGCGACCTTGTTGGCGGATGCCAAGCTGGGTATCTTGGTGGGTTCGTTGCTCTCGGCCCTGATCAGTGTGGCGTGGCTGCATTTCGCCCTGCCGAAGGAGTCGCAGCTGGAGGAATAATCTTATTTCGATCCACCTTTTTTTCGATCCACCCCGTCCCCTCCTTGGCCAAGGAGGGGTCCTTCCTCTCCCAAACCCTCCCCTTCCAGGGGCGGGCTTAACTGGGCTTCGCCCAGGTTTTTCTGGTAAGGGCAGCGAAGCTTTCGCCCTAAAGGGCTGCCCTTGCTCACTACGCAGCAGAGCTGCGATTTGTTCCATTGTTACGTTCCATTGTTACTGGTTGGCTCTACGTGGATGGAGTGCCGGCTTTCATGAGACTGGCTCCTAAGCTGTCGGCCGCTCATCCCAGCAACCTGTTGCTTCAATCGCCGAGAGCGAAGCGTTTCGGCGTTGTGGGATGGGCCTCACTGGAAGGGCGTAAAGCGGAGAAGGAGGGTCGGGCGTGAAGAAGGGCGACTGTTTGAGCGAAGCGAGTTGGAGCCCTTTAGCCCGGAACGCCTTCGGAGTAGCCCTGGAAGTGCAGCCTTGATTTTTCTTTGGTTCTTTCTTTGCATCAAGGCAAAGAAAGAATAAATCCCCGGGAAAGTAAAGAATGAATCCCCGGTACAAAAGAACACTTTCAGGGAAAGAAAGAATGAATTCTTGGGAAAGAAAGAATAACACGCAGAAAAGAAAGAATGAATCCGCAGAAATAAATTCCCTGGAACTTGTATTTCTGCCCCCTTTTCCCTATCTTTGCCCTACAAACCTTTTAAACAAGAATCGTATGAGAACCAACTTAAGTTCGCAGATTTCCCTCAACAGGGTATCTCCCAAGTATTATAAGCCCGAAACAATGGTGGACCGCTCCGTCCTGACCCGTTTCGAGAAGATTCCGACCAACATCTTCGAGTCGATGGAGGAAGGCGTGAAGGCCGTGGCCGCCCAGGTTGTACAGAAGATGCAGGAAAAGCAACGTGCCGGACAGTTCTGCACGTTGGCCCTCGGTACCGGCGCTTCGTTGCGTCCGTTGTTTGCCGAACTGGTGCGCCTGCACAAGGAAGAGGGCGTGAGCTACCGCAATGCGGTGGTGTTCAACCTCTATGAGTTCTATCCTTTGGCAGACGGACAGCCGGGCAGCTTCCAGCAGCTGAAGACACTCTTCGTGGAGCAGGTGGACATAGACCCGCAGAATGTGTTCTCCATGAGCGGACGGGTGCCCCAGGAGGCGGTGCTGGAGCATTGCCAGCTCTACGAACAGCGCATCAAGACCTTTGGTGGCATTGATATCGCCGTGATGGGGGTGGGCCGCGAGGGCAACATCGGAATGAATGTCCCGGGTTCCTCCACTTCCTCTCCCACGCGCCTGATTCTGGTGGATGCCGTCTCGCGTGCGGAGTCGGCGCATAACCTCTGCGTGGATGCCCTGCCGCCGTGCTCCATCACGATGGGTATCGGCACACTGCGTGAGGCCCGGAAGGTGTACCTGCTGGCATGGGGGGACGAGAAGGCGGAAATCATCCGCAAGGCGGTGGAGGAGAAGCTCACCGACGCGCTTCCGGCCTCGTCGTTGCAGATACACGCTCATGCCGAGGTCTGCACGGACCTGCCGGCGGCCATGCACCTGACCCGTATCCAGCGCCCGTGGTTAGTGACCAGCTGTGAATGGAACGACAAGCTCATCCGCAGTGCCATCGTATGGCTGTGCCAGACCATCAAGAAACCCATCCTGAAGCTGACCAACAAGGATTACAACGAGCATGGACTGAGCGAGCTGCTGGCCTTGTATGGCTCTGCCTACAATGTGAACATCAAGATATTCAATGACCTGCAGCATACCATTACCGGTTGGCCGGGTGGCAAGCCGAACGCGGACGACACCTATCGTCCTGAGCGGGCGAAGCCGTTCCCGAAGCGGGTGGTCGTGTTCTCGCCGCATCCGGATGATGACGTGATTTCGATGGGAGGTACCCTGCGCCGGTTGGTGCAGCAGGGGCACGAGGTACACGTGGCGTATGAGACATCGGGCAACATCGCCGTGGGTGACGAGGAAGTGGTTCGCTTCATGCACTTCATCAACGGCTTCAACCAGCTGTTCGATGGCAACCAGAACGAGACCATCCGCACGAAATACGCTGAAATCAAGCAGTTCCTGAACGCCAAGAAGGAAGGCGACCTCGACACACGCGACATCCTGACCATCAAGGGACTGATTCGCCGGGGCGAGGCCCGCACCGCCAGCACGTACAACCAGATTCCGTTGAGCCGTGTGCACTTCCTCGACCTGCCGTTCTACGAGACCGGCCGCATCGAGAAGAATCCCATCAGCGAGGCCGATGTGGAGATTGTGCTCCAGTTGCTGCGTGAGGTGAAGCCGCACCAGATTTACGTGGCCGGTGACTTGGCCGACCCGCACGGCACGCACCGTGTCTGCACCGATGCCGTGTTCGCTGCCATCGACGAGGAGAAGAACGCCGGAGCGGAATGGCTGAAGGACTGCCGCATCTGGATGTACCGTGGCGCATGGGCCGAATGGGAAATCGAGAACATCGAGATGTGCGTGCCGCTGAGTCCGGAAGAGCTGCGCGCGAAGCGCAATTCCATCCTGAAGCACCAGTCGCAGATGGAGAGCGCACCGTTCCTGGGCAACGACGAGCGCCTGTTCTGGCAGCGCAGTGAGGACCGCAACCACGCTACGGCTTCCTTGTACGACCAGCTGGGACTGGCTTGCTACGAGGCCATGGAGGCCTTTGTGGAATACAAGCCGCTGTAATCCGTCAGCGACCCTCTGAGATAAAGACATCCCCCTGCTTCTTCCTTGCGGTAAGGAGCAGGGGGATGCACTTTTTTCCTCCTTTTGTGTCCCGGTCGGGCCGGAACGGTTATCTGTTGATACTGAGGGCTGGCCGCCCTGTTCATTGGTTCTCGGATGAGTCAGCGCTTCCGCGCGACGGTTGTCCCATGAGGATGGATTACTTGTTGAACTCGTTGTTCAGCATTACATAGCCCCAGATGTTGGGGTCTGCGTTCACCATCTTGTGGAAAATGTTCTTTACCTTTTTCATACTGTTATCCTTTCTTGTTTAGTTAATAATTGTAGCGGATGGGCGAGCCTCACGGCCGGCCGTACCTTTTTTACCTATAAACTTACCTATATTCTAATCGTCTAGTTTCCGTTCTATAGAACTGATTCAACATCTTTCTTGTTGTTTCTGGTGCAAAGGTAACGCTTTTCCGGATATTCAGTATGTTTTATAGCAGTTTTTTTAGGTTCCCTCCGCTTTTCTTGACTTGTGTCAATCGGGCGGCGGGAAAAGAGGGCTCAGAACCGGCAGCGCAGCTCGATGCCGCCGTGCACGGGACGGCCCGCCTGGGCGAACCCGCGGTTCATGGTCTCGAAGTAGAAGCTGTGGTAGTCCTGGTTGAGCGCGTTCTGTACGTAGAGGGCCACCTCGCCTTTGCCTTTCTGGAAGGTGACACGTCCGTTCAGGGTGCCGTAGAGTGCCTGGCTGGCGTTGTTGGCCTCGGTCCAGTAGATGCGGCCCGCCGCCTGGTAGTTGGCGTGCAGGGTGATGCGGTCGAACAGGCTGCCCTTGTGCAGACGGAACAGGTACTGTGCCCCGAGGCTGAGGGTATGCTTGGGGACGAAGGGGACATAGTGGCCCTTGTAGTCCACTTCGATGGCCTCACCCTCGCTATTCTTCTCGCCGGTGAGGTAGTCCGTGAAGGTGGCATAGGTATAGCCGTAGTTGCCGTTCAGGCTCAGGGCATCCGTCAGTTGGGCGCGCAGGGAGACCTCACCGCCTAAGCTGCGGCTCTTGCCGGCGTTCACCGTGATGCGCCCCATGCCGCTGTCGGCGAAGCGGGAGAGCTGCTGGTCGCGCGTGTTCATGTAGAACAGGGCGAAGTCGGCCTGCAGCCGCTGGTCGCAGAGGGTGAGGTGGGCGCCTGCCTCGTAGTTCCACGAGTATTCGGGCTTGTAGTAGGTAGCCTCTTTCACGTTCACTTCCGTAGCGGGCAGATTGGGCATCATCGAGGAGAACTTGCCCAGCACCTCATCGTTCTTCACCGATTCCATCATGGCGTTCCGCAGGCCATCCTGCAGCAGGTCGGAGAACATCTGGATGTTGTAGCCACCCGAGCGGTACCCTTTGGTGACGGTGGCGTAGAGGTTGTTCTGCGCGTCCCAGGCATACTGGAGGGTGAACTTGGGAATGAGGTGGACGTAGTCGGTGGACTCGCTGCCGCTCAGAGCGGTGCCGGCCTTCAGCAGGCGGACGATGGCCTGGGGCAGGTAGGCGGCGGAGACACTGAAGTCGAAGTCAAGGTCACAGGCCGACCGGTAGTCCATCTGGAGCCGTTCGTAGTCCACGCGCAGGCCGGCCGTGAGCGACAGCCCGTCCACGAACAGGTCGTTGAAGGTGGACTGGTGGTAGAAGGCGCCGTTCAGGACAGGCGTGTCAAAGTTGCCCGAAATCGGGAGCGGGCGTGTCTGGATGGTCATGCCCAGCTTCGGCGCCTTGGGCGGCAGGTTGCTGAAAATGCTGTTCACCGGCCCTTCAATCAGGCTGCTGATGCCCTCCTCCTGGAAGTGCACGGGGCCGTCGGTCTTGAGCCACTGGTAGAAGCCGCTCACGCCGGTGGTCCACTGCCAGCGTTGGCCGGGCTTCGACTTCAGCACGAATTCCTGCGAGAGGGTCTTCGAGTTCTGCTTCTGGCGGATGGTGTAGAGGTCGCGTTCGGTGAAGTCCTGGTCCAGGTCCATCTGGTCGTAGAGGTACTGGAAGCCGGTGACGCTGTTCAGGATGAAGTGGTCGGCCTGCCGCTCGATGTTCATGCCTGCGTTGAGGAGGTTGCGCTTGTAGCCACACTTGCGGTTGTAGGAGATGAGGCCGATGTGGTCGGCGCGGTCTTCCTCTCCGGATACTTTTCCGGTATATTGGTACGGATAGCCGTCCTGCTTGGAGTATTCATAATTGGCGGTAAAGTCCACCTTTGTACTTTCGTTGGGGAGGTAGATGGCCCGGAAGCGGCCGCCCGCCTCGTTGCTCGTGTCGGCCCGTTTTCCGGTGTGCTGGTTGCGGAAGAAGCCGCCGTTATGCTGGTAGAAGAAGCCGGTGGAGAAGGCGAATTGCTGGCTGACACGGTGGTAGTGAGTGACCGATGCCTTGTACTGGTTGTGCGTGCCGGCTCCGAGACGCAGGTCAGTGCCCTGGTAGGTGAAGGGCGACTTGGTGAACACGCGGATGAGGCCGCCCATGGTGTTGCGTCCGTAGAGGGTGCCCTGCGGTCCGCGCATCACGTCGATGCGCTCGATGTCGGAGTAGTTGAAATCGAAGGCCGACTTGTCGATGAAGGGGATATTGTCCACGTACAGTCCCACCGCCGGGGTGTTGATGCGAGAGCCGATGCCCCGCACATAGACAGAGGTGGTCAGTTTCGACCCATAATCAGGGATGAACAGGTTGGGCACTTGTGCAGACAACGATTTGATGGAGGTCACGGCCCGGTTGCGCATCTCCTCTTGTGAGAAGGAGGTGGACGAGAGGGACTGCTGCCGGAGGCGGTTGTTCTCCTTCGGGGTGGCGATGACCACCACTTCCTCAATGTCTATGACCTTGGTCGTATCCTTGGGGTTCGTCAGGTTCATTTCGTCGATGGGTGCTGCAACGGCTACGGTGGCGGCAACAGCCACGAGCGGTGTCAGGATTGTACGTTTCTTCATGTTCTAACAGTCTTTAAGTAATTCGGCTGCAAAGTAAACGTAATCCAACGTTTCGTACAATCCTCATATATGAGGATTTTAGGCGTTCAGTTCCGCGTCGCGCTTCCCTTGCTCAATGTCGGACAGGATTTGCCGTAAGGTCTGGAGCAGAGGTTCCAGCCTTGTTCTGACGGTCATGAAAATGATTTGAGGATCTACGGACAAATATTCATGGGAGATGATGTTCCTGAGTCCGATGACTTTCTTCCACGGGGTTTCCGGGTAATGGGCGAAGAACTTGCCTTGGGTGTGGTCATCTATTTTCTTGATGGTTTCTCCAATGCTCTGGAGACACATACAGGTCGAGTTGAACAATACCATTGCGTCCATAGAAGTGAGGAAATCATGGTATGTCTTGACGTTTCGGGTTGTGTGCAGAATAAACTCGCACTGATGAATAACGAATTGCAACAAATCGTTGCAAGTGTGTTCAGATAAAGATTGCATCGCGGTGAATGTTTTGACGGAACAATTGTCTCATGTTCTCGTGTAAGGTTACTACATCAACTTTGGTATGGAAAAGACTTTCCAGTCTTTCCTGTATGTCTTGAAGAGTGAAGTAATCCATCAGCGCGTTCGGTGTCATACATACATCAATATCACTCTCCTCGGTCTGTTCTCCACGCGCCGCCGATCCGAACAATCCCAGTTGCTCGATGCCATACTTGTCGCCTTCTTTCTCCTTGAAGTCGCGCAGGATACGCAGGATTTCTTCAGTGGTCATCATTTTCTGTCTGTTTTAGGTGTTCCAAAGTTATGTATTTTGTAGCGGATTTCCAAATATTTCCTGCTTTTTTTCTGTCATCCGGCTCCGTCAGATACGGTCGGCTTCCACGTATCCGTGCATGACGGCATAGATGGCCAGTCCAGACACCGACTTGATGCCCAGCTTTTCGGTGATGTTCTTGCGGTGGGTGATGACCGTGGTCAGGCTGATGTTCAGCTTTTCAGCGATTTCCTTGTTGATGAGACCTCTGGTGATCAGCACCAGCACTTCGGCCTCGCGGGGCGAAAGCTCGCGGCCCGCCTGTCCGGCCGGCAGGCAGTTGCCTTGGGCGGCGGCAGTGGCGGCGGCGGGATGACTCCGCTCGTGTCCGCGCCGCTGGAGGTCGAGGATGGCTTTCACCAGTCTGTCCTGCGGCAGCAGTAGGTTGAGGGTGTTCAGTCCGTTCAGCAGCGGGGTCTCACCTGCCGCCAGGACGATGGTCTTCCGGCGGCGTTCCAGGAAGAAGGTCGTATGCTCGAAATACACCTGTGAGGAGACAAAATAATGGGCGTACGCGTCGGGTGTGTCGTCCGTCAGCCGGGCGAACGTGGGAAACACCCGCACGATGGCGGCGGGCAGCATCTCTTCCAGGATGGTCCGCAGTCCCAGGGCGGTCAGCGTGTTCGGCTCGATGATGGCGATTTCCGGCTTCATGTCAGTCTCGTTTTAGATAGGTGGCCACTGCTTCCGCACACCGTTCGCCGTCAACGCCCGCCGACACGATTCCACCGGCGTAGCCCGCTCCCTCGCCGCAAGGAAAGAGTCCTTCGAGGGTGATGTGCTGCAGGCTGTCCTTGTCGCGCGTGATGCGGACAGGCGAGGAGGTGCGGGTCTCCACCGCTATCATCACCGCCTCGTTCGTCAGGAACCCACGCTGGCTCCTGCCGAAGAGCTCGAAGCCCTGCCGGAGCCGTTCGCTGACGAACTTCGGCAGCCAGAAGTGGAGAGGCGAGGAGACCAGTCCCGGACTGTATGAGCTGCGGGGCAGGTCGTAGCTCAGCTTGCGGCGCGTAAAGTCGGCCATGCGCTGGGCGGGTGCCGTCTGCCGCAGGTTGCCCTGCTGCCAGCACGCTTGTTCCAACTGTTCCTGCAGGCGCATCATCGCAAGGGGGTGAGGTTGTCCGTCAGGGGCGGGAGCCGCCTCTTGTATCAGCCGTTCGGTTTCCGCTTCCGGAGAGCCTTCGATGAGTTCGGGCGCCTGGAACAGCAGGTCGGGATGTCCCAGGTCCTCCGGCCGCAGTTCCACCACCATGCCCGAGTTGCTCCACTGCGTGCCCCGGTTGCTGGGGCTCATGCCGTTCACCACCAGTTGGTGGGGACCGCTGGCGGCAGGTACCACGAAGCCGCCGGGACACATGCAGAAGCTATATACGCCGCGGCCGTCCACCTGCTGCACGAAGCTGTACTCCGCCGCCGGGAGATACTTTCCCCGTCCGTTCTTGTTGTGGTACTGCAGCTGGTCGATGAGCAGCGACGGATGCTCCAGCCGTACGCCCACCGCCAGTCCTTTGATGTCGAGGGGAATCTGGTGGGCGTAGAGCCAGCGATAGACATCGCGTGCCGAATGGCCGGTGGCGAGGATGACCGGACCCCGGAAGGTCTGGCCCGTATGGGTCTCGATGCCTTCCACCCGTCCGTTGTGGACGATGAGCGCATCCATCCGGGTCTGGAAATGCACTTCCCCGCCGCAGTCCAGGATGGTGTTCCGCATGTTCTCGATGACGCGGGGCAGCTTGTCCGTGCCGATGTGTGGATGCGCGTCGGCCAGGATGGAGGTGCTTGCCCCGTGCTGGCAGAACACGTTCAGGATCTTGTCCACATTTCCTCGTTTCCTGCTCCGCGTGTAGAGCTTGCCGTCGGAGTACGCTCCTGCTCCTCCTTCGCCGAAACTGTAGTTCGACTCGGCGTCCACCTTGTGCTCACGGCTGATGCGGGCCAGGTCTTCCTTGCGCTCGCGCACGTTCTTGCCGCGTTCCACCACGATGGGACGGAGCCCCAGTTCAATCAGGCGCAGGGCGGCGAAGAGTCCACCCGGACCGGCGCCCACCACGATGACTTCTGGCTTTCCTTCTACCTTATTATATAAAGTGCGCCGGAACTCTTCTTCAGAAGGAGTCTCGTTGACAAACACCCGTACCTTCACGTTGACGTAGATGGTGCGCTGGCGGGCGTCGATGCTGCGCTTCAGCACCCGCACGGCGGTGAGGGTACGGAGGTCCAGTCCCTTGTCGCGGGCGATGAACTGCTTCAGGGCTTGTTCGTTGGCTGCCTGTTCGGGCAGGATGCGGAGTTGGTATTCGTGAATCATCGGTTGCTTCAGTTGAAAGTTCGGGTTGCAAAGGTAGCTAAAATCCGCGAACTTCCGCATCGCCGAGGGCAATTATTAGTAAGCGACTTGTAGCAGGATGAAATCCGCAGGAAAGTGTGGCTTGTTCTCCTTCGGCGCGTTTGCTGAAGGTGACCGGACTACGTCCGGCCACCTTCCGAAGGCAGGAGTGGCACGATGCGGACAGGTATTCTGCCCGTGTCAGGAAGGGGCAGGAAGGGTCACCGCATCAGTGTGCGGCTCACCTCACCCATGTACATCGTGTAGGTCTGTGTGCTGTCTGTCTGCACGTTCAGCGATTTCAGGTCGTCTGCCGTCATCTTCTGCGACATCGCCTTCTTGCATTCCACGACGACACTGGGTTGTGTGTGGCCTGCTGTGTAGAACGAAATCTTGTAGGTGTCGCTCTGTGCCAGCAGGGCGTTGGCGGCAATGCGGCTTTGTGCCAGCAGCAGGTACGCCACGTTCTTGTTGAACAGTTGTCCGAATCCGCCCCAGTTGTCGGCTTTCAGGTCTATCTCTTCGCCGTTGTCGGCGGTCAGGGTCATGCGTCCGTTGGCGGCTGTTTCGCCCAGGTTGGCGGGCAGTTGCGCCAAGCTGACTTCCTGCAGCTCGGTGGAGGCGTTCAGCGGGGTGGCCGGCTGCAAGGGCAGGGCCGGTACGGTGGTCGTTGCCGGGGTGACGACGGTGGCCGGAGCGGCTGCCGCCGGTGTGCTCACTGCCGCCGGAGCGGTGGCCTGCGGGGTGTTCTGTTGGCTCAGCAGCTGCTGTCCCAGTGCGGTGGCCGCCGACTGGAACAGGTTGTCCTTCAGGTTTACGGTTCCTTTACGGAACTTGCCGCAGATGGGGGCCAGTTTCGTCTTTTTCTTGTTCAGGGCCATGTCATCCCCGATCCATTCCTCGGCGGTGTACCGCTGGCCGCCGTCCCGGTTCTCGTCGTACCAGTAGCGGATGCGCGTCATGGTCAGTCGGCAGGTGCCGTCATCGGCGTGCAGCAGCAGCTGGTAGTAGATACGGGTACGGTCCAGCGAGAGAGCGGATGAGTTGAACACGATGTACTCTTCGGCGGCTACGGCAATGTCGCCTTCAGCGGCGTTGGCATAGACCACCTTGCTGACCGTCTTTCCGTTAGGCTGGAAGCGTTTTTCCGCCCAGTCTTTCAGGAGCGTGAACAGCTGGTCTTTCGGGAGAGAGGGAGCCTTGATTTCGTGGGTGAACTCCACCTTGCCGTCGGTAGAGTAGGTGACGGCTCCCGTCAGGTACCGAGGGTCGGTATTGTCGTCCTTTTCATCCTGTGCCGTGGCCATCAGGGGCAGGCAGGCGAACAGAAGTGGGAATAGTCTTTTCATATGAACAGTAATGGTAAGTGGTAAATAGAAATAAGTAAAAAGAAACAAAGACACGAAAGAAGTCTCCGTTACGGAAATCCTTTGTGCCTTTGTTTTCTTGTATCGTTTCAGCCGGAAGAGGCAGGGGTTACCGCACTACCGGAATCTTGGCGACGCGCTTCTCGTGCCGTCCGCCTTCGAAGTCGGTGGTGAAGAACTCTTCCATTATCTCGTCCGCCAGTTCGTTCTCGATGAAGCGTCCCGGCATCACCAGCACGTTCGCGTCGTTGTGCTGGCGCGAGAGGTGCGCGATGTCCGCCCGCCAGCACAGGGCGGCGCGGATGCCTTGGTGCTTGTTCAGGGTCATGCTGATGCCCTCGCCGCTGCCACAGATGGCGATACCCGGATAGCACTCGCCGGCCTCTACCGCCTCCGCCAACGGATGGGCAAAGTCGGGGTAGTCGCAGCTGGCTTCGGAGTAGGTGCCAAAATCTTTCCAGGCCCATCCCTTGGCGTCTAACCAGGCGATAACGTGCTGCTTCAGGGCGAATCCGGCATGGTCGGAGGCCAGTCCAATCACTTTTCTTTCCATCAGAGCATGGCCTTTACCTGGTTATACACATTCTCGGCGGTGAAGCCCAGCTTTTCGTCGAGCACCTTGTAGGGAGCGGAGAACCCGAAGGATTCCAGGCCCCATATCTTGCCATTGGCACCCACCAGACCCTGCAGGTTGACAGGCAGGCCGGCGGTCAGTCCGAACACCTTCGCCCCTGTGGGGAGCACGCTTTCCTGGTACTCGGCGGACTGGCTGCGGAACAGGCCTTCCGACGGAGCCGATACCACGCGTACCTTCACGCCGTCCTTGTGCAGCAGCTCTGTGCCGGCTTCGAGGGTGGATACCTCCGAGCCGGAGGCCACGAGGATGATGTCCGGGTTTTCATCGGAACCGGCTACGATGTAGGCGCCTTTCGCGGTCTGGGTGTAGTCGTTGCCTTCGGGCAGGTTGTTGATGTTCTGGCGGGAGAGGATGAGGGCGGTCGGTGTGTCGGTGTTTTCCATCGCCAGTTTCCAGGCCTGTGTGGTCTCTTCCACGTCGGCCGGCCGCAGTACCAGCATCGAGTTCTGTCCCTTGTGGTTCTTCAGCTTCTCCATCAGGCGAATCTGGGCTTCCTGTTCCACGGGCTCGTGGGTCGGTCCGTCCTCGCCCACCCGGAAGGCGTCGTGTGTCCAGATGAACTTCACGGGAGTCTGCATCAGGGCGGCCATGCGGATGGCGGGCTTCATGTAGTCAGAGAACACGAAGAAGGTGCCGCAGGCGGCAATGACACCTCCGTGCAGCATCATGCCGATGCAGCAGCAGGCCATGGTCAGTTCGGAGACACCGGCCTGGAAGAACGCGCCGCTGAAGTCGCCCTTGGCCAGCGCGTGGGTCTTCTTCAGGAAGCCGTCGGTCTTGTCGGAGTTCGACAGGTCGGCCGACGCGCAGATCATGTTCTCCACCTGCGTAGCGAGCGTGCCCAGTACGGTGGCCGATGCGGCGCGGGTGGCGCCACCTGCCTTCTGCTGGATGCTGCTCCAGTCGATGGCCGGTGTCTTGCCGGCGAACCAGTCTTCCATCTTGGCGGCCAGCTCGGGATGAGCGGCGGCCCATTCGGCCTTGGCGGCATAGCGTTCGGCCACGATGGCCTTCAGCTCTTCCTGGCGCTGAGCGTACAGTTCGGCCACTTCGGGGAAGATGACGAACGGCTCTTCCGGATTGCCGCCCAAGTTCTTGATAGTATTGACGTAAGCGTCGCCGCCGAGCGGCGCTCCGTGCGTGGCACAGTTGCGCTCGTAGCTGGAGTCATCGGCCTTGCGGGCACCCTTGCCCATCACCGTCTTTCCGATGATGAGGGCAGGCTGACCCTTCACAGCTTTCGCTTCGGTCAGTGCGGCGCGGATCTCGTCGGGGTCGTTGCCGTTGATGGTGGTCACCTTCCAGCCCCACGATTCGTATTTTTGGGCCACATCCTCGCAGGTCACCTCGTCGCAGGAGGTAGAGAGCTGGATGTCGTTCGAGTCGTAGAACATCACCAGGTTGTCCAGTCCCAGATGGCCGGCGATGCGGCCCGCACCCTGGGAGATTTCCTCCTGGATGCCCCCGTCGGAGATGTAGGCGTAGATGGTCTGTCCCATCACGTCGCCCAGCCGTGCCTGCAGGAACTTGGCGGCGATGGCGGCTCCCACGGCGAACGTGTGTCCTTGTCCCAGGGGACCCGATGTGTTCTCAATGCCGCGCTCCACGTCCACTTCGGGATGGCCCGGTGTAGGGCTGCCCCACTGGCGGAACTGCTTCAGTTCGTCCAGGGTGAACTTGCCGCTCAGTGCCAGTACGGAATAGAGCATCGGCGACATGTGTCCGGGGTCGAGGAAGAAGCGGTCTCTGCCTTCCCACTTCGGGTTCTCGGGGTCATATACTAAGAATTCAGAGAAGAGTACGTTGACAAAGTCAGCGCCGCCCATGGCGCCGCCAGGGTGGCCGGATTTGGCTTTTTCTACCATTGAGGCGGCCAGAATACGGATATTGTCGGCCGCCCGGTTCATTAGGGTGCTTTCGTGATTCATTGTAAATGATGTTAGTTTGTCTGCAAAGTTACGATTTTTAAATGGATTAAACCATGGAAACCGCTTTTTTTTAGTGACTGTGGGGCAAGTTTGCCGGGAAAACCTTATCTTAGGGTATTTATGGCTTATTTATATAGGTGCTTTTTTCGGTCCACCCCGTCTGGTTTTTTCGGTCCACCCCGTCCCCTCCTTGGCCAAGGAGGGGTCCTTCCCCTCCCAAACCCTCCCCTTCCAGGGGCGGGCTTAACTGGGCTTTGCCCAGGTTTTTCTGGTAAGGGCAGCGAAGCTTTCGCCCTAAAGGGCTGCCCTTGCTCACTACGCAGCAGAGCTGCGATTTGTTCCATTGTTACTGGTGGGCCCTACGTGGATGGAGTACGAGACATGTTAAGATACTTGGCAAAGTATGTTAAGATACTTGGCAAAGTATGTTGACATACTCGGCCAAGTATGTCAACATACCCTTTATGGGCAGGCAGTAGGAGCCTGGAAGGAACCGAAGGCCAGGTGGGAACCGAAGAGGAGGGGAGGAACCACCGGTGAAACCTCCCTCTCAAACGCCGAGAGCGAAGCGTTTCGGCGTTGTGGGATGGGCCTCACTGGAAGGGCGTAAAGCGGAGAAGGCGGGCCGGGCGTGAAGAAGGGCGACTGTCTGAGCGAAGCGAGTTGGAGCCCTT
>JAQXRG010000145.1 GCA_029218405.1 Bacteroidales bacterium
CTACAACAATGAGCGTCCGCACATGAGCCTTGAGTGGAAGACTCCTGCCGAAGCTGCCCTTTGCACGGGTGAGTTGAAGAAAAAGTGGGTGAGTCACAGAGAAAATTTCTTAAAACAACATGTAGCATGAAGAAAAATCCCTAACTTTGGGGTGACCCAACAAGAATGTCTTGCCATATGCGAGACCAGGACTAGAGAAGGAGGTGAGGTCTCCGCCTTTACCCCTCTCTTGTCCTGTAAATTTGTTTTTGCTAACGCTGCGGCAGTGTCAACCACAATCGTGACTAAGTCGCAAACGTATCAACCAAATATAAAAGTAATGTTTAACCAGGTCAACCAACATTAAAAGTAAGGCTTGAAGTAGTCAACCAAAAGCGTTAAACTACAAAGGGCGTGATAAGTATATTGGCTTCAGGGGCAGTCGCAGTTATGAGATACTCCAGTACCAGCTAACTAAAACTCCAGTACCAGATAACTTACACTGAAAAGGGTACTGGATGACGGATTTGGCTGATTAAACTGAGATAAAGGATTCGGTAAAGTCAGTATAATCCGTAATCGAAAAGAGGATAAAAACAATTGGGTCTTGGGTCACTAGGACAGGACCTCTATTTTGCTTGAATGATAATATATATAATAAGTAGATGTTCATAATTAGTTTATATCATCCACCATCGCCCGCATCAAGGCTGCCACTTCGCACCTGAAAGGGCTGAAGATTGGCATCATGGGCTGCATCGTGAACGGTCCGGGCGAGATGGCGGACGCTGACTATGGCTACGTAGGTGCCGGCCGAGGCAAGATCAGCCTGTACAAGCAGAAGGTGTGTGTGGAGAAGAACATCCCCGAAGAGCAGGCAGTGGAAAAGCTGCTGGAGCTGATTCGGGCGGATGAAACGACGAAGCCCGCTTCTGAGCACTAACAGCAAAAAAATTAAAGCCAACAGTTCTCATTTCTGTTAAGTTACAACAAAAATGAGAATTGTTGGCTTTAATGCAGGGATGCCAGTTGTCGCTTCAATCTATATTTGCTTCAAAACTTCACCTTCAGCTCTTTCTTTGGCATGTTCTCCCAGCGGAGACTCTGCCACGACACGGAGGAAGGCCATTCGTTGTCGATCATCCTCACATGGCTACATCCGTTGAAGACTGCCACCGGCGTAGCGGCATCCGCCTTCTGCGACAAGTCCTCCACCTTGTTGCCGGTAAAGACCAGGCCGGAAGTGCTCTTGGCATACAGGGCCGGATGACCCGGACAACGGAACGTATTGCCCACGATGCGCACGTTGCGGTGTACCGGACGGCGCACATCCACCACCGTATTCGACGGATGCAAGGCAATGACCGCTCCGGCAGGCCCTCCCTGGTAAGCACAATCCACAAACGTGTTGTTCTCTATCAGCACATCCTTCACCGGTCCCGACTCAAACCAGCCCTCAGCATCTCCCTCAATCAGGATGGCACTCATGCCGGTCTTGTAGTAGGTATTGTCGGCGATGACCACCTTCCGGGGAGTGGTCACCAACGTACCCCGCGCACTGGTGTGGGTGAAATAGCAGCCCCGGATTTCCACTTCGGGTGTACATGTCATGTTCTCCACACAGTCGTGATCCAGTTCCAACGCTGCCGGCACCGCACGGTCGAACGTCACCTGTACAGTCCGTTCGGACAGTCGCTTCACACCGCTAACGATGGCTTCGGCATACCGCTCCATCGTGGAGGGACGGACAAAAGCCACCGTGTCGCCCTGGAAATAGGCGTTGAAGCCATAGCTCTGTCCGTGCATGAAACGGAGCACCAGCGTACGGTCGTCCACCTTCTCCACGGCCCGCAGATTGGTGCCGTGCACGTTGATGGGGTCATCGTGCGCCCCCGAAAAAGTACAGCCCAGTACCGACACCTTCCCGCTGCAGCCTGAGAAATGCATCATGTCGGCCGACGAAGCCAGGATACGCCCTGTCGTTTCACGGGGAACACACTTCACGCCTTTCATGGTGACATTCCGTGTATATTGGCTCATGATACCGAGGCCATGCATATAGTGCATCCGAACATCCTCCAGCGTGATGTCCTGACTTTCGTAGATGAACATCCCCACCTGGTCGCGGATGATGTCGCGGACCGTGAGCGTGTTGCCCACCTTCGGGAGAAAGCCGACAGGCGTCTTGAAGCGGACCGTGCCGGGTGCCACCTCGGTGGCCTCGGATTTCGCCAGCGTGTTCCATCCCTGGCTGTAGTAGAAATGGTCGGTCACCTTGTCGTGTTCGATGCAATGGTTCAGGTTGGAACGCCAGCCTTCCCCATACAGGTGGATCTTTCCATCCGCCACTTCATAGCGGCTGTCACGGTGGAACGACACTTCCACTTCACCGTCGGCTACTTTCGTATAGGTAATTTCAGAGGCCGACGGACGTTCGAAGTCGAAATGGAGTCCCTTCAGTTGCATGTCCCTGCAATGGTCGAACGCCAGCATGATCATCTTGCCGTGGAACATCAGCAGAGTGTTCTTTCCCACAACGGTCAGCCCTTCCAGTTCCTCGAACAACAGTCCCACTGTCTTGATCTTCGACGGACACTCCCGCTCGGTAGAGGTGTTGGACACATAATACTCTTTACGCACGGCCCCTTCGGGCCAGAAGTCATACCGTCCCTCATCGAACGCCAGCACTTTGGCGTGCCGTTCCTTGCACGCCTGTATGGCCTGCTGCAGACGGGTTACGTTGTTCTCGAACGTATAAGGCTTCGCTCCAAACTCTGCCACAAAGACGGTATCACTCGGCTGGGCAAAAGCGGCCGTTACGGCCATCGTCCAGCACACAAACAATAAATAAACGCAGTGTTTCATCATATAGGTTGGTTTCATGGGTTAATAGCCCTATGTTGGCATATGCGAAAGTAGACGATGCAGGCCGCAGCCTTCCGGTAGCCGCGGCCTGTCAATGTCACATGCCCACTGATGTCAAGGGTTGATCTTCACGATACGGGCCACAAAGCCACCGCCTGGCATCAGTTCTTCCTGCAGCCGCTGTCCGGCACGGATTTTCCGTTGCTTCACCTGGATGAGTTTCCGGTTGCCGGGGGTGTCGGCGGCAATCTCCATCCGGTAACTTCCTTTTGGCAGGAAATCCAGCCGGGCATCGAACTTCCGGGCCTGCTCTCCATTCAGCACCGTGAGGTACCACACGTCGTCTTTCCGTCGCGCCAGTGCCGCCAACTCGCCGATGCCACTTTCAGGCAACACCACGGTCTCGTCCCACGTAACGGGTACTTGCTCAATGAAGGAACGTCCCGGCGAAGCCAACATGTCCTCCATGTCTGCTGCAAAAATCAACATCGGAGAGGTGAACATATAAATAGAGGACAACTGATGGGCGAAGGTCACCGAGGGATGACAGAAGGCACGGAAATTCAACGGTGTGTAGTCGGCAGGACCTGCCAGCCAGCGAGTGAAGGGCAGCACCGTATCATGATAAGGCCAGGGCGGACCCGGTGCCCAACTGTTCTCAGCACCTACGCATTCCAGTCCTCTTACGGCTTCCTTCGCCAGCAGGTTAGGATAGGTGTAGGAGTCGCCTGTCGGCTTGTTGACACCATGGAAAATCACCATCAGCTTTTCCTTGGCCGCTGCCCTCAGGATATCCTCCATCAGGTTGACAGTGAAGAGGTTCTCCGTATGAAAGAAATCGATTTTCAGTCCCTTCACGCCCACTTCGGCACACTTCCTCATGAAGTCCGCCCGTTCGTCGGGATCCACCAGACCGATGTCCGACGTGTTACCCGCGCGCGGCGAAGAGGACCTCCACACCCAGATGTTCACGTTCTTGGGCCGTGCATAGTCCACCAGCTCCTTCAGCATCTCCCATTTCGTCCGTCCGGCGGCATTCTTCTCAGTCTGCTGCCACAGCTCCCAGCCGTCGTCCACCACTACCGACTCAATACCCAGCTCGGAGCAGCCGTCCACGTACTTCTTATGATTGGCAAGGCTCAGCCGATCCGGTCCCTCGACTAACCAAGTGAAGGAAGCCCTCCCTGGCTTGATCCACTCGGTCTGGGCGCCGTCAGGGAACAATGTCTTGTCTGGCTGATCGGCCACCTGGGCGATGATTCGGTTGTTTACCAGTCCGTTCAGGTCTTTCGCCAGCATCAAGACGCGCCACGGAGTCACAACCTCACGCTGTCCTTCTCGGGGAGCGGCCACCCACGGTACGTCACGTACCACTTCGTGCCAATACTTCGGAGCCGGGATACCGGTAATGACCCCCGACTCCATGTGCCCCTTGTTCTCCACATAGCCGAACCGGACACGGTTGGGGGCCGTACCCAGCAGGACCGCCCCATGATAATGGAACAGATTGGCCTCGGTCAGTGCCGCATAAATACCCGAAGCACACAGACCCTTCTGCCGGGATGCGGTAGCGCAAGGCCACCCCATCCTCGAACGTCCGAGTGTCCAAAAGCAAGCGATGTCCGTCCGCCTGTTCCAGTTCATAGGTGACCAACTGGCCGTCCACAGCTGTCTGCCGGAGGCGGCTCACCTGGCTGCCGATATGGCAGTTGTCCACGTTCATGCCCAAAGGGGCTTCCTCAATGACGGGCTGTTCGTCGAACGACACCTGGGTATCCTACCAATCATTTACATTTTCTTACGAAACAAGCGAGAAAGCCTGACGGGAAAGACGATCATGAACGGGCAACCCACCCTTGGGCCACTCTCATAGCCTGCGAAAGGAGTCTATCGCTCCGGTGCCGACAGCAGCTTCCGATAGCGTTCCGGCTGGCTCAATACCTCTATCGCCTGCTCCAACGCCTTGTCATCACGTAGCCGCTGCATGGCCGCGCCCCGCTGGTAGAAGTAACGAGTAGCGATTTCCTGCTCCAGCTGGTTCCGGATGGGACGGGCAAAAAAGTCCAGGTCTCGGTCCAGGTTGTGATTCAACTTCTGCTCCAGTGCCTTGAACTCCTCAGCGGCCTCCTCCATATAGCCCTCGAACTCTGCCATCTCTTTCAGCGACTTCAGCATCTTCTCGCTCTGGCGGTCATAGGTAAACTTACGGCTCTTCACCAGTTCCTTGAAAGCCGCATACTCCTCGTCGGTCAAAACAATATCGCCTACACTGCTCACTTGCGGATGCTCCAGACAGTAGCGGGTAGCATAATCGAAGATCAAGTCTTCGTTGACCAGGTAAAACAGGATGTTCGGTAGCTTCTCCTCCTTCACTTCAATGTCGGGACGGATGCCTCCCCCGTCGCGCACTTCACGTCCTGCCGCCGTATGGAACACCGTGGTCAGGCTGTCGGGAATACGTGCCGCCGAACCGTCGGCATTCTTCTTCGCATAGTCGATGGCCTGTATGCAGCGTCCGCTGGGGATGTAATACTTCGAGGTCGTCACCTTCAGTGTACCGTCATACGGCAGCGCACGGGTGGTCTGCACCAGCCCCTTTCCGTAGGTACGTCCGCCCACTACCACGGCACGGTCCAAGTCCTGCAGGGCACCACTGGTAATCTCCGAGGCCGAAGCGGTGCCGCCGTTCACCAGCACAGCGATGGGAATCTCCGTGTCTATCGGCTCGTTCTGGGTCGCGAAGGAGCCCTGCGCCTGCTGCAGCTTGCCCTTGGTCACCACAATCTCCTGCCCCTTCGGCACGAAGAAGTTGACAATCTCCACCGCCTCCTGCAGCGAGCCGCCACCATTGTCGCGCAAGTCAATGACGAGCGAAGCGGCTCCCTGCTGTTTCAGCTCGATGAACGCTTTCTTCATGTCCTTGGCGCAATTGTCGGTGAAGCTGGTCAGCACCATATAGCCGATGCTGTCGGACACCATGCCATAATAGGGCACCGGATTCTGCCGGATGCTGCGGCGGGTAATGGGAATCTCCAGCACCGTGCTGTCACCCAGCGTGGGCCGCTGTACCTTGAGCACGAACGAGGTGCCCGGCTCGCCGCGTAACGCCTCGCTCACCTTCGATGAGAACTCCTGTGGCTTCATCGTGCCGCGCGTCATGTCCTTGCCGCCCACGGAGAGGATGATGTCGCCTGCTTTCACGCCCGCCTCCGCCGCAGGCATCCCTTCGATAGGTTCCATGACGGCGATGCGGTCCATGCGTTCGTAGTAACGGATGGTGGCGCCTATGCCGGCATACTTGCCCGTAATCATCTCCTTCAGGCTGCTCACCTCCTCGCTGGGATAATATTCGGTGTAGGGGTCAGTCAGCGACAGCATCCCTTCAATGCCCTCCTCAATCATCTTCTGCGCGTTGAGGGTATCCACATAAAACAAGTCCAGCTCCTTGAAGATGGAGTTCAGGATGTCCAGGTTCTTCGAAATCTGGAACCTGCGGTCATCGGCCGACTGGGCCGACACCGCCGCAGTGCCGCCCGTACAGAACAGGAGCAGCCCTATCAATAGTCTTTTCAGCTTCATCTTGATTCTACCTTATATAATAATGGCTGCAAATAAACACATTATTTGTCATCCGCCTGTCATCCCCGTCCGATATTTAACTTTATTTGTTCCACACCGCCCGCCGAAGGTCCTGCCGTCGTCTGTTTTTCCCATCACAGCAGTCCGGACACGGCCTGTCCCGATTATTTTATCCCTTTCACACATTTTTTTGGCCTAAGCTATTGCATATTCCAAAATATCCCACTATCTTTGCACCGCAATTGAGAAAATACCTTCTTCGTTAGCTCAGTCGGTTAGAGCATCTGACTGTTAATCAGAGGGTCCTTGGTTCAAGTCCAAGACGAAGAGCGATGTCAACATCAATTGCATTCTTCAGTAGCTCAGTCGGTTAGAGCATCTGACTGTTAATCAGAGGGTCGTTGGTTCAAGTCCAACCTGAAGAGCCAAATTCTTCGTTAGCTCAGTCGGTTAGAGCATCTGACTGTTAATCAGAGGGTCCTTGGTTCAAGTCCAAGACGAAGAGCAGAAAGTCCGTTTCCTTGTGAGACGGACTTTTTTTTGTGCGCTACACCGAATACATTCTGCGGGCAGGAACAGACATCTGGAAGCTCCTCTTCAGTTTTATTTAGGATTTATTGCACGTTTCATCCGACTTTCGTACCTTTGTCTGCACATTATTTAATAAAAACAACCAGCCAAACTGAAGAGACCATGAATTTCCTTGAAGAAAAAATCCTGCGGGATGGAGTCATCAAACAGGGAAACATCCTGAAAGTGGACAGTTTCCTCAACCATCAAATCGACGTAGATACCATCCGTCAGATGGCCTACGAGTTCAAACGCCGTTTCCAAGGCATAGAGGTGAACAAGATTCTCACCATCGAGGCCAGCGGCATTGCCATCGCCACCTTAGTGGGCCACCTCTACGACGTGCCGGTGGTGTTTGCCAAGAAGAGCGAAACGGCCAACAGCACCGATGACAAATATGTGGCAAAGGCCTACTCGTTCACCCACAAGCGGCATAACAATGTTTTTGTTTCCCGGCCTTATCTTTCCGCCTCCGACAAAGTGCTGATTATCGACGACTTCCTGGCCGACGGTGAGGCTTGTCATGCGCTCATTGACCTGGTCCACCAAGCCGGCGGTGAAGTGGCAGGCATCGGCATCGCCATCGAAAAGGGACAACAGAAGGGCGGTGGCACACTGCGGGCTGAG
Organism: Bacteroidales bacterium; assembly: GCA_029218405.1. Taxonomy (GTDB): domain Bacteria; phylum Bacteroidota; class Bacteroidia; order Bacteroidales; family Bacteroidaceae; genus Phocaeicola. Next base: position 7,621 of record JAQXRG010000145.1, read on the forward strand.
GGCTACCGGCTGGAGTCCATCGCCATTATCGAATCGATGGACTGGGAGACACAAATCATCCGTTTCCGCGAACAGCCGCAACAACCCATCTGTAACACCCACTTAAAGATGGGGTAAGGCAACGAGATAACAACATCCGAAAACATTCATCCACCAACTTATGACCAATCCAAGTATTTACAGTTTGAATGGCCGCGTGCCCTTGAAGCAGGCTGTTCCTTTCGGCCTACAGCATGTGTTGGCCATGTTTGTCGCCAACATCACCCCCATTATCATCCTGGCCAATATGGTGGGCATCGACGCTTCGCTCAGTGCCAGTCTGGTGCAGAATTGCATGGTAATTGCCGGCCTCGGCACCCTGGTACAGCTCTATCCCGTATGGCGCATCGGCTCGCGCCTGCCCATCGTGATGGGCATCAGCTTCACCTTTCTCTCGCTGGCCATCGCCATTGCTTCGACGCAGGGCATGGGCACACTGATGGGGGCTATCATCGTGGGCGGCCTGCTGGAAGGTTGCCTGGGCCTCTGCTCCAAGGTATGGACTCGCTTCATCACCCCTGTGGTAGCGGCTACGGTGGTGACCGCCATCGGCTTCTCACTGCTTCCCATCGGCGCCAACAGCTTTGGGGGCGGACAGGGAGCGGCGGACTTCGGTCAGCTGCACCATTGGATAGTGGGCACCGTCACCTTGCTGACCTGTATGCTGACTCATGTCTATGCCCACGGTTTCCTCCGCTCTCTCTCCATTCTTGTGGGACTGGTGGTTGGCTATATCGTGGCACTCTGCATGGGATTGATAGACTACTCGGCCCTGCTGCAGGCCGATGTGGTGGCGCTGCCCAAGCTGCTCCCCTTCACCCCCGAATTCCACATCGGCACCATCCTGGCCATCTTCTGCGTCTATTTGGTATCGGCCACCGAGACCATCGGCGACACATCGGCCCTTTGCTCCAGTGCCCTGGGGCGCGAGGTGAAGGAGCGGGAGCTGGGCGCTTCGGTGGCGTGCGACGGCTTTGTCAGCACCGTGGCCGGCCTGTTTGGCTGTACGCCCATCACCTCCTTCTCGCAGAACGTGGGCTTGACCGCCATCTCGAAGGTGGTGAACCGCTTTGCCATCGCCACGGGTGCGGTCATCATGGTAGTCGGTGGCCTCTTCCCTACCGTAGGCATCCTGCTCACCACGATACCGCAGGCCGTATTGGGTGGGTGCACGCTGATGATGTTCGGCAGCATCCTCTTCGCGGGCTTCGGCATGCTGGCCAAGAGCGGTTTCTCACAACGCAACATGGTCATCGTGAGTGTCTCACTCAGCGTAGGACTGGGCTTCACGCAGGCCTCGTCGCTCTTCGACATCTTCCCTCAGATGGTACGGACCATCTTTGCCGACAACTGCGTGGCAGTGGTCTTCCTGCTGGCCCTACTGCTGGAGCTCACGCTGCCCAAGAAGGCAGAGTGAAACGGATTGAATCAAGAAAACCATCAACGATTACTAAAGAACATCTTACATGAAAAGATTCTACTTACTGACGCTGCTGGCCATCGCATGCTGTTGCCAGCTCGCCGCACAGAACGTGCAGCTGCACTACGACTTCGGACACTCCCTCTACGACGAACTGAAGGAACGCCCGAAACTGACCTCCACCGTCGAAATGTTCAAGCCCGACAAATGGGGAAGCACCTTCTTCTTCGTAGATATGGACTACGGGGACGGTGAGGTGCAGTCGGCCTACTGGGAAATCGCCCGCGAACTGAAATTCTGGGAAGGGCCGCTCTCGCTGCACGTGGAATACAACGGCGGCATCAAGTACATCAAGGACGCTTACCTGGCCGGCCTGACCTACACCTACAACAACAAGGACTTCACCAAGGGGTTCTCGTTCAGTCCGATGTACAAGTACCTGCGGAGCAACCCTACCCCGAACAGTTTCCAGCTGACGGGTGTCTGGTACCTGCACTTCGGCAAAGGGAAGTTCTCGTTTACGGGATTCGCCGACTTTTGGCGCGAGGAGCATACCGACGCGAAGGGAAACGCCCACGACTATGTCTTCCTGACCGAGCCCCAGTTCTGGGTGAACCTGAATGCCTTCAAAGGGGTAGATAAGGACTTCCGCCTCAGCATCGGCACGGAATGGGAAGTGTCGAACAACTTCGCCGTGATGGACGGATGGAAATGGAATCCCACTCTGGCTGTGAAATGGTCGTTCAACTGATACAGGCATCCCGGTGCTGAAATACCTGCTCTGACCCAGCTATTCCAGAACGATGGAAGTCACCTCGACCTGCTGACGCAGGAAAATGGAGGCCGACTCGCGGAACTTGGCTTCAGACTCGGTGGTGAGGAAACGGCAGTCTCCTCCCACCGTGCACCGGGTGCGGATTTCGGGATGGCGGCGGAGATAGTCCTTCAGGCTGGCCGCCACGTACTCGCCCTGCGCCACCAGCCGGATGCCGGGCGGCGTGAAACGACGGATCTTGTCGATGAGCAACGGGTAGTGGGTACAGCCCAGTATCAACGTATCAATCAGAGGGTCCTGCGCCAGCAAGTCATCGATGTACTTGCGGACAAAGTAGTCGGCCCCCTCCGACGCATACTCCTGGTTCTCCACCAAGGGCACCCACATGGGGCACGCCATGCCCGTCACCCGCACATCGGGATAAAGTTTCTTGATCTCCAACGGATAAGAGCCAGAAAGAATGGTACCTGCCGTGGCCAGCACACCTACATGGCGCGAGCGGGTCATCTCCCCTATCGCCTCGACGGTGGGACGGATGACCCCCAGTACACGGTTGGACGGGGCAAGATGCGGCAGGTCGCGCTGCTGGATGCTACGCAGGGCCTTGGCGGAGGCGGTGTTACAGGCCAGGATGACCAAGGGGCAGCCCAGCTCGAACAGTTTCCGCACGGCTTCCAAGGTGAACTGATAGACCACCTCGAACGAGCGCGTCCCGTAGGGGGTACGGGCGTTGTCGCCCAGATAAATGTAGTTGTACTGGGGAAGCAGTTCACGAATCTTGCTGAGAATGGTGAGTCCTCCATAACCGGAGTCGAACACACCAATAGGGCCTTGCGGACAATTCATAGGGAAAAGGAATGAGTGTGAAACAAAAAGACACAAAGGCACAAAGCAGGCATTTATCAGGCGAACCGGATAAACCGTCTTTGTCCCCTTGTGTCCTTGTGTGGGAAAGACCCATCAGCGGGCAGCGCCTGCCGGAGTGGCGGGAACAGCCGTCAGGCTGATGCCCAGCTTGGTCTTGATGTCGTTGGTCACGTCCTTCACGGCGTTAGCGTCGATGTAAGGGATGTCCGTGCGGTTCAGGTCAATCAGCAGGGTGTAACCACCGGCCGAGCCGACTGCCTTCACAGCGTCTTCCAGCTTCTTGTAGATAGGCTCCATCATGTCGGCGTATGCCTTCTGCAGCTGCTGCTGGGCCTCCTGCTGGTACTGCATGCCCTTCTCAGACATTTCCTGCAGCTCCTTCTGACGACGCTCCTGGATGTTCTGCGGCAGCTTCGACTGTTCCTGCTGGTACTCGGCGAACTTCTTGTTGAACTCGTCGGAGGTACGCTTGATCTCGTCCTCGTACTGCTTCTGCAAGGCCTGGATATCGGTCTGTGCCTTGGCGTATTCCGGCATCACGGGGATGATGTCCATCGACTTGAACTGTCCGAACTTCTGGGCGAACACGCTCATCGGAGCGATGAGCAACACTAAAAACGCAATTTTCTTCAACATAATTCTAAGTATCTATTTTATTTGTTATTTCTGGGGTGCAAAAGTATAAAAATTAATTGGAATATCCCATCTTTGCCAGCACTTCATTGCTGATATCTATCTTGGGCGAGGCAAAAATCATACTTTGTGCCGACGCACGGTCGATGACAGCGTCGTAACCGCGCTGTACGGCCAGCTGCTTCACCGCCTCATAGACGGCGTTCTGGATGGGTTCCATCAGCTCCTCGCGCTTCTTGGCCAGCTCGCCTTCGGGACCGAAGTACCGCTTGCGGAGTTCTGCCGCTTCCCGCTCCTTCGCCACGATGGCGTCTTCCTTGGCCGAACGTTGTGCCGCCGTCAGCGAGGCGGCCGACTGCTGGTAGGCTTCGTAGAGGGCCTTGGCTTCCGCCGACCTGGCCTCTACCTCGCGCTGCCACTGCTGGCCCAGCTTCTCCAACTGCTGGCCTGCCTGCTGGTAGGCCGGAATCTGCTGCAGGATAAACTCCATATCGACCAAGGCGAAGCGCTGCGCCTGTGCGGTGAGCAGGCAGGTGAGCATGACCACCGCTGAAAGAATGATTCGTTTCATATCGTTTTTCCTTTTTAAAGTTAGAACTCTTGTCCGATGATAAAGTGGAACTGGCTGCCGCTATACTGGGTGGAGCCGTCGATCTTGTCGAAACCGTAGGCCCAGTCGATACCCATCATACCAATCATGGGCAGGAAGATACGGACACCCACACCTGCAGACCGCTTAAGCTGGAAGGGGTTGAACTGGCTGACCTCGTTCCAGGCGTTACCGCCCTCAACAAAGCCCAGGGCATAGATGCTGGTGGAGTTCTCGAGCATCAGGGGATAACGCAACTCAGCACCCAGACGCACGTAGGCATAGCCCTCGCTGCCGTACGGGGTGAGCGAGCCATTCTCGTAACCGCGCAGGGCAATGGTCTCCGAGGCGTAGTTATAGCTGTAGCCGGTCATACCGTCACCTCCCATGTAGAAGGTCTCGAACGGCGAGCGCTTGTACTTGTTGTAGTGGCCCAGCAGACCGAACTCGGCACGGGTCATGATGACCGGTGTCTTGGGGATGTCGAGCAGGGCGGTATAGGTCTTCGACTTGAATTTCCACTTGTGGTATTCCACCCACCGGTACATGCTGGCGGCATCCTCGTAGTTGTCCTTGCCGTAGGTGGAGAAATCCTTGTTGCTGAACAGCGAGTAGGGCGGCGTGATGGATACCGACGCGCTGAATTCCGAACCGTAGCGGGGGAAGATGGGGTTGTCGGTAGAGTTACGCGCCAGCGTCAGGTTCAGGCTCAGGTTGTTGCAGTTGCCCGAGTTCATGTACTGGCCGTTGTTGAGCTTGATGTACAGGTAGCTCCAGTCCTTCAGCATGAACCGCTGGTACGACAGTTCGGCCGAAAGGGTGAAGAAGTCATCGGGCCAGCGCAGACGCTTGCCCCAGCCCAACGACAGGCCGAACATCTTGAGCGACTTGTCTGGGTCGTAGTACGACTCGTAATTGTCATAGTAGCCGCCGTAGTAGCTGCCGTAGCCGCTCAGCATGCTGTAATAGCTGTTGGAGACGGCATTGTTCCAGTACTGGCTGCTCACGTCGGTCTGCACCGAGTAGAAGGCCGACACCGAAAGAGAGTTGGGGCGCTTGCCGCCGAACCACGGGTCGAGGAAGGACACGCTGTACGACTGGTAGTAGCTGCCGTTGGTCTGTCCGCTGATGGTGAGGGTCTGTCCGTCACCCTGCGGAAGGAAGCCCCGGTAGTTGTCGTTCTTGCGGAAAAGGTTGGCGATGGAGAAGTTGGTGAACTTCAGGCTCAGCTTGCCGATGACACCGGTCTGTCCCCAGCCGGCGGAGAATTCCACCTGGTCGTTGGCCTTTGACTCCAGTCCCCAGTTGATGTCCACGGTACCGTCCTCAGGATTGGGCTTCACGTCGGGCTTGATGTTCTCGGGGTTGAAGTGTCCCATCTGGGCGATTTCACGGTACGTACGCTCCAGCGCCTCCTTGCTGAAGAGGTCACCCGGACGGGTACGTATCTCACGGCGGATGACGTTCTCGTACAAACGGTCGTTACCGTTGATGCGGACATGGCTGATGGAGGCCTGCGGACCTTCCATGATGCGCATCTCCAAGTCCACGGAGTCCTTGTCGATGTTCACTTCCACGGGGTCGAGGTTGAAGAACACATATCCCCGGTTGTAGTAGTTGTTGCCGATCGCGTCATCATCGGTAGAGACACGCTCGTTGAGCAGTTTCTGGTTATAGACATCGCCCTTGTTCATGCGGAGCTGCTGGGCCAGCATGTCCGACGGGAAGACGGTGTTGCCCACCCAAGTGATGTCGCGTAGGTAGTATTTCTGTCCTTCGTGGATTTTCATATAGACATCCACGGTGCGGTCGTCGAACGGGGAGACGCTGTCCACTTCAATCACCGCGTCACGGTAACCCAGTTCGTTATACTTGTCGATAATCTTCTGCTTGTCCTCCTCGTAACGTTCGTTGATGAACTTCTTGGTACGGAAGAAGTTGGCCAGCTTTCCCTTCTCGTTGGTCTTCTTCATGACGCGCTTCAGCTTCTTGTCGCTCAGCACGGAATTGCCCTCGATAGTAATCGAGTTGACCTTCACCTTCTCCTTCTTGTCGATGTTCACATCCACATAGACCTGCTCCTTGTTCTCCGGATCCTCCCGCTCGATGATGTTCACCTCGGCGTTCTTGAATCCCTTCTCGTCAAAGTGCTTCTTGATGATGATCTTCGCACGGTCCACCATGTTGGGCGTAATCTGCATGCCCTTCACCATATTGCCCAGCTTCAGCTGCAGGTCCTCGCGCTCGCTCTTCTTGACCCCATGGAAAGCGATGTCGGTGATACGCGGGCGCTGGGCCAGCTCAATCATCAGGTAAATCTTGTTGCCTTCTATCTTCTCCGCAGAAATCTTGACGTTGGAAAACAAGCCATGCCTCCAGTAGCGCTTCACGGCACTGGTGATGTCGTCGCCGGGAACGGTAATGGTCTGTCCGACCGCCAGGCCGGAAATGCCGATCAGCACATAGTCTTCATAGTTTTTCACGCCAGTGACCTTGATGTCCGCTATCTCGTACTTCTTGGACGATCCGTTGTACAGGATGACGGGCTGGTCAGTTGCTGCAGCAGTATTCTCTTGGGCCATGGCCGCCTGCGGAACCGCGCCCGCACCTGCCAATGCCGCCAGAAAAAGGGGAATAGAGTATCGCATCGTTTACTTCAAAATTTGTTCACTTGTTTTGCCAAATCGGCGTTCTCTCTGTTGATAATCACATATAGCCTTGCACAGTTCCTCCTCGCCGAAATCGGGCCAGAACGTATCACAGAAATACAGTTCCGAGTAGGCGCACTGCCAGAGCAGGTAGTTGCTCAGGCGCAGCTCGCCGCCGGTACGGATCAGCAGGTCGGGGTCGGGCATGAAGGACGTGGCGAGATGACGGTCGATGACCGTCTCGTCAATGTCTTCCGGACGGAGCTCTCCACGCACCGCCTCCGCAGCGATGCGGCGTGCCGCCTCGGTCAGTTCCCACTTCGACGAATAGCTCAACGCCAGCACCATGCACATGCCGGTGTTGACAGCCGTGCGTTCCATGCACAGCCGCAGGCGAGCCAGCACCGGAGCCGGCAGCTTGTCCGTATCGCCGATGATGCGGAACGAGATGTTGTTCTTCATGAAGGTCTCCTCCTCCAACGAATCCATCAGCAGGCTCATCAAGGCGGCCACCTCGTCGGCAGGACGGTTCCAGTTCTCCGTAGAGAACGTGTACAGGGTCAGATAGCGCACGCCCAGACGGGCGGCTGTCTCCGCAATGACATGCACGCTCTTGGCACCGGCCTGATGGCCGTACGACCGTACTTGTCCGCGTTGCTTCGCCCACCGGCCATTGCCGTCCATGATGATGGCGACATGAGCGGGGACGCGTGTCGGGTCAATTTGTTCCAGATAGGTCATGGTTCTGTTCGGATGATTAGAGATTACCATTTAGGCTGGAAACCCAGCCGGTTGATTCGTCCGCGTGTCAGGCTGCCGTCCGTCCATACAATCCAGATGAAGGACTGTTCGTCGCACGCACAGGAATAGCCTCCCACCGCCTCCGGGTCATAATGGCGGAGGAACGTGTCGTTGTCCTTGGGGAAGACGGAACCCGTCTCCACCGGCTCCCACTCCAGCCCATTGTTCGATGAGCGGAACAGTTTCGTGAAAGGAGCATAGGTATAGGTGTTGTTCACGGCCTCGCCACCAAAGGCGTACAGGACCTCATCATAATATAATAAGGTGGGATCGACAATGTTGGGACAGGACAGGGAGTCCACAGGTGCCTGAAGCATCCGCCAGGAAGCGTCGTTGGTCAGACGGGTCCCCACCACCGCCATCGAGTCGGTGGCTACAGGATGCTGGCTCATCGTCACGACATTGACGAACTGACGGTTGTAATCGACCGGCACCACGGCAGAGACCACCCGAAGGTCGTCCGCTAACGGCAGTTCCGACACACCCTCATCGGTCCACCGGCCGTCGGCTAAGGAGCAAGTCCAGGAATGTCCGTCCGCAACGGCATACAGCCAGCCGCTCCGGGAGTCAGCGGTCCCCGCCAGCAGCCGGAAAAGACGGGACGGACCTTCCGAGGTAGCATAAGGCGCGAACGAGGCGTCGGCCGGATTCATGGCATAGAGTGCACCGTCCACTAAAAAGAAAATCGTACCCTGGGCCACTACCGCCGAATAAGGGTCAGCCCCTTCCGGCAAGGCGACACGCTTCCACGCGGACGGTTCGGCCTGCACGGCCACCGTATTGACGAACTGATAGCCCAGCGTCATGTACTCCACCACCGGAGCGTTCTCTTCCGTCTCGCCGAACACGAACAGGCGTTCACCGCTATAGACCGCCTTCTGGCGGGTGAGCGGACCCGACACGAACGGGTGCTCGAACGGGCGGCTCCACTGCAGCGAGTCGGGCACCTGACGGTGCACGTTCACCTTCACACGGTAGGGGGCGCCATAGGTACCGGTATAGGTCATCACCTTCATCTCGATGGGGCCCAGGGTGAAGTCCAATGAGTCAGTGGAAGTCAGCAAGGTGTCCTTGCCGGCATCACTGCTGCTGGTCCGCTTGGTATAAACCGTCACGCCGGTATCGGAGGTGACATTTACCACTACCTTGTCTATATGGGTCCCCACGGGCAGGGAGTCCTTGTTCTCAATCTCACGCGTCAGCTGGTTGATGGCGAAGGGATAGGCCGACAGGTCCAACGAATCGACGAACAACGTATCGTTGCCCAGGCTGTCTTTCCCGAGGAAGGTCCGGTAGAGTGTCCCCACGGAGAAAGCGGTAATACTGGATTCCGGACGATAGTCCACTTCCTCCACATCAGAGTCCAAACACGATGTCAACGCACCGGCTATTATCATCAAGCCTACGATGAATGGCAAAAACTTTATTTTCATTTACTGCATGTCGTTTAATTACAAGTTGCAAAAGTAGAAAGTTTTTTGGCTACTCCCCACATTTATACCAAGTTTTATATTAAATTATGGATAAAATCCTCTTTTATCCCGTTCCAAACGCAAAGTTGAAGGATTTGAAACCGGTTTTTCAGCCTCATCCCCGACGGATATAACGGGACACCGTCACCCCGTCCCGACACAGGAACTCCTGCCGGCATCCGCTGGGAACGCTGGGTGCCGGAACGCCGTCACCCAGGACGACGGACGAATGCTCCACATACAGCTCGTCCCACCAGCCTCCGTCCACGAACGACTGGAGCAGACGCGAACCTCCCTCTACCAGCAGCGACTGCAGCTGCCGGTCGTACAAGTAACGGAACACCTGTGGCAGAATGTCCTGCGAGAAGTCTGTCCGCACATATTCCACTCCGGGACGCGACGCTTGCTCACACTCCGTAAAGACACAGGTAGGCACCGTGCCGTCGAACAGCCGCAGGCTGTCCGGCAATTCCAGCCGCCGGTCGATGACCAGCCGCAGCGGGTCCGCCCCGTACCAATGACGAACGGTCAGAGAGGGATTGTCCAGCAAGGCGGTACGGGTACCCACCAGTATGGCCTTGTGCTCGGCACGCTGCCGATGGACATACACCGAGCTGACCGGGGTGGACAGGACCACAGGCTGCCCCGCCTCCCGACGCACGTCCAGATAGCCGTCGGCAGACTCCGCCCATTTCAGGGTGATGTAGGGGCGCCGCTCCGTATGGAAGGTCACGAACCGACGGATCAGCTCCCGGCATTCCGCCTCCAGCACGCCGACCGTCACCTCGACACCCGCTTCCCGCAACTTCCGGATGCCCCGGCCCGCCACCAAGGGAAAGGGATCCACACAACCCACCACCACACGGGGGATGCCCTTGCGGACAATGAGGTCAGCGCAGGGCGGGGTCTTTCCGTAATGCGAGCAAGGCTCCAGGCTCACATAGAGGGTGGATTCCTTCAACAGCGACTCATCCTTCACCGAGGCGATGGCGTTCACTTCGGCATGCCCCTGTCCGCAATGGACATGATAGCCTTCGCCGACAATTCGGCCGCGGCAGACAATCACCGCCCCTACCATCGGGTTGGGAGCCGCCGTACACAGCGCGTTGCGAGCCAATTCCACGCAACGGAGCATATATTTTTCATCATTCGTCATAAACCTATCGTTTTATTTCCTACTTTTGCATCCATGCATCCTATCTATCATTACATAAAAGACAACTTGCGCGAGGCTTACACGCCTTCCGAAGGGGCAACCCTCGCGAAATGGATTCTCACGGACGTCTTCCATCTCTCTACGATGGAACTCTACGGGGACAAAGGTACGAATTTTCCCGAAAACCAACAGAAACGGCTGGCGGATATTCTCGCCCGCCTGAAAAAATACGAGCCGCTGCAGTACATCCTGGGCGAGGCTCGGTTCTGTGGGCGCACGTTTCGCGTCACGCCCGATGTCCTGATTCCCCGCCCCGAGACCGAGGAGCTGGTGGAATGGATCGTGGCCAGTCATCCCGGACCGAAATCCCGCATCCTCGACATCGGCACAGGCAGCGGCTGCATCCCGATTGTCCTCGCCGCCTGCCTGCCGGAAGCGACGGTCAGTGCCTGGGACATTTCTGAAGCCGCCCTGCAGGTGGCACGCGCCAATGCGGCGGCCAACGGGGTCACGGTCACGTTCACGCAGGCGGATGTCCTGGCGGACGGGCTGCCTCCGGTCGGGAAAGTGGATATCCTGGTGAGCAACCCTCCCTACGTGACCGAACGGGAACGGGCGGAGATGCTCCCGAACGTACTCGACTGGGAACCCGGCTTAGCCCTCTTCGTGCCCGACGAGGACCCGCTGCGCTTCTACCGCCGCATTGCCCGGATAGGCCGGGAACTGCTGGCAGCAGGCGGTGCCCTGTATGTTGAGATCAACCGCGCCTATGGGGCAGACATCGTCCGGCTGCTGGAAGAGTTAGGCTACACCTCCGTAGAACTGCGCAAGGACTTCGCGGACAATGACCGTATGATAAAAGCCATCCTGCCATGAAAGAATACACCGACAAAGAACTGACCTTGAAGGCGGAAGCCTATTGTGTGGCCGCCGAGCACTGCCCGGCGGAGGTCGCTGCCAAACTGCGTCAATGGGGGGCCGGCGAGGACACCACCGCCACCGTCATTACTCACCTGCTGAAAGAACGTTTCATGGACGAAGCGCGCTACTGCACCGCCTTTGTCCGCGACAAGTACCGTTTCAATCAATGGGGACGGGTGAAAATCATCCAGGCCCTGCGCATGAAACAGCTGCCTCCTAAGGCCATCGAGACCGGCCTGGAGGCCATCGACGAAGACGAATACGGCGAAGGGCTCCGCCAGCTGCTCCGCCAGAAAAGCAAAGGACTGAAGGCGGCCAACGACTACGAGCGCCGGAACAAGCTCCTCCGCTTCGCCTTCGGGAAAGGTTACAGCATGGACGAGGTGCTGCGGCACGTCAAGGAACTGGAGGCCGATGAGTGGATGGACTGACCTGAAAGAGTTGTTCTTTCCCCGTCTGTGCGCCGTCTGCGACGAGAAGCTGCTGCCCGATGAGGAAGGTCTCTGCACCTCCTGTCAGGTACGGCTGCCCTATACACGCCTCGGCAACACTCCCGGCAATCCCCTGGAGCAATGCTTCTGGGGGCGCTTCCCCATCGAGCGGGCCAGCTCCCTCTTCGTCTATGCCCGTGAAGGCGATGTCGCCCGCCTCCTTCATGCGATGAAGTACCGGCACCGCCCGCTCCTGTGCCGCGAGATGGGACGGCTGATGGCACGGACCTGGAAGGACAACGGCTTCTTCGACGGCATCGACCTGCTGCTGCCTGTTCCCCTTCACCCCCGCAGGGAACGGGAACGCGGCTACAACCAAAGCGAGCAGCTGGCACTGGGCATCGCACAAGTGACCGGTATCCCCGTATGCGCCACGGCCCTCCGCCGCAGCCGTAACAACCCCAGCCAGACCCACCAAAGCGTCAACAACCGCTGGGAGAACACCCGGGAGCTTTTCGAGCTGGCTCCGGAAGGGCAAAGCCAGCTCGCCGGCCGCCATCTCCTCTTGCTGGACGACGTGACCACCACCGGCGCCACCCTCACCGCCTGCGCCGATGAGCTGATGAATATCCCCAATATCCGCCTCAGCATCGCGACCCTCGCCTGGAGCCACGAGATTTTTTTCAGCCCTTAATGAAAATAAATGGGCAGATTATTTTCTATTCCCGATTCATTTCCATAAATTTGCCGAAACGTTTATCAGATAGAAAAGAGTATGAAAGCTTTGGAAAGATTATTTGCAGACAAACTGCTGAAAGTAAAAGCCATCAAGATTCAACCCGCCAACCCGTTCACATGGGCGTCGGGTTGGAAGTCCCCTATTTATTGTGACAACCGTAAGACATTGTCTTATCCTGCACTCCGCAACTTCGTGAAGTTGGAAATCTGTCGTACCATCCTGGAAAAGTTCGGTGACGCTGACGCCATTGCCGGCGTGGCTACCGGTGCCATCGCCCAAGGCGCGCTGGTGGCCGAAGAGCTGAACTTGCCGTTCGTATATGTCCGCTCCAGCCCCAAGGACCATGGCCTGGAGAACCTTATTGAAGGCGAACTCCGTCCTGGCATGAAAGTCGTGGTGGTGGAAGACCTGATCTCCACCGGCGGCAGCAGCCTGAAGGCTGTGGAAGCCATCCGCCGCGACGGATGCGAGGTCATCGGTATGGTGGCTTCGTTCACCTACGGGTTCGACGTGTCCGTGGAAGCCTTCAAGAAAGCCAAGGTGGAACTGGTGACACTGACCAACTACAACGCCGTGCTCGAGGCCGCGCTGAAGACCGACTACATCGCCGAGGAGGATATCCCCATCCTGCAGGCTTGGCGTGAGGACCCGTCGCACTGGACCGGCAAATAAACCGATTTTGAAAGACACAGACCTCCCCCGCCCCGTCCCGACACCTGCTGACAGTGTCCACCGGACAGGGCAAGGAGGGGTTTGTGTCCTTTGTTTTCTCATCATAACCCTTCATCATGGCACAATACGAAAGTAACGTAAAGCACGTTCCCTACAGCCAGGAACAAGTATATAACAAGCTGTCCGACCTCAACCACCTCTCCTCCATCCGTGAGCGGCTGGACCTTCTCAAGGAAAAGCTCGACGGGAAATTAGAGGACATGAGCTTCGACAGCGACTCGCTGACCCTGAAGATACAGGGCATCAGCCTCACCTTGCGCATCATCGAACGCGAGGCTCCCAAGTGCATCAAGTTCGAGGGGGTCAACTCGCCCATTCCCATGAACCTCTGGATACAGATGCTGCCGACCAGCGCCTGCGAGGCCAAGCTGAAAGTGACCCTGCGCGCCGAAGTGAACATGTTCATGAAGGCCATGGTGGCCAAGCCCCTACAAGAAGGCGTGGAGAAACTGGCCGATATGCTGGCAATGATTCCGTACAACAACTAACCTTCATCCATTTGACACATGGCACAGAAACTTTGGGAAAAAAGCGTTCAAGTGAACGCGGAAATCGACCGGTTCACCGTCGGACGTGACCGGGAAATGGACCTGTACCTTGCCAAGCACGACGTGCTGGGCTCGATGGCGCACATCACCATGCTGGAAAGCATCGGCCTGCTGCAGGCCGACGAACTGCAGGAACTGCTGCAGGAACTGAAGAACATCTATGCGGCCGCCGAGAAAGGCGAGTTCGTCATCGAGGACGGCATCGAGGATGTCCACTCGCAGGTGGAACTGATGCTGACCCGCCGGCTGGGCGACATCGGCAAGAAGATCCACAGCGGGCGCTCGCGCAACGACCAGGTGCTGGTGGACCTGAAGCTCTTCACCCGCGAGCAGATCCGCCGGGTGGCAGAGGCGGTGGAAGAGCTGTTCCACGTACTCATCGCCCAGAGCGAACAGTACAAGGACGTGCTGATGCCCGGCTACACCCACCTGCAGGTGGCCATGCCCTCCTCCTTCGGCCTTTGGTTCGGTGCCTACGCCGAGAGCCTGGTCGATGACATGCTGTTCCTGCAGTCGGCCTACCGGATGTGCAACCGCAACCCCTTGGGCTCCGCCGCAGGCTACGGATCCTCGTTCCCCCTCGACCGCGAGATGACCACCCGCCTGCTGGGCTTCGACTCGATGAACTACAACGTGGTCTATGCGCAGATGGGACGCGGGAAGATGGAACGCAACGTGGCGTTCGCCATGGCCTCCATCGCCGGCACGCTTGCGAAAATGGCCTTCGATGCCTGCATGTTCAGCAGCCAGAACTTCGGCTTCGTGAAACTGCCCGACGAATGCACCACCGGCTCCAGCATCATGCCGCACAAGAAGAACCCCGACGTGTTTGAGCTGACGCGCGCCAAGTGCAACAAGCTCCAGTCGCTGCCGCAGCAGATCATGCTCATCATGAACAACCTGCCTTCCGGCTACTTCCGCGACCTGCAGATCATCAAGGAGAGTTTCCTGCCCGCTTTTGATGAGTTGCTGGACTGCCTGCACATGGCCACCTACATCATGGACAAGCTGACCATCAACCGCCATATCTTGGATGATGACCGCTACCTGTACATGTTCAGCGTGGAGGAAGTGAACCGCCTCGCCGCCGAAGGAATGCCCTTCCGCGACGCCTACAAGAAGGTGGGTCTTGACATCGAGGCCGGAAAGTTCACCCACACCAAGGAAGTGCACCACACCCACGCCGGCAGCATCGGCAACCTGTGCAACGACCGCATCGCGGCACTGATGCGCCAGGTGATGTCCGGTTTCGGTTTCGAACAGGTGGAAGCCGCCGAAAAGGCCCTTTTAGGCCGCTGACCTGCATTTTCCAGTGGAAAAAGAAAAGAAAACGGGTGAAATGTTTGGAGAATAGTCCAAAACTTCCTACATTTGCACCCGTTAATGCGGAAATAGCTCAGTTGGTAGAGCACAACCTTGCCAAGGTTGGGGTCGCGAGTTCGAGTCTCGTTTTCCGCTCTAAGGCTGCTCGAATGGTGGAATCGGTAGACACGAGGGACTTAAAATCCCTTGGCCATTGCGGCTGTGCGGGTTCAAGTCCCGCTTCGAGTACCACAAACGCCTCTTAATCTTATGATTTTGAGGCGTTTTAATTTTATCAGGTAGCCAAAGGGTACAAATGAATATCACCTAATGCGAAGCCGCACCCACAACCAGCGGGGGATGAGCCGCCAGCCGACAACGAGCAGACGGTAACGCCAGTCGATGACCACCACACGCCGGTTCCGTTCCAACGCGTCCACCATCTGCCGGGCCACCCGTGCGGCGGACAGCTGCAACGGATAATGCCCGTTGGCGATGAGGTCGGTGGCCACAAAGCCAGGACGGAAATCGGTGAACCGGACGGACAGGCCCTGAAGACGGGCCAGCTGCGTAAGACTCTCTATGTAATGGCTCTGGAAACGCTTGGTCGAGGAGTAGGCCGGAGCAGCCCCCAACCCCTTGGTGCCGGCAATGGACGAGATACAGGCGATATGCCCCCCACCGTGCCGTCTCATCCAGTGGAAAGCGGTGTCCACCATGCGGACAAACCCCGCCGCGTTCGTAGCGACGGTCTGCAGCTCCTTCCCCACTTCCAGGTCGAGGTTCTGCCACCCGATGCCCGAGCTGTGGAAATAGAGGTCCATGCCTCCTGTCGCGGCGGCCAGCTCCTCCAGCAAGGCAGGGGCCTCCTCACCGGTAACGTCAATGGCACGAGCCGCCACAATGCCTTCCGTACCGCAGACCAACGCCGAAAGACGCTCCGCACGGCGGCCGGCCACACCGACCGTCCATCCTCGCCGCGCCAGTTCCAAGGCCACCTCACGACCGATGCCCGAAGTGGCTCCCATTACAATCGCATATTTCTTTCCCAAGTTCTTTTCCATGTTCTTTTCTATCTAAAGATTTGAAGTTACCTTTGCGACCGAATCCAACAACTACAACTGACATGAGACAGACACCTCGCATCCTCTCTCCATCCGGGAACGGCTGGTTCCATGTACTGGCACTGGCCATCGTGGCCGTATGGGGCACCACCTTTATTTCCTCCAAGCAGCTGCTGCTGGCCGGACTCAGCCCGTCCGACATCATCTTCTATCGGTTCATCATCGCCTACATCTGCTTGGCGTTCTGCCAACGGCCCTTCCGGCTGTGGGCCGACAACTGGCAAGACGAGGCAAGGTTCCTGTTGTTGGGCCTGTTCGGCGGCACGCTGTACTTCCTGACCGAGAACAACGCCTTGAAATACACCTATGTGTCGAACGTATCGCTCATCTGCAGCACCACTCCCCTGCTGACACTGCTGCTAAAGTACTGGCTGGCAAAACAGGGATGGCCCGGCCGCCGACTGTTCCTCGGCTCCATCCTCGCCTTCGGCGGGGTGGCCATGGTCGTGTTCAACGGTCATTTCGCCTTTCACCTCAGCCCGAAGGGCGACCTCCTGTGCTTAGGATCTGCCCTGTGCTGGACCTTCTATACCCTGCTTATCGAACGGCTGGGACAACGCTACTCGGTCGGCCTCATCACCCGGAAGATCTTCTTCTACAGCATCGTCACCCTGGCACCGTTTCTGGTGCAGGACTCCCTGCTGGCCGACCCCGCCGTCCTGCTGTCCGCAGGTGTGGCCGGACGGCTGTTCTTCCTCGGCTTCGTGGCCTCCTTCCTCTGCTTCCTGCTGTGGAATGTCTGCCTGAAGCGGCTCGACCCCATCGTGACGACCAATTACATCTACCTCATGCCCGCTGTTTCCATCATCGTGTCGAACCTCACCCTCGGCGAAAGCATCAACGGGATACTGGTGGCAGGCACGCTGCTGGTCATCGTGGGAATGTACGTGGCGGGCAGGCAGCCGACCGTCAGTCGGCAGTGAGCTCCCCGAACTGCTCCCGGAACGCCTCGTCCTCCAGCTCCCGCAGCTCGGGATTCAGCAGTTCGAAGCGGTTGATGAGGAACAGCAGGTTGTCGAAGGTCAGCGGCAACGGACGTTCGCGGTTCATGAGTGCGAAGACCAGCATCACACGATCCATTTCCAGCACCACCTTCGCCACTTCCGGATGCCGCTCCAGGAAGTCCGTCACCTGCGGAGAGAAGTCATCATTCCGCAACCGCAAGTGCAGCTTGTTGCGGAACATGGCCCGGTAGTTGCCCATCTTGAAATTCTTGTCGGCCAAGTCGGCAAAGAGCGACTTCATGGTCCACTCGGCTGTCTCCAATGTGCCGATGAGCCCGTTGAGGACACGGGAATACGTCTCATACCCCTCCCAGTCTTCCTTGCACTTGTAGCGGAGGTCGTGCTCCACCTCGTGCCAGCCCTCAGAGAAGATAGTACGGATCTGCACCTCGTACGTGCTGCCGATGTAAGGCGCATACTCCTCGGGCAGTTCCGCGCGGAACGCCTCCACCTGCTCCTCCGGGATGGCCAGCGTCAGGTTCAACCGTTGGGGGCGGAACGTGAAGGTGTCCGGCTCGTCCACCGACTTGCGCACCAGTCCGTTCCGGCTCAGGAACAAAGACACGATGTCCACATCGTCCTGGAAATACAGCACGATACGAAAGCCGATGATGTCCTGCATCAACATTTTACCGGCCCGGTAAGCATCGCCCTTGATCGTCATCTTGTGCCGGATGGACCGTTCGGTCTTCACCCGGAAAAACAGGCGGTACATCAGTCCGCTCTGGTCCATCCTACACCGGAGTTCCTGTTCCAGTAGGACGGCGATACGCTGCAGTCCTGTCATACTTCGGGAGTGATGCGTTTCTGCATCACCAGCATGTTATGGTTATTGTAATAACGGTATTCCACACAGTCCATCATCTGACGAATCAGGAAGATGCCCAGTCCGCCGATGGGACGGTCCTCCACGGACAGCGAGGTGTCCGCATCGGGCACCGCCGTGGGGTCGAACGGGAGGCCGGTGTCCGACAACGTGAACTGCAGCACCCCTGCCTGCTCCTTCCACTCCACGTCAATGGACAACGTTCCCTCCACCCCTTCAGGATAGGCATACTGGATGACATTCACTACGGCCTCTTCCAGCACCAGGTTCAGCGATGCCTCTACGGAGGCAGGCAATTTCCACTGGCTGCACACTTGCTCCAGCAGCACCGGGAGCTTCTCAATCTCTTCCAAATGGTTGGTCAGCACCAACGTTTTCTTATTCTCCATAAATTGTCAGGTATTGTTTCATTTCTTATTCAGGCGCAGACAAAACAGCGTCAGGTCATCACTCTGCTCCGCCTCGCCGGCAAAATCGGTCACACACTGGGTCAGGCACTCCACGAGCTCCTTGACGGACACTCCCTGCGCAGCGTCCACACGCGCCATCACCTGTCCTTCTCCCAACTGCTCGTGACCGACATTCTCCGCCTCGGTCAATCCGTCGGTGTACATGAACAGGGCGGTGCCGTCCGACAGGTCCTCCGTCTGGTCCTGGAAGGGGAAACCGTCCAGGATACCGATGGGCAGGTTAGGCTTCACCGACTGGAAGCGGCAGCCACCGGCCTGGGGTATCAGCAACGGCGGATTGTGCCCCGCGTTGCAATAGACCAGCCGACCAGTCTCCAGGTCGAGCACCCCCATGTACATGGTGATGAACATGTTCTCGTCGTTGCGCTCGGAGATGGCATGGTTCAGTAGGGTGGCCACCTGCGCGGGCGACTCGCAGTTGTTCGCCATGATGCGGAACAGCGTGCGGGTAATGGCCATCACCAACGAGGCGGGAATGCCTTTCCCGGACACGTCGCCGATGGCAAAAAACAGTTGCTGCCCCCGAATGAAGAAGTCGTAGAAGTCGCCTCCCACCTCCTTGGCCGGCTGCAGGAAACCGTAAAGCTCCAGGTCCTCCCGGTCAGGGAAGGGCGAGAAGATTTTCGGAATCAGGCTCATCTGGATGTTGCGCGCGATGTGCAGCTCACTCTCGATGCGCTCCTTCGAACGGGTCGTCTCGGTCAGCTCGCTGATGTAGTTCTGGAGCGAGGTCTGCATGAAGGCAAACGCGTCGTGCAGCTGCTTCATCTCGTCCTTGGTATCCACCTCGGGCAACACAGTCGTGAAGTTCCCCTTGGCGATGTGATAAGCCGCCTGGGTCAAGTCGGCCAGCGGCCTCGTGCCCATCACCACTAAGTAACGGATGCACACCAACAGCAGCACCAACCCGCTCAGCAGAATGAGCACAATGGACAGGGCTGTGAACCCCAGCTCGCTCATGATGGTCTCGTAGGGACAGACACAGGCGCCCGTCCAGCCGTAGCGGAGCATCGGAGCGTAGCAGATGAGCACGTCGCATCCCTGCAGCTCAATGCGCATGGTCCCCTGTTCGTCCTTGAGCAGCTCATGGCCGATGACGGCCAGCTCTTCACTGCCCAGGTCCGCCGCCCGGTCGAAGATGCTCTTGTGCAGCAGCACCCGCTTGTCGGGATGGGTCAGATAATTGCCAGTACGGCTCAAGATGAACGAGTAGCTGTCGCGGTACGGGCGCAGCTGGTTGACCTCTGCGGTCAGCTCGTCCAACGACACGTCGGCGGTCAGCACGGCGAAGGCCTTGCCCTCCTCGTCCAGCAGGGGCAGCGAGTAGGTAATCATCAGCACGTTACCGCCTCCCTCATCGAAATACGGTTCCGACCATACCCCCTGCTTCTTGTAGCGAGGCAGGGTGTACCAGCTCATCTTGTGATAATCGTACGTCTCCGACCCCAAGTGCTGCTCATGGACAGTCCCAGTCGAGTCCAGGCTGACATACTCCATGAAATAATGCCCCTTCCAGGGGAAATAACCGGGCTCGAAGGCCACACAGCCACCCATGACGGTGCTGTCCTGGCACACCATGCGCCGCACCACCGCCATCATCGAGTCCGGCTCCGCCAGACGGCGCACCACGGCCCCCTCGGTCAGTGCCACCAGGTTCTCCACCCTCGCCAGCTCCCGGTCAATCTTCTGGAGCATGTTCTCCATGAGCAGGGTAGTGTAGCGCACCGCCTGTTGCTCTTCGCGCTGAGTACTGTAGGTATGGAACACCAGCGCTATGCAACCGAAGATGACGATGGTGAGCGTGAGGATATAGAAGCTGAGCTTCGAGGCCAACGACAAGAATATCTTCCTCATAACGGCTCGTTCCCGGTTCAGTTACGGATGTCAAACAGTGCAAAGAATCCGGTGATGGTAAAGATGTTCCGCAGCTCGTCGTTGATGTGGAGGATGACCATCTTCCCACCCTTGGCGTCAACGGCCTTGCGCAGCGTCAGCAACTGGCGCAGGCCGGAACTGCTGATGTACTCCAGCTCCTTGCAGTCCAGTACGATTTCCTTGTCGGCGTTTTCCACCAACGGCTTCATTTCCTTCTCAAACACTACGGCGTTCACCGTATCCAGGCGGCCGGCCACGATGCCCGTCCACACATTTCCTTCATTTTTGATTGTCAGCGTCATATTAATTCAAGTTTAAATAGTCAAGTATTCCTACGTTGTCTCATAAGGGGAACAACAATGTCACGATAAACACGTTGGCCGCCAGCACGATCAGGTTCATCAGCACGCCGATGGGCATGAAATCCGTGAACCGGTAGCCGCCTGCTCCATAGACCAGCATGTGGGTGGGCGATCCGATGGGAGTGGCGAAACTGGACGAGGCGGCCAGCATCAGTGCCACCGAGAAGGTCAGCGGGCTCACTCCCAGTGTCACCGCCGTCTCGTAAGCGATGGGATAGAACATGGCCGCTGCCGCCACGTTGCTGATGAACTCCGTGATAAAGGTCGCGGCCAGACAAATGCAGACCAGTGCCACGATCGGGTTGGTGCCGCACGCGCCGAGAATGGCTTCCGACAGCTGCGAAGCAATGCCGGTCTTCTCAATGGCCAGCCCCAGACAGATGGAACCGGCGAAGATCATCAG
This sequence comes from Bacteroidales bacterium, assembly GCA_029218405.1. Classification (GTDB taxonomy): domain Bacteria; phylum Bacteroidota; class Bacteroidia; order Bacteroidales; family Bacteroidaceae; genus Phocaeicola. The sequence goes on from JAQXRG010000145.1 coordinate 28,758, forward strand.
GATGTTCCAGTCGATACATTTCCGCGCTTGCTCCACATTGCAGCAACGGGTGAACAGCATGGCTCCCGCCGCCAGAAAGCAGGCCTGCAGGAGGGTCAGCACACCCATGGAGGAGAGGACAATCATTGCCAGCATGATGAGTGACGAGACCAGTGTCTTCCGTCCGATGTTCGGCAGGTCCTCCGACTCGAAGAAGCGCAAATCCTTCTCCCAGCTGGCATAGCTGGCCGCCGTCTGTCCCAGCGGACATTCCAGCAACAGCACATCGTTCGGTTGGAAGACGATGTCACGCGGGCTCCGGTCAATACGCTCGCCCTTGCGGGCCACCGCCACCAACACCATACGCGTGTCGGCCTCGAAGCTCACCTCCTCCATGGTCTTCCCGACGAAGCGGCTGCTCCGCTCCACCACCGCCGTGCGCAACTTGCGCCGCTGGTCCACCTCGCTCACCGAATACACATGATGGTCGGCGTTCACCAGCCCGTGCGTGCGCTTCAACTCCAGTATCTCTTCAATCTGTCCCGAATAGATGAGGCGGTCGCCACCCATCAGGAACTCGTCATCGGCCACAGGGGAAATGATTTCCTTGTCGAAACGGACAATCTCCACCAGGCGTCCACCGCGTACCTGCTGCAGACGAGCCTCCTCGATGGTCTGTCCCACAGAGGGACAGTCCGTGGGCACCAGCAGCTCCACCGTATAGCCGTCCGTCTGGGCGAAGGACTCATCGGGCGAACGGCGGACAGGAAGCAGACGACGCAATGCCAGCACCGACAAGACACCGACCGCCAGAATGAACAATCCTGGCAGTGTGGTCGTGAAGACGTTCAGTTCCTCCTGCGTGTCGCGCATGTACAGTCCCGACACAATCAGGTTGGGAGGCGTACCAATCAGCGTACACACCCCACCCATGCCCGAAGCGTAGCTCAGGGGAATCAGCAGGCGCGAAGGTGCCACATTCAGTTTCTTTGACCATATCTTCACCACGTTCAGAAACAGCGCAACGACCGTGGTGTTACTCAAGAAGGCACTCAGCCCTGCCACCGGCAGCATGAGCCGCACGATGGCCTTCCCGTACGAGGAAGGGATGCCCAGCACGTAGCGCACCATCCATTGCAGCACGCCCGTGTGCACCAGTCCGGCTATCACCACGAACAGTACTCCGATGGTAACCACCGAGGTAGAACTGAAGCCCGACAACGCCTCTTGCGCCGACAGGACTCCCGTCACATACAATGTACCCATACCGCCCAGAAAGACAAAGTCGGCAGGTAGTTTCGTAAAAATCATCACACCGAACATGACGACAATGGTCACGATGGTGATCCAAGCATAGCCGTTCAGGCCCATCAACAAAAAAGTTTCCATTATTGTCGTATTTAAGTCAGTGGCAAAACAGTTGCCTCACGATTGATCAAGATGTACAAAGGAAACTCTTTATTTCTGTATTCCCAACATTCCGTGAAAGAATTAACGTTTTTTAATGAGATGACCACTGCATCGGCTACCGCCGATGACCATACTGGTTGAACACAATGCCCAGCACAATCAGGGCCAGACCGATATAGGTGGTGACAGCGATTGATTCGCCCAGCACCACGGCAATGAAGAACAGCGAGAGGAACGGCGACAGGTAGCACAGCTGGTTCACCAAGGCCGGATTGGAGGTCAACCGCATGGCTAACCCGAAGCAGATGAACGGAATGCCCATCTCGAAGCCGCCTACATACATGGCCGACAATATGCCGGGCAGGGACTGCAGACGGATGCCTGTCAGGGCAGCTCCCGCCAACAGGTAGGCAGAGCCGAACAGGAAGGACATGAACAGGGCCACACTGCCGTCGGTCGCCTCCTTCCACCGGTTGTTGACCATCCAGTAGGAGGCCCACAGCACGGCACTCAACGCTGCCAACAAGATGCCTTCGGCGGACACCGACAGACCGGACGAACCGCCCGGACCCAGCGAGATGAGGGCCACTCCAGCCAAGGAGACCGCCATGCCGACATACTTCCGCCGGGGAATGGGCTGCCCGGCAACTACCGCCAGCAGCACTAACAGCACGATGGGCCAGGCATAGTTGATGGGCTGTGCCACCTGTGCCGGCAGCAAGGCGTAGGCCTTGAACAGCACCAAGTAATAGGCCACGGGATTCAGCAGCCCCAGTCCGGCAAAGTACAGCCATTGCCGCTTGTCCAAGCACCTCACTAACAGCCACTTGCGCTGAACGGTGAGCAGGACGGAGAAAATGAGGAGCGAGGTCAGGCTGGCCACGACCAGCATCTCGAAATGGGAGAGGTAGCGCAAGGTGGTCTTGAAGGCCGTTGCCACGGTGGACCAACTGAGTACCGCCACACAGGCGTATATCACTGCTTTCGTATCTGTCTTCATGGGTTGTTGCTTTATATAAAGGCGGGCAAAGGTACGATGTTTTTCGCACATCCTCCTGCTCCTGCTGCCGTTTTTTGCCCCACGTCCCGTCCTTTCTTCCTCGTTCGTCTGTTTATTTGCCCCTTTTTCATGATAAAAAGAGAAGGAAAGCTTGGAAAACTCCGATAAAACCGTAACTTTGCACACTATGAGACAAGCGAACTTCGTATTATCAACCAACTTACTTAAAAACAAAACTACATGAAATCATTACGACTCTTTGCGCTGCTCCTGACAGCAGCCTGCTGCAGCATCGGCCTGTTTACGGCCTGTAGCGACGATGACGAACCCGTGGTACCCCCCGAACCGGAAGAACCGGTAGTACCAACCGACACGACAGCGGTAGATACGACGGCCACCGAACAGACCTATACTCTGATGATGTACGGGTGTGGCGGCGGCAACCTGGACGAGGCGATGGAATACAACCTCTACCAAGTGGCGGGCTACGGCTATTCGGAGAAAGTACACTTCACCGCATTGATGAAGTATTCCCAAAAACTACAGAACGAAGAAGGGAAAGAGGGTACCCGCCGCTTCACGATGACCCCGGACGGCCTGAAGAACGAGCAGGCGTTCGAAGCCGACTACCGGCTGGATGACCCGCAGCACCTGGCCGACTTCATCGTACAGGCGCAGAAGGACTTCCCCGCCTCCCACTACATCCTGGTGCTGTGGAACCACGGCGACGTATTCAGTATCTATGACCAGCCCGTGGACGACAGCTATGCATCGTCAGCCCGCTACCTGGTGTACGATGATGTGACCAAACAGACCATCTCCATCTTCGAACAGGAGGAAGCCTACCGCCTGGCCGAGAAAGCCGGTGCGCAGAAGCTGTCGGTGCTGTATTGGGATGTCTGCATGATGAACATGATCGAGAACCTCTATCAGGTGAGGAATCATGCCGACTACATCATGGGAGCGGCTCACCTGACTCCCGAATCAGGGGGCTACTATCCCGAACTGATTCACGCCTTGGAGAACAGCGCCACGCTGGAGGAGGCCCTGAAAACCTATGTCCCCCAGGCGGTGAACCAATGGAAGGTGACGATGGTCAGCTACCCGGTCGATCTGTCTGTGACCAAGACCGCCCACTTGGAGCCGGTAGCAGCGGCTATGAAAGAATGTACTGACCGTATATGTGACATCATCCGCCAGTCCGAAACGCAGACGGCCTACCGCTTCTGGGGATGTGCCGGTGGCAGCAATCCGAAATCCAGCAATTATGCCAACTTCGGCAACCTGTATTTCTTCAACGACCTTGAGACTACCGACCTCGTGTCCACCTTCGTCCGTCTGTCGAACAACTGCATAGACGGCTACCTCTCGGCGGCGGCCTCCAAGCTGCGCAGTGCCATGGAGCAGGCCATCCTGGTACGGGCCGCCTGCAATATGCCGTCCACACTGGAACAGGCGAGCATAGGCCTTACATGGCAGCAAGCTGCATCATTCACGTGGAAGTATAGTTCTTTCAAGGTAAAAAGCCTGTCGGAACTCTACCACCTCACCGCCTTCGACCAGGTGGCGGGCTGGAGCCGCTTCCTGGAGCAGAACGAGTACAAGAACATCTGTTGGCGGTATAAACTGGTAAATGGTTCTCTCGATGAAGAACTCTACGATGCAGCCGACAATCCCCTGTGGAAATGCTACTTTAAGCTGTCAGACGAGGCAGACCCGTCTGACAAACTGATCGGTAACTTTATCAAGATTGCCGAAGAATACACCTCAATAATGGAGGCGCAGCTCAGCGATGCCGATGCAGAGAAGTATTTCAACGACTTCATACAACCCTACTTATTGCAGAACCTGAACAGTAAATTCAATTTTTTCATGCGGTATTTTGAAGTAGATCAGGTACCGAAGTTCACCTTCACTTTCACTTATACGAACCTCGAAGACGCTTCGCCGGTATTCACGTATGAATATACCGACAAACAACTCAGGGAATACCGTATCAGTTTAGGCTACGAAGAGGACGACGTAGAGGATACAGAAGGCGAGGATCCGGAAGAAGGGGCAGACGAAGGCGATAATCCGGAAGAAGGAACAGAAGGGGAAGGAGAATAACCGGGGGAGGCCATCCGAAGACCCACCAATGACGAACAATGATACAATTCGATAATGACGCTGTAGGGGCGGACCTGCGTGTCCGCCCGGAATGCCGAGGCGGATGTTTCCGGGCAGACACATAGGTCTGCCCCTACAGCATTCGTCATTGGTAACGAAGTGAAGAAACAACGTTCGGCGGCCCGTAGGGGGAAAGCCAATCTGAAAAGTCAGCTGTTGGCCGCATAGAGGCTGTCGATGATGCCGTCGGCCAGTCCGATGACCGGCACGTGGACATATTCAGCCTTCACCACCGCCGCTATGGCGAGGAACACCCGGGCGGCCGGCACAATGACATCCGCCCGGTCGGCCTTCAGGCTGTAGGTCTCCATCCGCTGTTCGGGCATCAGCAGCGACAACTCGTCGTGCAGACTTTTGTCGTCACACTCGGCAATGCGTCCCAGTATCGCCATCCTCACCCGGAAGAATTCGTCCAGGTTGTTCGAGTAAATGCCCAGAAAGCTGATCCGCTCCAGCAGCGGCACTTCAGGCCGTGCCGCCTCCTGCAGGATGCGCCGGTTGAAATACATCCAGCTGAGGTCGCGCTCCACGTAGGCATACTTGTGCTTCTTGTCTTTTGCAGTCATGATGCGGATAATTGGTTGAACAGCAAAAATAGGCCACCGATGTTTCAATCCTGCTTCATCGGCGTGACAATCGTGTGTAGTATCCGGCCTCAAAAGACATCGTCCCTCCACTGTCCCGGCGGCGCACCGACCTGCGGTAGCAGGAGGACGGGCCGACCGTTTACGGAAGGTCGAACACCAACGTGGCCCGGTCGGTATCGGCAGTCAGCGTGACGGGAGCCCCTTCCACTAACGGCCAGTTGACACCGGCATGGCCGGCCCGGAACCCGTAGGCAATGGGGACATCCACATCGGCCAACGTATATTTGTCGAACATCTCTTCGATGCTGCCGATCTTGAACTCGTCGCCGCACGCATAGAAATCACCCACGAGAATGCCCTTCACCCGCGACAGTACCCCATGAATCTTCAGCGAGTACATCATGCGGTCGATGTTGCGGGCATTCTCGCCGATCTCTTCCACGAACAGGATGATGTCGCCCTTCGAGGTGAAGTCATACTCCGAGCCGATGAGAGGTGTAAAGGTACACATGTTGCCGCCCACCAGTATGCCCCGGGCCGTCCCCGTGCGGTTGGGATGTCCGCCGGACTCCCATTCGTAGCGGGGCAGCTCGCCCAGCAGGAGCTGCCGGAGCAGCCGGTCGTCGTCGCTCTTTCCGCCCGTGTTCTTCAACGAGCTGAGCAGCGTGCCGTGGATGGCCATTACGTTGGCGGAAACGGAGAAGGAAAGCAGTGTGGTGATGTCGCTGTAGCCGATCAGCCATTTGGGATGCTCCTGTAGCAGACCGGCATCCAGCAACGGCAGCAGCTGGATGGTACCGTAGCCGCCCCGGGAGGCCATGATGGCCTTCACGTCAGACTGTCGGTAAGCCCACTCCCAGTCAGCTGCGCGTTCGGCAGGAGTCCCCGCATATTTCTCCAGATACCGCCGGGCGGCATTGGGGGCAAGCACCGGCTCGAAGCCCATCTCGCGGAGTCCATCCATCCCCTTGGCCAGGCTGGCACTGTCCGACCAGTAGGAAGGACTGATGACGGCTATCTTGTCGCCGGGCTGGAGATAGTCCGGGCGAAGACAAATACGTGTTTCGGCCTCCGGCTGCTGGGGTTCTTCGGGAACAGGGTCATCGTCGTGGTCGCAGGCAGACAGCGCGAAGCTGCTGAACAAGGCAACAAGTGCCATTCGGGTAAGCTGTATATTCATGTGTTGTTTCTATGCTAATGGTCTTTGTAATTCGGTCGCAAAGATACGTTTTTCCCGCCATTCCACATCACTTTTTCACAGAATTCTCTTTCCCTTTTGCTGTTGAGTTCATCCATCTATCCACACGACCATGGGAAGTACGCACTTCTACCTCTACGTATCTGTCCAAAAGGGAAAATCCTTTATCTGCATACATAGTGGGGAATGGGCGACGATGCGTCTCCCATTCCCCCTATTATCTGCATCCAGTCATCGACCGGACGAAATCGGCCAACTGACCGACCTTTGTCAATCACCTGCCCGACCTTTGTCAATCAATCGACCGGACAAGGTGCGGTCGCCTTTCCCATACAGGAAATGGAAGAAGGAGAACCGCTCTTCTCCCGTCATGATTCCCGCTCTTCTCCCGTCATGACGCAGCCGCATCAGCTATGCAGCTCCAGTACGAAACGCGCCCCCTTGGTATAGCCTTCATCCAACGTCAAGGCCCCGTTCATGCGAGTGGCCATCAGGGCGCAGATGGGCAGGCCCAGTCCGTCGCCTTGTGTCAGGTCCCTGACCTCGGCAAAAGGCTGGAACAGGCGGGCACGCTTCTCCACATCAATCCCGCAGCCAGTATCACTGACGGTGAACTGATGGCTGTGCGCTCCCCGTTTCTTGTACTCCAAGGTGATTTTCCCGCCGGCCGGCGTATAACGGGCGGCATTCTCCAAGAGGTGGAGCAACACGTGTTCGAGCAGCTCCGGCTGGACGGACATCCTGAGTTTCGGGGCATTGACCACCACGTTCACCCCTTCCTGCGTCTTGTCCGCTATCCGCTTCACCAGATCTTCGCACAAGGTGACCACGTTCTTCTCCTGCCGTTCGCCCGGATCGGCCAGACGGCTCTCCTGTTCAAAGAGTTCTTCGATGTGGGCGATGAAGGCTTTCAGTGCCCGGACGGCAGGGTGAGCAGGATCCAAACGATCCAGCGTAGGCGACAGCTGAGCCGATATATTGCGAAGAAGACCGTTCTTCAGTTCATTGTGCTCGTTGGCCACGTCAATGGCCTTCTTCTGCTTGCGGGTCAACAGGACGAAGCGCACCAGTACCACCCCTGCCACCACCAGGGCGGCGGCCAGCAGACCTGCCAGCACACAGAGGGAGAAAATAATATACTGCCGTCCTTTCAAGGACTGGTCCTTCTTGTCGATGGTGGCCTGCTTCGTCACGCATTCCCGCCGGAGATCGGCCAGCTCGTCCTGCTTCTTCATGGCCCCGACGGAATCCTTCCAGGCGATGTATTGTTCGTAGGTACGCGACATCAGCGTGGCATTGCCGCTTTTGCCCGCCACCTCAATCAGCGTGCGGCAGCATTGCAGAATCTTGTCATATTGCTTGGACGCTTTGTATTGACCGATCAGGCGATGGATAGTAGCGTCCCCCTGCTCGTCCATGCCGAACGTATAGTACAGACTGGCTTGCGTGTACAGCAGGTCCTGCTGCAACGAGTCCGTCTGCGCAGCCTTGGCCAGTCCCTCCAGCCGGGCCAGCTGCTCCTGGGCACGCGGTGCCTGCTTGAGGCGGGTATAGATGCGCAGCCGCTCCTTCACGGTGGCATAGCGCAGGTCGGGACGATTCTTGCGGGTAGCCTGCTCGCAGGCAGCAATCAGCTGGTCTACCTCCCTCAACAGGTCGAACGCCTCCTTGTAGAAGTTCTCCCGATAGTACAAGGCAGCCGCCTGCACGCCGCATTCGGTAGCCTTCTCGTACTGGGAACCGGCCGAGAAGGCCCTATAGGCCTGCATGAAGCCACTCCGGGCCTGAGTATATTCTTTTTTGGCAAGAGCTTCCTGCGCCTGCTTCATGAAAGGTGCTGCCTGGTTCTGTGCCTGTAAGGCTCCTCCATACAGGCAGCACAGCAAGGCAATGACAATGCAAAGATTCTTTTTCATCATAAGGGTTGTTTTTAGCTGTTTCTGCAAAGATAACACAAAGAATCTTATGAACAGAGTAACTGCCTTCACTTTTTGTCAAGTCATATTCCCCGATCCGCCCAGTTCTCCCGGTCGAGGTTGCGATAGCTGATGGCTTCCGCCAAATGGGCAGGCAGCACCGAGGCACTCCCTTCCAGGTCGGCGATGGTACGGGCCACCTTCAGGATGCGGTCGTAGGCACGGGCAGAGAGGTTCAGGCGCAGCATGGCATTCTTCAGCAACTGCAGGCCGGCTGCATCGGGCTGCGCATACTGCTGGAGCTGACGCGAGGTCATCTGGGCGTTGCAATACACGCCCGGTGTCTGGGCGAACCGTTCGACCTGCAGCTGACGGGCACGGATGACCCGCTCGCGGATGGCCGCGCTGGACTCGCCGGGCGACCGCTCGGACATCTTCTCAAACGGAACGGGAATAATCTCGCACTGGATGTCGATGCGGTCCAACAACGGACCGGAAATCTTGTTCAGGTACCGCTGGACCTGACCGGGCGAACAGACACAGGGACGGGTGGGATGGTTGTAGTACCCGCAAGGGCAAGGGTTCATGGAAGCCACCAGCATGAAGCTGGCCGGATAGTCCAACGAATACTTGGCGCGGGAGACGGTGATGTGACGGTCCTCCAACGGCTGGCGGAGCACCTCCAGCACACTGCGGCTGAACTCCGGCAGCTCGTCGAGGAACAGCACTCCGTTATGGGCCAGGCTAATCTCGCCAGGCTGCGGGTTGGCGCCCCCTCCTACCATCGCCACCTGCGAGATGGTGTGGTGCGGACTCCGGAACGGACGGACGGCAATCAGCGACGAGTCCTTCCCTAACTTTCCGGCCACGGAATGAATCTTGGTGGTCTCCAGGCTCTCGTTCAGGGACAGAGGAGGCAGGATGCCCGGCAGGCGCTTCGCCATCATCGACTTGCCGCTGCCCGGCGCGCCGACCAGGATGATGTTATGCCCGCCTGCCGCCGCCACCTCAAAGGCCCGCTTCACGCTCTCCTGCCCCTTCACATCGGCGAAGTCGAACGGGAAATCGGTCTGGTTGCGGTAAAACTCCTCCCGGGTGTTGACCTCGGTCGGCTCCAGGACACGCTGGCCGTTGAAGAACTCAATGACTTCCGTAATGTTCTCGACCCCATAGACGGCCAGGCGGTTGACTACCGCCGCCTCCCGGGCGTTCTGTTTCGGCAGGATCATTCCCTCGAAACCTTGGGCGCGGGCGGCGATGGCAATGGGCAAGGCCCCCTTGATGGGTTGCAGCGTACCGTCCAAACTCAGTTCGCCGATGAGGAGATAGCGGTCGAGCCGGTCGGCCGCTACACCACCCGTGGCCGCCATGATACCGATGGCCAACGGGAGGTCGTAGGCCGAGCCCTCCTTGCGGATGTCCGCCGGCGCCATGTTCACCACAATCTGGCAGGTGGGGAACTTGTACCCGTTCACCTGCAGGGCGGAGACAATGCGCTCGTGGCTCTCCTTCACCGCCGAGTCGGGCAGGCCGACCAAGAAGAACTTGATGCCGCGCGAACTGTTCACTTCGATGGTCACCAGTGTCGCGTCAACGCCCTGAAGGGCCGCACAATAGAGTTTTACCAGCATGATGGGTCAGGTTTAGAATAGATGATTACCTGCGGGACTTCCGCGCTTTTTCCTTGGCTTTTTCCTGGGCTTTCCCCTTGGCCTCCTCCAAGAGGCGTAAGGCCTTCTCCTTGAGCTCGTCGCCATAGACATCGCGGGCCAGTATCTTCCGGCTCTTGTCCACCAGCACATTGGCAGGCAGCTGACGGACATCGAGCTGCTTGACAAGGGCATTGTCCCACGCTTTGCGGTCGCACAGTTCCACCCACTGGAGCGTGTCCTTGCGGCACGAGCGCAACCAGTCCTGCTCCGAGTAATCCAACGAGAGGTTGACCACCCTGAACTCATCGGGGCGGAACTCCTTCAGCAAGCGGTAGAGCTCGGCCCGCCGCTCGACACTCTCGGGATTCCAGGTGGCCCACAGCTGGACCAGTGTCAGCGAATAATCGGCTTTCCCCGTCCACGAGAGGTAATTCCCCTTGCGGTCCTTGACGGAGAAATACGTCAGGTACTGGCTGTCGTTCGGCTTGGCCGCCAGTGCCTTCAGCACCGGCTCCAGCACCCGGCAATCCTTGATGTTCCCTTCCAACGGCTCCACCAGCTGGCGGATTTTCTCCCGGTCCGGCGAGGGGACCTGCACAAAATAACGGTCGATGAGGTAGGCCGACACGTACGAGCCGGGATGCTCGCGCACGAAGCGCTCCGCCTGCGCGGCCGCCTCCGCCTCGTCCAGTCCCTGGACACTCTCCAGGAACTGTCCGTACTCCTTGTTGGGTCCGTCGCCCTTCACCGTCCAGCGTCCGGGTGTCTTCCTCACCTCCACGCGCCAGGCACGGTCGGCAAAGACAGGCACCACCTCGCCGCTGTCGGTCAGCAGGCGCAGCAGGTGCAACGTGTCGGGGCGCAACGCATACGTGAACTTACCCCGTTCAGGAACAATCGTATCGACTCCTGACACCGGGTCGTCCTTCACGACCAGCAGAGGGGTATCTCCCACCCCCTCCCCTTTCAGGCGGAACTCCGAAGAAGACGAACAGGCTGCCAACCACAACACGGCAACCGCTCCTCCGCATAGACCAATGGCTTTTCTCATACAGTTCTATTCTGGTTAGACAACAAAAGAAAGGCACCGACTCACACCTACGCGACGGCCTTCATCGGCCGGTTGTGCGCTCAGTGTCAATCGGTGTCTTCCACCCAATGGGAACAGATGCCGGAACTGTCTCCGGCACCCGTCACCGCTTTGATATTGTATTGGAAACCAAATTACTTGATTTCGTTGGCATACTTGGCGAATTCACGGTCCACCTGAGCGTGAGCAGCCAATGCAGCGTCCTTCTGAGCCACCTTTGCCATACTGGACTTCACGAGGTCAGCATTGTTGGTGCGAGCACCTACGATAGCCATCAGATAGTCGGTGTAAGCATCCGGATTCTTCACGGCAGCCAGGGTGTTCTTGGCCTTGTTGTAATCCTTCGCCAGGATCTGAGCCAAAGCAGCAGAGTTGGTCTTGGTGTCAGCGAACGCATTGACCGCACGTTCGTACTGGCCCTGCTTGATGTACAGGTTACCCAGTGCCTCGTTGGCGGTGTTGGCGCCAGTGGACTTGCTCAAGTAAGTCTCAGCGTTGGCTACGTTACCCTTCACGAGCTCAATCAGACCCAAGTTGGTGTTCACCTCAGGAGCGTTGGCGCTCTTGGCGGCAGCCTGCTTGAAGTAGTTCTCGGCAGCGGCCTTGTCGCCAGCGGCGTAAGCCATCATACCCAGGTTGTTGTAAGCACGGAAATCGTTCGGGAAGAGCTCGGTGGTCTTCTTGTAGATAGCCTGCTGACGAGCCTTGTCGTTGGTCAGCGTAGCGGCATACAGCAGTTCTTCCACGCTCAGCACCTTAGCGTCAGTATTGAACGCCTCGTTGATTTCCTCGTCGCTACGGCCGATGATGTCGTAGTTGGCAGTCAGGCGGGCACGACGCAGCTGCGGCAGGATTTCGTCGGCCAAGGTCTTGTAAACAGAAGAGATGTTCTTGATTTCAGCCTCGCGCTGTTCGGGATCAGAATACATAGAGAGCACGCGCAGGATGAGGTCCTTGTCCTGGATGTTTGACTTAGCTACCAGGCTCTGGAAACCTTCCCAGTCCTGAGCGGTGTATTTCGTATCTACCTCAGCACCGATCTTACCCTTCTTCAGTTCCTTGTTCAGGTACTTTTCAGTGTTGTTCTGACGCTGTTCAGCCAAACCCGTGTTCAGCTTCACGCCACCATCCGGAGAAGCGTAAGCAGAAACTTCGATGTTGTTCAGCTTGAAGTTCTTGGTGTCACCGTTCACTTCAGCCACCTTCTTGTGGAAGTCCTTCAGGTCCTGAGACTTCAGCTCGCTGGCACGGAGGTTAGCCTGCTGAATCAAGAACATGATCTGCGCTTCCTGAGCCTGCTTGATGATGCGCTGGAAAGCATCCGGAGCCAGAGCGGCGTTAGCGGAATTAACGGTCGGCAGTTCGGAAGTAGCGATCACGCCGTCAGCGATCTTCACCGAAGGAATGGTGTATTCCTTAGAGCCTCTCTTGATCTTGAAATCCAAGTAGAGTTCAGACTTTGCCATTTCAGGAACATAGTCGAAAGAAGCCTTCATGGTGTAAGTGCCACCAGCCTTGTAGGAGATGGTCTGGTCGTTGCCCTGCACCTTCTCACCCTGGAAGGCAGCCGGCTGGCCCTTGGCCTCTCCGCCGTCCCATCTCAGGACCGGAGTCACTTCGACCACAGCGTTCTTCTTGAAATATTTCTCGGGGAACTTACCTGTAATGGTAACAGGAACTTTACCTCCTACAGCCTCCAACACTTCGGGGTTTGTAGTGAAGTAATCAGATGACAACTCACCCATCTTGCCGCAGGAAGACAGGGCAATCACCAGCAATGCCACTAAGGGCAAATACAACTTCTTAATCATGATTCTTTTATTATTAGGTTATAAATTTAAAATAGTCATTTGCTCTAATCGCTATATCCGCTTATTTGGGGGCAAAGATAGGAAAAAGTACTTTATCAAAGTACTCCTATCGCCATATTTTTTTGGTTATATTTCTAAAAAAGATTAAATCAGGGCCGTTCCGCTCATTTCACCGCCTTCCGGTTGCGCGGATGGTGCTCCAGAATCTCCTCGCGGAGGCGGCTGCGGTCGATGTGGGTATAGATTTCGGTGGTGCCGATGTCCTCGTGTCCCAGCATGCACTGGATGGCCCGCAGGTTGGCCCCTCCCTCCAGCAGGTGGGTGGCGAACGAGTGGCGGAAGGTATGCGGACTGATGGTCTTCTTCAGCCCGATTGCGGCCGCCAGCTCCTTGATGAAGTGGAACACCATGATGCGCGAGATGTTCTTCCCGAAGCGGCTGATAAAGACGTAGTCCTCGTAGCCAGGACGGATGAGCCCCTCGTCGCGGATGGGCAGGTAAGCGGTAATCTCCTGGACGGCCCGCGGCGAGATGGGCACCAGCCGCTGCTTGCCGCCCTTGCCTTCCACCTTCACGAACCCCTCCTGCAGGTACAGGTCGGAGAGCTTCAGTCCGCACAGCTCGGACACCCGCAGCCCGCAGCTGTAGAGGGTCTCCACGATGGCCCGGTTGCGCTGTCCCTCACGAGTGGACAGGTCGATGGCGGCCAGCAGCGCGTCAATCTCTTCCACCGCCAGCACCTCGGGCAAGTGCAGGCCCAGCTTGGGCGACTCCAGCAGCTCGGTGGGGTCCTGGTCGAGGAAGCCGTCGACGACCAAGAAGCGGTAGAACGAGCGGATGCCCGACAGGATGCGGGCCTGCGAGCGGGGCTGGATGCCGATGTCGTGCAGGCCGGCGGCGAACTGCTCCAGCTGGCCGACCGTGACATCCAGGAAATGGATGCCTTCCAGCGTGAGATAGGCATACAGCTTGTCAAGGTCGGCCAGGTAGGCCTCCACCGTATTGTCCGACAAACCCTTCTCCAACCGGAGGTACTGCCTATACTTTATTATAATCTTTCGATAATTCTCGTGAGGTTTCATTTCTTTTTCGTATCTTTGCGACCAGTTTCACCACAAAGATAGAAAATAGAATTGATTCACGAAAGCATATGAGAATACAAATCATCAATGGCCCCAACATCAACCTGCTGGGGAAACGAGAGCCCTCCATCTACGGGGCAGTGTCGTTCGAAGACTATCTGCAGACGCTCAAAGCCCGCTACCCGGAGGTGGAAATCAGCTACTACCAATCGAACGTGGAAGGCGAGATGATCAACAAGATTCATGAGGTGGGATTCGAGTACGACGGCATCATCCTCAACGCAGGCGCCTATACCCACACCTCCATCGCCCTGCAGGACGCGCTCCGGGCAGTGACCACACCGGCCATCGAGGTACACATCTCCAACGTCCACCAGCGCGAAGAGTTCCGCCACAAGTCCCTCATCGCCCGGGCCTGCCGGGGAGTGATCTGCGGCTTCGGACTCGACTCTTACCGGCTGGCGCTGGAAGCGTTCCTGGCTTCGGACCGACACGAATGACGCATACAACTAACCAGATTTAATAGATACTACAACTATGATGCTAAAAAAGACCAAAATCGTCGCATCCATCTCTGACTTGCGCTGCGACGTAGATTTTATCCGCGACCTGTTCAACGCTGGCATGAACGTAGTGCGTATGAACACCGCCCATGCCAACCGTGAAGGCTTCGAGACCCTCATCCGCAACGTGCGCGAGGTGTCGAACCGCATCGGCATCCTGATGGACACCAAAGGACCCGAAGTGCGCACCACGGCCTGCGCCGAAGGCCCCATCGACTATAAGACCGGCGAGACCGTCCGCATCATCGGCGCTCCGGAACAGGCCACGACCCGCGCATGCATCTGCGTGACCTATCCCTACTTCGTCAACGACCTGTCTGTCGGCGCCCGCGTCCTCATCGACGACGGCGACCTGGAGCTGAAGGTGGTGGAGAAGGACGACTGCGGACTGGTGTGCGAGGTCTGCAACGACGCCACCCTGGGCAACCGCAAGAGCGTGAACGTGCCGGGCGTGCGCATCAACCTGCCCTCGCTGACCGAGAAGGACCGCAACAACATCCTCTACGCCATCGAGAAGGACATCGACTTCATCGCCCACTCGTTCGTGCGCAACCGCCAGGACGTGCTCGACATCCGGGAGATACTGGACGAGCACCACAGCGACATCAAGATCATCGCCAAGATTGAGAACCAGGAGGGTGTGGACAACATCGACGAGATTCTCGAAGTGGCCGACGGCGTGATGGTGGCCCGTGGCGACCTCGGCATCGAGGTGGCCCAGGAACGCATCCCGGGCATCCAACGGCTGCTCATCAAGAAGTGCATCCTGGCCCGGAAGCCCGTCATCGTGGCTACCCAGATGCTGCACACCATGATTAACAACCCTCGTCCCACCCGCGCTGAGGTGACCGACATCGCCAACGCCATCTACTACCGCACCGACGCGCTGATGCTGAGCGGCGAGACGGCCTACGGCAAATACCCCATCGAGGCGGTGAAGACCATGACGCAAATCGCCGCCCAGGCCGAGAAGGACAAGATGCAGGAGAACGACATCCCCATCCCCCTGACCCCCGGGAATACCGACGTGACCAGCTTCCTGGCCAAGCAGGCCGTAGCGGCCACCGACCTGATGCCCATCCGCGCCATCATCACCGACAGCTTCAGCGGACGCACCGCCCGCAGCCTCGCCGCCTTCCGCGGCAAGTACCCGGTGCTGGCCATCTGCTACAAGGAGAAGACCCTGCGCCACCTGGCCCTGTCGTACGGCGTAGAGGCCATCTACATGCCGGAGAAGGCCAACGGACAGGCGTACTACTGCGCCGCCCTGCGCAAGCTCATGGCCGACGGCGTGCTGGGAGGAAAGGACATGGTGGCCTACCTGAGCGGCGGCAGGGCCCGCACCTCGTTCCTCGAAATCAACCAGGTGGACGACGCGCTGAACCACGAGAAGGATTATGTGCTGCCCAACAACAACCGATACCTGTAAGCGATGAAAGAGACCGACGCGCTGGACGCATACATACTCCGCCACATCGACCCCGAAAGTGACTACCTCAAGGCCTTGTTCCGGGCGACGCACGTACAGCTGCTGCGCCCCCGCATGGCCTCGGGGCACCTGCAGGGCCGGATACTGAAGATGTTCGTGCAGATGATACGGCCGCGACAGGTGCTGGAAATCGGCACCTACAGCGGCTACTCCGCCCTCTGCCTCGCCGAAGGCCTGGAAGAGGGAGCCCTGCTCCACACCTTCGAGATCAACGACGAACAGGAGGACTTCACCCGTCCGTGGTTGGAGGGCTCTCCGTACGCCGACCGCATCCGCTTCTACATCGGCGACGCGCTGCAGATGGTGCCGCAGACGGGCATCACCTTCGACCTCGTCTTCATCGACGGCAACAAGCGCTACTACACCGACTACTACGAGATGGCACTGCGCCAGCTGCGACCGGGCGGCTACATCATCGCCGACAACACCCTCTGGGACGGGCACGTGCTGGAGACCGACACGCCGGCCAGCGACACGCAGACCCTCGGCATCAAGGCGTTCAACGACCTTGTGGCTACCGACACGCGGGTGGAGACCGTCATCCTCCCCCTGCGTGACGGACTGACCATCCTGAGAAAGAAAGACTAACGCTATCGAATCATAAAACAAGAATTATGGAAACAACCAGACAGAACAAAATCGCCCGCCTCATCCAGAAGGAACTGAGCGAAATCTTCCTGCTACAGACCAAGTCCATGCACGGCGTGCTGGTATCGGTCAGCATCGTCCGCATCAGCCCCGACATGAGCTATGCCCGTGCCTACCTGAGCGTCTTCCCCTCCGAACGGAGCGAGGAAATCGTGAAGAACATCAACGCCAACATGAAGTCCATCCGCTACGAGCTGGGCAACCGCCTCCGCTTCCAGCTGCGCATCATCCCGGAACTGAAGTTCTTCGTGGACGACTCGCTGGACTATGCCGCCCACATCGATGAACTGCTGAAGAAATAAGCGCCCGCCGACATGAACTTCCCCTTCTACATCGCCTGCCGCTACCTGTTCTCGAAGAAGTCGCACAACGCCATCAACGTGATTTCGGCCCTCTCGGTCTGTGGGGTGGCCCTCGCCACGCTGGCATTAGTGTGCACCCTGTCCGTCTTCAACGGGTTCCAGGACCTCGTGGCCACCTTCTTCACGGCCTTCGACCCGGAGCTGAAGATTACGGCAGTGGAGGGAAAGGTGTTCGACGGGCAGGACCCTGCCGTGCGCCAGCTGCGCGACTGGCCCGAAGTGGCGGTCTTCTCCGAATCGGTGGAGGACAACGCCATGGTGCAGTACCAGGACCGCCAGGCCATGGTAGTCATCAAGGGGGTGGAGGACAACTTCGACCAGTTGACCCCCATTGACAGCATCCTGTTCGGACGGGGCGAGCCAACCCTCCACGACGAGGTGGCCCAGTATGCCATCCCCGGCATCCAGCTGCTGGCCACGTTGGGCACCAGCGTCCGCTTCCTCGACCCGCTGGAGGTATATGCCCCTAAGCGGGGAGCGAAGGTCAACCTGGCCAATCCGGCCGCGAGCTTTACCACCGGCTCCCTCTTCTCCTCCGGACTGGTGTTCGCTGTCAACCAGGAGAAATACGACGCCTCGTACCTCCTGACCTCCATCGGCTTCGCCCGCCGGCTGTTCCAATACACCACGGAGGTCAGCTCCATCGGCCTGCGGCTGCAGCCCGGCACCGACACCGATGCCCTTCAGCGGCGCATCCAGCAAGCCGTCGGCCATAAATATAAGGTGGAGAACCGCTACGAACAGCAGGCGGACACCTACCGCATCATGGAGATCGAGAAACTCATCTCCTACCTTTTCCTGACCTTTATCCTGGCCGTCGCCTGCTTCAATGTCATCGGCTCCCTCTCGATGCTGATCATCGACAAGCGCGACGATGTGGGCACCCTGCGCAACCTGGGTGCCAGCGACCGGCAGATTACCCGTATCTTCCTGTTCGAAGGCCGCATGATTTCGTTCTTCGGCGCCGCCGTCGGCATCGTCCTCGGCCTGCTGCTCTGCTGGCTGCAACAGACCTACGGACTCATCTCGCTGGGCGACAGCGGTGCCTTTGTGGTCGATGCCTACCCGGTCAGTGTCCATGCCTCCGACGTGGTGCTGGTCTTCGTCACCGTGCTCGTGGTCGGCTTCCTGTCCGTGTGGTATCCGGTGCGGTATCTCAGCAAGCGGCTGCTGGACAAGCGGCAATAAAGCTTATAGGGCCTCTATCTCTTCAAGAGACAGGCCGGTAGATTGGGCAATGATGCTTGGAGGTATATTGTTTTGTTTCAATGTACGGGCAATCGACAGCGTTTGTTGCCTTTTTCCTTCTTCTCGGCCTTGTTCTATCCCTTGCTTTATTCCTTGCTCTATTCCTTGCTTTATCCCTTGCTCTATTCCTTGTTCTATTCCTTGTTCTATTCCTTGTTTAATACCTTTTTCTATTCCTATTTTAAGTCCTATTTCTTTCCCTTCTTCTATGGAAGCCTCGTGCACGCTCAGTGCGGTGCGATAAGCATTGAGGCTTTTCCAATACAGTTCGTGCTCTTCCTCGTTGAGAGAAGATACACTGGCTATCTCTTCGAGTTTCTCAAAGACGGCTTTCCGTGCTTTGAAAGGCATTCTTTGCAGTGTTTCCATATTCTTTAAAGTATAAATCCAACGTTCAAAATTTGTTTCACAGTCTTCCTCTTCCTTCTTGAAGACAGGCAGGGCGAGAAAAATCTGGCGCATCTTATCCGTGAACAGTTTACCGGTTTCGCGGTCAGCGAGGATGACATCCGTACGGAACTGAACATTATCCTTGAGCAGAAAGTTCATGAAGAATACGCCATAGACGGCCTTAATATCGAAATTCCATAAACATCCTACCTGTCCTTGCCGCGCAACGGCATGCGACAGGTAGAACAACGCACGTTCCTTGAAATGTATTTGCGACTTGTTCTGCATTTCCACGATGATTTTTTCACCCGTGTCCGTGGTGCAATAGATGTCATATATCAGCGCACGCGCATCTTCCCATTCAGGCAGTTGTTCGTTGTTCAGGAAGGTGAGGTCGGTTATCACGCGCTCGCCTTCCAGCAGGTCGTTCAGGAAATCTATCAGCAGGTCTTTGGATAGCTCCTGACCGAAAATCTTTTTGAATCCGTAATCGGTGAACGGATTGATATACTTTCCCATAATGTTGCAGCTCTTTTAATCAGAATTTCCGCAAATGTAGATAAAATCCGTGAGATTCTACTCCAGCAAGACAAAGAAAAAGATTTTTCTTTTACAGACAAGGATTGGGAACTATTCGGAGTGCACTGTCCGGATGGACATTCACCCATGTTTCCGCCTCTGCCAAGCCGGGAGGAAAAGATATCGTCAGTTTGTTCGGTGCAAAGTTCGCATTTTTACGGGAAATAGGCTTTTACCCTACACTATGATATTATACTATTGTAATATAGTTATTTAGATATACTTTGTACATTTGCGAGTAACATGATAGTAACATTTTGTGAGAAGTTGTTCAACAACTAAATAAAGCCATCTACTACAGCTTTCGTTTAGCGTGCAGATCTAAAAACATCTTGTTGTCAGATTGATTTCACTACAATTTTCGCCAGTAAAACATTGCAAAAGTGAAATATTTTCAATAAATCAGCTCAATATTTATTTATTTAACAATATATTCTCTTGTATCTGAATTATTTTATGCAACTTTGCGCCATAATAATAAATAATGTGTAATGGCTGAGAACAAAAACTTAAACCGCATCAAAGTTGCATTGGCAGAAAAGCAAAAAACAAACAAGTGGCTTGCAGAGCAGCTGGATGTCAATCCTGCTACTGTAAGCAAATGGTGTACAAACTCATCACAGCCCTCACTTGACATGCTTGCAAGAATCTCAAAGGTTCTGGAGATGGATTATACCGAACTCGTAAGGATCAAAAGATATACCAGTAGCGAGAATACTGATGCTTAGGAAGCTCACCAAACAATAGAGACATTATGACAGAATTAGAACTGCAACAATATCTTCTGAAATACTACCCCAAGGAAGACGAGTTCTGCGAATGGAAGGAGTTCAAGAACCTTAAGAACGACTTTAACGGCAAAGAAAAGGATGATGTCATTTCTTATGTTTCCGCTCTTTCCAATATGGAGGGTGGCTATCTTGTGATTGGTGTGGTTGATAAGACACTGGAGATAGTAGGAACAGATACTTACAACTACGATCTGACAAAAGCGCGATTAAGGTTGAAAGATCAATGCACCAATCTTCCAACAGAAGGATTAGCTGTGCAGGAATTCAAAACTGACGATACGCACAAGACGGTCTGGGTTATAAACATCCCCAAGCACATGAAACGTCGCCCTGTCTATGCCCACAACAAAGCTTGGCAGAGAATAGACGACAGCTTGGTTGAAATGACGGATTCAAGACTAGAGACAATCCTTGAAGAGCGTGATGTAGTGTATGACTGGTCGGCTCAGGTTGTTGAAGGTGCAACTCTTGAGTGCCTTGATAAAGAAGCCATAAAACTGGCTCGTGAAGGTTACAAGCAGCGTTTCCCTCAATATTCAAAAGATTGTGACTTGTGGGATGACAGGGTGTTCCTAGACAAGGCAAATCTAACTATCGGCGGAAAAATCACGAATACCACGCTTCTACTTGTTGGTCGTGAGGAGGAGGCATATCGCTTAAATCATATCTCCCAGATTGTATGGAAGTGTTTTCAAGATGGAGAGACCTTCGGTGACATCTACACCATTCCTTATATACGAAGCACGTCAAAACTGCTTGCGAGAATACGAAACTACAGGTTCAAAATATACCCAAAGAACTCGCTGATTCCTGCGGAAGTATGGAAGTATGATACAGAGAGCATTCTTGAAGGATTACACAATGCCATAGCACATCAGAATTTTGAGAAAAGTTCTCGTATTATCGTTACTGAGGACAAGAACCAACTGACCTTCCGTAATGCCGGATGTTTCTTCGAG
The DNA here is from genome assembly GCA_029218405.1 of Bacteroidales bacterium. GTDB lineage: Bacteria > Bacteroidota > Bacteroidia > Bacteroidales > Bacteroidaceae > Phocaeicola. The sequence goes on from JAQXRG010000145.1 coordinate 49,681, forward strand.
GGGAACTACAGTATGTACATTACTGGCGAGAAGACACCTACCGACTACAGGAATCCAGCCTTGGTAAAGGCGATGGTAAATATCAAGATGATTGATTCACAAGGTTACGGAATCCACAAGATGTTTGTGAGTCAGAAGGAGCGTTTTCTGCCAATGCCCGACTACGACAAGTCAACTTCAACAGAGACCATCCTTACAATGCCTGGTAATGTAATTGACGAGAACTACAGTCTCACACTTCTGGAGAATCAAGACATGTCACTGACTGATGCAGTCTTGCTTGACCGAGTACAAAAGGGATATGAAATCACAAAAGAGGCTGTTGCAATGCTTCGCAAGCGCCATTTGATAGAAGGACGTATACCTAATATCTATGTGTCAAAGAAAATTGCACAAGCTACGGATCAAAAGGTAGAATACACAAAGCACAAAGGACTTGACTCAAAGAAATGCGAGGCTTTCCTGCTTGATTCTCTAAAAGATCATGGCACTTTGAGTAAGGCTGAAATAGTTAAGTTGCTATTTGACCTTCTACCCGATCAGTTGACTGACAAACAGAAGGAATATAAGATTGAGAATATACTTAAAAAGCTAAGAATACAAGGGCTGATAAAAAATAAAACTGTTGGTGGAAACAAGTCAACATGGGCGCTCGTAAATCCATAAATTTACCAGCGGTTTACGAGCGATTTTACGAGCGCTTTACGAGCGGTCATATCTGTTTTGGGTAATTTGAAAACAAAGATGGAAGAATCCAAAAAAGGAAAAATACTCTTGGTTGACGACAATGAAGATGTCCTCTTGTCTCTCAACCTTCTGCTGAAACCTCGTGTCGAAGCTATCAGAGCTATAACTAAGCCAGAACGAATCATAGAGTTCATGGATAGCTTTGCCCCTGATGTTATACTTCTCGACATGAACTTCCGCCGTGATGCTATCAGTGGTGAAGAAGGCTACGAATGGCTTGAAGCAATATTGAAACATAATCCGAGAAGCGTGGTGCTGTTCATCACGGCATATGTAGATACGGAGAAGGCGGTTCGTGCCATCAAGGCAGGAGCCATAGATTTCATTCCTAAACCATGGGACAAACAAAAGATGCTCGACACTGTGCACAGTGCCATCGAGTTGAGTTATAGCCGACAAGGGCGAGAAGCAGTACAGTCGGTTCAAGACGAGACTTTCAGTCGCATGATAGGCGAGTGCCCTGCCATAATTGAAATGAAACGTCAGATAGCACGAGTGGCGGTTACAGATGCCAATGTTCTGATAACAGGCGAGAACGGCACAGGCAAGGACGTGGCAGCTCACGCACTTCACGAACTCTCGACTCGCAGCGACAAGCAATTCGTCTGCATCGACCTTGGTTGCATTCCTGAAACATTGTTTGAAAGCGAGCTATTTGGCTATGAGAAGGGAGCCTTTACCGATGCCAAGACCTCAAAGGAGGGACGAGTAGAGTCTGCGGATGGCGGCACATTGTTCCTTGACGAGATAGGCAACCTTTCCGCTCAGACTCAGCAGAAACTGCTAACGGTCATTGAGAAACGAGTGGTGTC
>JAQXRG010000146.1 GCA_029218405.1 Bacteroidales bacterium
CACCCTTCAGCGTTCGGGAGGCATTGAAGGGAAGAAGGGTATTCTTTGGTGGCAGATTTACCGTATCTTGAATGAAATGGAGCACAAGCCCGATTATCTGTTCTTCGAGAACGTGGACAGGTTGCTCAAGTCACCCGTCACACAGCGAGGAAGAGACTTCGCCATCATTCTCGTCTCTTTGTCCGATTTGGGTTATGTGGTGGAATGGCGGGTGGTCAACGCGGCGGATTACGGGATGCCGCAACGCAGACGGCGCACGTATATTGTGGGTTACCGGAAGGAGTCGGCTGTGGCCCGTTCCATCGTCTCTCCCCTGGAATGGCTGTTGTCCGGAGGCGTGATGGCTGAGGCACTGCCTGTCATGAGGAACTATTCGGACAAGCCGCGTTTCTTTTCGATAGAGGGTGACCTTCCTACTGTGTCGGCTATGTTCAACCAAGGTGGGAAAGACAGCCCTTTTGAGAACTCGGGAATGTTAGTAGGAAGGGAGGTGACCACGTTGCGCACCATAGCCCAGTACGAAGGGAGGAGGCTCTGTCTTGGCGAGCTGCTGGTGGACGAGCGGGAAGTGCCTGAGGAATTCTTTATCAGTGCTGATGAACTACCCAAATGGGAATACCAGAAAGGAGGCAAGAAGTTGAAGCGCGTGAACAAGGCAACGGGATTCGAGTATGATTACAGTGAAGGGGGAATGGCGTTTCCTGACTATCAGGACCGTCCTTCTCGGACTATCATTACAGGCGAGGGGGGAGCCGCTCCTTCACGTTTCAAACACGTGGTGCAGACACCCAGTGGCAGATTCCGGCGTCTGTTGCCAGTAGAGCTGGAGCGGCTCAACATGTTTCCGGATAACCATACGGCAGGAGTGAGTGATGTGAAACGGGCATTTCTCATGGGTAACGCCTTGGTGACGGGTATTGTGGAGAAGATAGGTCTGTCGCTACTGTACAAGATGGGCCGGTAATGTGCACTCTTCTCCTCCACAGATGGAAATGATCTTTTCTGATCACAAATCATAAAGAATGATCTATTGCCTTATTTCTCAATCCGGTAACTTATCTTTGCCGCCGTTTTCAGAACGTATGGTACGGAATGTAATGACTGGATTAGGATATGGAATATGATATTGAGATTACGGAGACATTGCGGAGGCGGATGCGGGTGGAAGCCCGTTCGGCCGGGGAAGCGGTGGAGCAGGCGAAGAGGCTGCATCAGCTGGGGAGTGTGGTGCTGGACGCGGGGGATTTCACAGGCGTGGAGTTCGGGCTGTGCGGCAGGGAATATTACAAGTCGCCCGCCCGTGATTTCCTGCTGGCCCACGGCGACTGTTTCCGTCTGTTGCGCGATTTTGACTTCCGTTTCGACATGATTTTCGCCGACCCGCCGTATTTCCTGTCCGGGGGCGGCATCAGCTGTCAGGCAGGGAAGGTGGTGTGTGTGGACAAGGGCGAGTGGGACAAGCCGCTTTCGCCCGAGGGGGTGAAGGACTTCAACCGGGAGTGGCTGCGCCTGTGCCGCGACAAGCTGAAGGATGGAGGAACGGTGTGGGTGAGTGGCACTTATCATAACATCTTCGCCGTGGCCGACTGCTTGACGGAGCTGGGCTACCGCATCCTGAACGTGGTGACTTGGCAGAAGACGAACCCGCCTGCCAACATCTCGTGCCGCTTCTTCACTTACTCCACCGAGTTCGTCATCTGGGCGAGGAAGATGAAGAAGGTGCCTCACACGTATAACTACGCGCTGATGAAGCGGCTGAACGAGGGACGGCAGATGACGGACGTGTGGAGGCTGCCGGCCATCGGACGGTGGGAGAAGTCGTGTGGAAAGCATCCCACGCAGAAGCCGCTCTCGCTGTTGGTGAGGGCGGTGCTGGCCTGTACGGAGCCGGGGGCGTGGGTGCTTGACCCGTTCGCGGGAAGTTGTACCACGGGTATCGCGGCCAATCTCTGCGGGCGGCGGTTCTGTGGCATTGAGCTGGAGGAGGAGTTCTGCGCCATGGGGCGGGCGCGGCGTGTGGAGCTGGATGACGGGAAACGGCGCAGGGAGCTGGCGGGGCGCATTGCGGACCTGCGGACGTTGTCGGCGGAAGGGATTCCCCCGGAGGCTGCCACGCTGGCGGACGGGCCGTCCCTACCGCCACAACCGGACGGCCGGGCGGCGGACAGGCTGGCGGAGGAGGGGCTGCCTTATGGGGACCCGCTTCCGTTCTGAGGTGGATTGCGTCTATGAGGGTTTTCCTGCTGCTCCGCATGGAGAAAGTGTGAGGCAGGAAGGGCTTACTCCGCTGCCAGTGCTTCTATATCCTGCAGGGTCAGTCCGGAGGCTTGGGCGATGGTCGCTGTCGGCACTCCCATCTTCAGCAGGTTGCGGGCTATCTCGTAGGCCTTTTCTCTTTCGCCTTCCGCCCTGCCTTCTGCTCTGCCTTCCGCCCTGCCTGCTTCGAGTCCTTCTGCTCTGCCTGCTTCGAGTCCTTCCGCTCGTCCTTCTTCGAGCCCCCTCTCGTGGCCGGTGGCAAACCCCCTCTCGTGGCCGGTGGCGAATCCGCGTCGGATGGCGCTGTTGTAGAAAGTCTTCTCCGTGCGGATGATGTCCCAGAACTTGTCGTAGCCCAGCAACTGCTCGGGGGTGTAGGCCGACTCCTCGACCACGGTCAGGGCCTTGCTGATTTCCGGGTTGTCGAGCAGTTCCTGGGGAGCTGTGCGGACATTCTCCTCGATTTCGGTGAGGAAACGGAGCCACAGCACTTGCATTTTCTTCTCCTGGAAGTTCTGGGGACAGAACTTGGGCAGCTCCACGAACACTAAGTGCAGGCCTTCAATCACCTTGTTGGAGTGTCGGTCGTGCACCATCCGGTAGTAGTGGTAGTACTCTGGTAGTTCCTTCTCGAAGATGTCGTTCACCAGGTTCAGCGAATAGACGGGTTCCAGCAGATGGAAGTCTTCGTTCCGGTCCAGCTGCCGCACGTACGCCTTGGCCGAGTTGAACATGACTCGCTGCATGAACTCGGGAGACCAGATCATCTGCATCTCCACGATGAACTGCCTCCCTTGCACGTCCTTGCAGCGCACGTCCACGATGCTGTTCTTCCGGAGCGGGTTCTCGGGTACCATTTCGGGGGAAAGGTATTCTACATGTGTTATCTCCTCCTCTTCCTTCTTGAACGGGAGGAGGGCGTTGAGGAGACTGATCACCAGGTCGGGATGTTCTCCGAACACTTTCTTGAAGGTCAGGTCTGCCTTCGGATCGAGGTATTTTGCCATACGCGTTTCGTTTGATGTTGCGAAGATACGGGTTATTGCGGAAATTTCCAAACTTTTTTGTGGCCGGAAATGTTGGCAGTCTGCCGAAAATGACGTAACTTCGCAGAAAACTGAGCAATCTATGAAAAAGACATTCATGGGGGCGGCCTTGCTCGCCCTGACGCTGCTTTCCTGCGGCAGACAATTAGTGGAGAAAGTGGACTTGATTCCACAAGTAGATGAGGTGACTATCGGTAAGGGCTCCGTCTCGCTGGCGCACCTGAAGACCATCCGCACGGCGGAGGGCTGGGAGGCGCCGGTGGGGAACTTCGTGCGCGACGTGGAGAAGGCCATGGGGACGGAGATGCGCCTGGTGGAGGGCGAGGCTTCCATCCAGTTGGTGAAGAAGGAGGGCCTGCCCGCCGAGGGATATACGGTGGACATCAGCCGCAAAGGGGTGACCATCTCCGCCAATGACGTGCAGGGGGCCTGCCATGGGCTGACCACCCTCTTCCAGCTGATGCTGGGCGCGGCGGAAGGCAAGCTGCCGGTGCTGTCCATCCAGGACCAGCCGGTGTATGGCTACCGGGGTCTGATGCTGGACTGCAGCCGCCACTTCTGGACGGTGGACGAGCTGAAGGAGAGCATCGACCAGCTGGCGTTCTTCAAGTTCAACACGCTGCACCTCCACCTCACCGACAACCAGGCGTGGCGCATGGCGGTGGACAAGTATCCTGAGCTGGTGAAGGCGGGCACGCATTATCCCAACTATCCGGAACTCTCGGACAAGTATTACACGAAGGATGACCTGAAGGCGGTGGTGGCCTACGCGGCCTCGCGGGGCGTGGAGGTGATTCCGGAGATTGACCTGCCGGGACACAGCACGGCGTTGCTGGCGGCACTGCCGGAGCTGTCGTGCAAGGGAGGAAAGTTTGAGGCGTATCCCGAGGAGAGCTCGTGGGCGGAGCGCAAGCGGGCCGGAGAGAACATGGTCTGCGTGGGCAACCCGAAGACTTATGAGTTCGCGGCCGACATGGTGGACGCGCTGGCTGAGGTCTTCCCCTCGAAGTACATCCACTTCGGCGGCGATGAGGTGCCTACCGCCGTGTGGGAGAAGTGCCCGAAGTGTATGGCGCTTTACCGGCAGCAGGGAATGAGTCAGCCGGGCGAGCTGCAGGATTATTTCACCCGCAAGATGAGCGAGCTGATACGGTCGAAGGGTAAGGTGATGATCGGCTGGGACGAAATCAATGACCGGGGAGCCGCCACGCCCGAAGACGTGCTGACCGTGTGGCGCGACAACGGGGTGAAGGCCCAGCTGGAGGCGCTGGAAAGGGGTATCCCCGTCATCATGTGCCCGCAGCACGGGTGTTATTACGACTGGGGCTACGCGGGCAACTCCACGCGCAAGGTCTATGAATGGAACCCGGTGCTGAACGAGGGGCTGACCGACGGGCAGAAGGCGCTGATCAAGGGCGCGCAGGGAGCGTTGTGGACGGAGCGTGTCGCCACGCAGGACCGCGTGGAGTGGATGCTCTATCCGCGTATGTGCGCCCTGGCGGAGGTGCTGTGGACCCCGCAGGAGGACCGCGACTGGGACAACTTCTACCAGCGGATTACGGCGTACTATCCGGTCATGAAGCAGCTGGGCATCAACTACTACGAGGATGACGCGATGAACGAGAAGGAGTTCGTGCCTTCGGAGGAGAAGCCGGCCCTGGTGCGCAACGCGAACATTGACACGAACATCCCGGTGAACCCGCCTTATCATGCCGAGTACGCGTTCGACGGCAAGAGCAACACGTTCTTCTGGGGAGGCAGTACGGTGGGCGAAGGCCATTATTTCCAGGTTAACCTGGGCGAGCCGATGACGGTGAGCGAGGTGAAGGTGATTACGGGCGACTCGAAGGACTACATCACCCGGGCGGACCTGCTCCTCAGCGAGGACGGACAGGCGTTCGAGAAGGTGGCCGAGTTTGACGAGCTGGGCCAGGCGGAAGCCAAGGTGGACGCGCGGACGGTCCGTGCGGTGAAAATCCAGGTGACGGGCCCGCACACGTGCTGGCCCATCATCAAGGAGGTCATGCTGAAGTAGCGGACCTGCCCGACGGACGCTGGAAGAGGCGGAGCCCGAACTGCGGGACAACGGCCATGAGATGGCTGAAGACATCGTCCTGTATGCTTTCGTACTCCGCCCATTCCGTGGTGCCGGTGAAGCAGTAGATTTCGAGCGGGAGGCCTTCGGGGGTGGGCTGGAGCTGCCGCACGAGCTGGGTCAGGTCGTTACGGATGTCGCTCCGGTGGCTGAGGTACGAAAGGAGGTAGCGGCGGAACACCTGGAGGTTGACCGTCCCGGCGTCGGGGGCTGCCTCGTCTTCGCCGATCCATCCTTTGCGGAGGTAGTCCTGCTTCTCCTCGGGCGTGCAGAAGCGGACGGTCTGCTGGTCGATGTAGAGCGAACGCTTGATGCGCCGTCCGCCGCTCTCCCACATGCCGCGCCAGTTCTGGTAGGAGTCGCTGACTAATAAATAAGGTGGAAGGGTGGTGATGGTCTTGTCGAAGTTCTGCACCTTGACGGTGGTGAGGGACACTTCGATGACGGTGCCGTCGGCCCCGTACTTCGACATGGTAATCCAGTCGCCCGGACGCAGCATGTCGTTGGCCGAGAGCTGGATGCCGGCCACCAGCCCGAGGATGCTGTCCTTGAAAATCAGCATCAGCACGGCGGCTGACGCGCCCAGCCCGGCCAGGATGGTGGTGGCGTCCTTGTCTATCAGCACGCTGACCATCAGGATGACTCCGATGATGATGGCCAGCAGGTTGACCATCTGGTAGATGCCCTTCAGGGGGCGGTTGCGCAGCTTCTCGTGCTCGTTGGAGATGTCGTACAGCGTGCGCAGGAAGGTGCTGACCAGTCGCAGGGTGGTGATGATGAGGTAGATGAGGCAGACTTTCTGCAGGATGGCAAGCAGTACGGGCATTCCGCTGAAGGCGAAGGGCAGCAGCACGTACCACAGGATGGGGGGCACCAGGCGGCAGACGCTGTCCAGCAGGTCGCGGTTGAACAGGTAGTCGTCCCAGGTGGCCTTGGTGCGGGCGGTGATCCGCTGCACCGCCGGGATGACGATGAGGCGGAAAGCCTTGGTGAACAGATAGGTGATGAGGAAGGCGGCGGCTATGAGGGCCAGTTCCGTCGTCCAGCTGATGTTCTCGGGGTCAACTCCTGCTTGTCCTAACCAGGAGCCGACGTGTGTCTTTACTTCGTCCATGATGAGGGTATTCTTTGTTTCGAAGACAAATTTAGCAATATCCTGCCGAATCATGGTGCTATTTTCGCTTTTTTCTGTAATTTTGCAGCGTCATTCAATAACTATCAGTATTATTTACAAAGTAACATTAAAGACTATATGGGTGGTTTTTTCGGAACAGTCGCACAGACGGAATGCGTGACCGACTTATTTTACGGCACGGATTACAACTCACATTTAGGAACCAAACGGGGCGGTATGGCCACTTACGCAGAAGGGAAGGGGTTTGTACGCGCGATCCATAGTCTGGAGAGTTCCTACTTCCGCACGAAGTTCGAGTCGGAGCTTTCCACGTTTCAGGGAAAGTCGGGTATTGGTGTCATCAGCGACACGGACCCGCAGCCTATCATGATCAATTCCCACTTGGGGAAATTCGCCATCGTCACGGTGGCCAAAATCAATAACCTGGAGGAACTGGCGAAGGAACTGCTGGAGCAGAACATGCACCTCTCGGAGATGAGCATGGGGAAGACCAACCCCACCGAGCTGGTGGCGCTGCTCATCGTACAGGGCAAGGACTTTGTGGACGGCATCGAGCATGTCTTTGATAAAATCAAAGGATCGTGCTCGATGCTGTTGCTTACGGAGGACGGCATCATTGTGGCCCGCGACAAGTGGGGACGCACGCCGATTGTCATCGGCAAGAAGGAGGGGGCGTATGCGGCGACCAGCGAGTCGAGCAGCCTGCCTAACCTGGATTATGAGATTGAGAAGTACGTGGGACCGGGGGAGATTATCCGCATGCGGGCCGACGGGCTGGAACAGCTGCGCAAGCCGAACGACAAGATGCAGATTTGCTCGTTCCTGTGGGTGTACTACGGGTTCCCCGTGTCGTGCTATGAAGGCAAGAACGTGGAGGCAGTGCGTTTCGCCAGCGGCTACAAGATGGGACAGACCGACGAGTCGGAGGTGGATTGCGCCTGCGGCATTCCCGATTCGGGTGTGGGTATGGCCTTGGGCTATGCCGAAGGCAAGGGAATTCCTTATCACCGTGC
>JAQXRG010000147.1 GCA_029218405.1 Bacteroidales bacterium
GGCACCGATGATGGTCTCACCGGAAGCATCCTTTACCACACCAGAACAAGTTCCGCTCTGCTGTACGACCCGCACGCCCAAAGGCGCGTTACCCGCAAGGGCACTTGCTGCTCCTGTTGACGCTGCCAGCAGGAACAACAACATTCTAACCGATTTGAATCGTTTTACCATAGTTTAATTTAAATATTAATACAGTTAACAAGGCAAATGGGATAAGTTCTGCGGGAACTTACACCTTTCCGCCTCAATTATCGGGTGCAAAAGTAAAACAATATTTAGAAGCCACCATGAATTTAATAAAATATTTTATATGAAATGTTCTAAAACATGGTTTTAATATAGAGAAATGCCGAATACTTCCGAAAAATCGATAATATAGCAAACAGTTAATGACCGCCAACAATCATGCAGCAGAAGGCCCAAAGAAGAGTTCCCGCAGTACTGATACCAACCAGAACCAAGCAAGTGCCCAAGATTCCATAGCAGAGACAGACAGACCCGAACCGGAAGAGAAGAATTCGGCAGCCAGGATTTTGGCCGTTCGGAGAAATTGTGTAACTTCGCATCCATAACAAACCTACTTTATAAAATCCAACCAACAAAGTGGAACTGATTTATTTATTAATCGGATTATTCATCGGCGCGGCCGCCGGATACTTGGCGGCCAGCCGGAAGACGAACGCCCTACAGGCACGCATGGAACTGCAGCAACAGCACAACGCCGAACTGCTGGCCACGGAGCGGCGGATGCTCCAGGAGAAACTGGAAACGCAGAAAGCGGAGACGGAGGCCCTCCACCGACAGCTGAACCTGGAGTTCGAGAACATGGCCAACCGTATCTTCCAACAGAAGACAGAAAACTTCAACCGCCTCAGCGCGGAACGCATCAACACCCTGCTGAAACCGCTGGGCGACAACCTCACGGAGTTCAAGCGACAGGTAGCGGAAGTCTATGACAAGGAGTCGAAGCAGCGTTTCTCGCTGGAAGACCGCATCAAGGAACTGGTACAGCTGAACAAACAAATCAGCGACGATGCCAACAACCTGACCCGGGCCCTGAAAGGGGACTCGAAAGCACAGGGCAACTGGGGGGAAATGATTCTGGAGACCATCCTGGAGAACTCAGGACTGCGCGAGGGAGAGGAGTATTTCCGACAAGAATTCCTGAAGGACGAACACGGCGAACCGCTGCGCAACGAGCTGGGACAACGGATGCAGCCGGACGTGCTGGTGGTCTATCCCGACCAGCGGCAGGTCATCATCGATTCGAAGGTGTCACTCACCGCCTACGCCAACTATGTAGGGGCGACGACTTCTGCCGAGCGCGACAGCTTCCTGAAGGCCCATCTGCTGTCGGTCCGCAGCCACATCGACGAGCTGAGCGCGAAGGATTATTCGAAATACAACGGGAAAGCACTGGATTTCGTCATGATGTTCGTCCCCAACGAACCGGCGTATGTGCTCGCCCTGCAGACCGACCCGAACCTGTGGAACTATGCCTACCAGAAGAAGGTGGTGCTGATGAGCCCCACCAACCTCATCGCCGCCCTGCGGCTGGCACTGGACTTGTGGAAACGGGAGTACCAGGAGAAGAACCTGCAGGACATCGTGAAGCGGGGCAGCGCGCTCTACGAGAAGCTGGTCAGCTTCACCGAGTCCATGGAGAAGGTGGGCGACTCGCTGAAGGCCGCCTCCACCACTTACGACAATGCGCTGCGCCAGTTCGCCACCGGGCCGGGCAATGTCATCCGGCAGGCCGAGATGCTGAAAGAGCTGGGCATCACGCCCAAAAAGAAATTCTCGCCCCGTCTGCTGAAGGAAGAAGGATGAAGTGTCGGGAAAATAGCTTCATCCTACTCCCACAGCACCTGCCCGCCACTACAGCGAGCACGCAGCCACGAGCTCCTCGGGAGTCACGGCCCGCTGCTCGCCGGTAGCCATGTTCTTGAGAGACACCTTGCCTTCGGCCATCTCGTTCTCACCGACCATCGCCACGAAGGGGATGGCCTTGGCGTTGGCATAGCTCATCTGCTTCTTCATCTTCGTGCTGTCCGGGTAGATCTCCGCACGGATGCCCGCCGCCCGCACCTGAGCCAGAATAGGGAGCACATAAGCCGCCTCCGCCTCGCCGAAGTTGACGAACAGCAGCCGGGTGGCGTTCACCGTCTCCTTCGGATAGAGGTCCAGCTGGTTCAGCACATCGTAGATACGGTCCGCCCCGAAAGAGATACCCACGCCCGACATGCCATCCATGCCAAAGACACCTGTCAGGTTGTCATAGCGGCCGCCGCCGCTGATGCTGCCAATCTGCACGTCAAGGGCCTTCACCTCGAAAATGGCACCCGTGTAATAGTTCAATCCACGCGCTAAGGTCAGGTCAAGCTCCACTTCCGACTGCACGCCGAGAGCGGCCACCGTCTGCAGGATGTACTCACTCTCCTCCACCCCTTTCAGTCCTGTGGCACTGGCAGCCAGCACCGACTTCAGGGTCTGCAGCTTGTCCTCGTTCGACCCGCTCAGCAGGATGATGGGCTGCAGCTTGTCGATGGCCTCCTGCGGAATGCCCTTCGAAGCCAGTTCGGCGTTCACATTGTCCAACCCTATCTTGTCCAGCTTGTCAATGGCCACCGTAATATCGACAATCTTGTCTGCCTCGCCAATGATTTCGGCGATACCAGTCAGGATCTTACGGTTGTTGACCTTGATGGACACCCGTATGCCAAACTTGCGGAACACCGTGTCAATCATCTGCACCAGCTCCACCTCGTTGAGCAACGAGTTGCTGCCCACCACATCCGCGTCGCACTGGTAGAACTCCCGGTAGCGGCCCTTCTGCGGACGGTCGGCCCGCCATACGGGCTGAATCTGAAAACGCTTGAAGGGGAAGCTGATTTCGTCACGGTGCATCACCACATAACGGGCGAAGGGGACGGTCAGGTCATACCGCAGCCCTTTCTCACAGAACTTGCCCGCCAGCTTGGCGGCGTTGCGGCTCAGCAGCTCCTCGTCCGTCAGCCCCGAGAAATAATCGCCCGAGTTCTGAATCTTGAACAGCAGCTTGTCCCCTTCCTCGCCATACTTGCCCATCAGGGTGGACAGGTTCTCCATGGCCGGTGTCTCAATCTGTTGGAAGCCATACAGGTAGAACACCTCACGAATGGTGTTGAATATATAGTTGCGCTTCGCCATCTCCACGGGCGAAAAATCGCGTGTTCCCTTAGGAATGCCAGGTTTTGTAGCCATAATCAATCGTTAATTAGTAAATGTGGCGCAAAATTACACAAAAAATCAGAATATGAAAGCCTATCAGTCCCTTCTGCTCGTAAATATCATCACGTAATAGACCAATGTGGCCAGCGAGCTGAGGGCAGCCACCACATACGTATAGGCAGCCGATCGCAGCGCGTCCTGTGCCGAGCTGTGGTTGTAGGCGTTGGTCACACTGGCCGTGCGCAGCCAGGCCAAGGCACGGCGGCTGGCGTCAATCTCCACCGGGAGGGTGACAAAGCTGAACAACGTGGTCATGGCGAAGAGACAGATGCCGATGAGCATCAGCTGCGGAAAAACATCAATCAGGAAGATACCTGCCAGAATGACCCACGACACGATGGACGAGGAGAACTGCACCACCGGCACCAAGGCCGACCGCATCTGCAAGGGCGCATACGCCCGCGCATGCTGCACGGCGTGTCCGCACTCGTGCGCCGCCACCGCTGCCGCCATCACGTTGCTGGAGTTATAGACCCCTTCGCTCAGGTTCACCGTCTTGTTGGCGGGATTGTAGTGGTCGGTCAGCATCCCCGAGGTGCTGGTCACCCGCACATCGTAGATGCCATTGTCCCGCAACATCCGTTCGGCGATGTCACGCCCCGTCATTCCGCCGCCAATGCCCATACGCGAATACTTCTCCATCTTTGCCTTCAGGTTCGCCTGCACCAAATAACTGAGGAGGGCGACACCAATAAATAGAATCCAATACATAGTCTGTTCTGTTTGTTATATATTAAATAAGGTATCTCCAGCAAACACCTTGCCAAAGAACCTCACAAAGATACTAAAAATCAGTAGCCGTACTGCTCTTGTCAGGCATTTTGAGAATAATTAAGGATTCTGTGGAAAAATAGTCCGAAAAGGTTTGGAAATCTCTGGAATTGTCCGTACCTTTGCACCCGCAATCGAGAAACGATGCACAAAGGGAAGATTCGCTAGCTCAGCAGGTAGAGCACAACACTTTTAATGTTGGGGTCTTGGGTTCGAGCCCCAAGCGAATCACCGGATTGAGTAGGAGATAAACGTTCATCATAGGCGTTTATCTCCTTTGTTTTAGTTTGCCTACCTCCCACCCCTCACACATACGGTTCGGCAAGCGGCTCCTGTGTTGTAAGGGAACGTTTGTCAGCGAGGCGGTCATAAAGAATTTTGTTGCGAAAACGTGCCATCTCGTGCCTGTCTTCTGAATCACCTCCTGCCGCCTTGTACCGGTCGGCTATCTCCTTCAGCGTAACCATTCCCAAGGCACGGCGGTAAAGCATGTTGAAGCAGCAGTTCTCAAACAGCGAATCGTCGCTGCAGCCACTGCCTTCTTTAAGGATGCTCATGGCTATGAGAATGCGGATGGGCGCATTAGGACGACCGTCCTTCTTGTCCTCACGATCCTCGGCAAACAGAGGACGGATATTCTCCAAAGTACAAAATATCAAAGAGCGATATAGTGTTAACTAACGTAATATTAATAAATAATGGTCGAGCAGCCGACTTTTTAAAGTGGATTCATAATTCTTATATTTCTCGCTGCCTTTACCAGATGAACCGCTTCGGGGTGGAGGCCGACGACGCGCTGCGCTGGGCGCTCACCACCTTCGCCGACTACGAGGCCACGCACCCTGGCAGTATCGCCGCCACCCTGCGCAGCTGCTATGCCCTGACCCACGAGCACGCCACGTGCCGGCTCCCGGCGAAGGTGGCTGCCGGTGCCGGTCCCTCGGGCCGCCGCACCTCCTTGTCCGAGGTGGAGGCGTTCATCAGCGCCCGC
>JAQXRG010000148.1 GCA_029218405.1 Bacteroidales bacterium
CCGTGGTCTCGAACAGCTGGTACAGCTTCCGCATATAGGTCTGTCCCCAGGCACTCTCGACACACGGAGAACTGCCGAAACGGGCCTGCTGGCCGGCAGGCAGCAACACATCATTCTCCGCATCAATATGACGACTGGCCAGCAACGAATAACCGCCAAGTGCAATCTTCTTGGAACGGGCATAATCGGCCAGCTCCTTCATCCGAGACAGGTTCTCAGGCGAATCATCCTCCGCCTCGAAACCGCTCCAGAAGGTCATGATGACCTCCTCGAAACCTACTTCGGCACATTGGTCAATCGCTTTCTTCACCGACTCCGTATCGGAACTTCGCACGTGCATCAAGATTGGATTCTCCGTCACCCAAGGAGCCACCGCACGCATCATCCGGCGGTAGGCCAACGACTTGCGCTCCCGATCCCAACTGTCGTTCAGCAGTTCCCACACCCGGAAACTGGTGAAGGTCTCTCCAACCGCCACAGACTGGGCAGGACCTATCTTGGGAGCAGCCTCCAACAGGCAGGGGGTAGTCCGATCAAAATTCACCTGAGTCTGGTAGAGCGAATCCCGCTTCCAGGCTAAGCTCGAATGGTAGATATACTCATCACTCATGCCGCCGAAATTATAATCGGTATCGAGGGTGATATTCGGATAGAGCCAACGCTCGCGCAGGTCAACGGCACTCTCGGGCTCGGTAGCGGCCAGGAGTTCGCTCTTGAAGGAATCTACCTGTACCGGACGGTCGGAACGGTTGGTCACGGTGATCCATTTGCAGAAGACCGGCAGATGGTCGTACAGCTCGTAATGAACCTCTACCTCCACCTCTTTCAGGTAGGCCCAGCGGTCGGCAGCTTCTCCTGCGGCAGCGGCAGGCAGATCGCCCAACAGACGGAACGACTCAATCCGTGAGCGTCCGGCTACTCCCTTCTCCTCGAAATCACGTTGACCTCCTTTGACATCCATCTTGCCGATGCGAACCCTTTGCGGACGTTCACCTGCCGACAACTGACAACTGCCCACCGGCGTCCATGACTGCTGATCGTCGGTCGAAACGGAGGCCTGTACCTGCCCGCTCTTCGTCAGCTCCATCCGGAGCCATACCCGTTGGGCATCCCCATAGCTGACTGACAACTGCTCCTTCTGACCATCAAAGAAGCCGATGCGACGGTCTCCTCCACGGACATTGACTTTCACGATACGTTCAGGAAAGACCCATCCTACACCGGGTCCCCAACTCTTCGAATGGTCCGTTCCGGGGGTCACAGCGACCATCACGACCCTTGTCTCTTCCGGACAGGCTCGCTCTGCCACAACAGCGGTGTTCTCCAGCGCCATGATCTCGCCCACCTTCCCCTCGTTGACAAACGAGTTACGGGCATGGGCCGGCGAGGCGGTCACCTTCCAGCCAGCCTCCAACGTCTTGAAATCATCTGCATAGACTACCGGACGTTGCTCATCCAACCGGCTCCGGCGAGCCAAGGTCTCCACCGCTTCATCCGGAAGACGATAGGTGAAGATCAGTTCTTTCCCTGGCGTGGGCCATGGCAGATCCTTAGGCATCCAGTCCAGTTTCTTCATCCAGCCGAACCGAGGTTGTACTGGCTCTATGCGGTAACGTACCAACTGAAAGGCAGCAGGATCCGAAGTCAGTCCCGGAATCCACTCCTTCAGCAAGTAGTTGTGGACAGGCTGTCCTTTCAAACCGCCCACCTCAAACCGTTGGCCGTCGAGGGTCACCTCCGCTTCGGGACGGACCGAGCGCAAGAAAGAGGTATGGGTGGTCAGTTCATCCAGCCCAACCGAGGCGACGTTGGGTTGCAAGGTGAAGGTCCGGCTCACCAAACCGTTCGTAAAGACCAGGTATCCCTCCCGAGTCTGACAAAGACGGGCAGGTGCGTCCACCGGATCCCGGAGCCAGTCAGCCTGTACGGTCTGCTGTTCGGGGTCGAATGTAGGCCATTGTTGTGGTTGTGCCACCACTGATCCTGTCATCACAAATACCAAAAGGTAAGATAGATAATGTCGTTTCATCTGTTCAACTTATGCGTAAATCTGTTTAATACCTAAATTCCGCAGCACGTTGGTGCTGCAAACAAACGCAACTGAAATTCATCAGTGACGTAGTCAAAGATACAACATTAGTGATAATATGCGAAACTGTGTCTTTGTGAATTAACTCTTTTATCACAAAAATTGTAATTTTTATAATTTAAGAATGAACATTCGAATAGTTTATATGATTATTCGTAGTATAAAACTTGCCTATAAAGTGAAAGATACCCTCAACCGCCTCCGAAGATACCTTCATCGGCTCACGAAGGTATCTTCAAGAGCCCACGAAGGTACCTTCATAAAAATGGCAGGATTTTGGCTTCATCCTTCATCATAATGAATCAACATATGCTCCCCGTTACAACCAAGGATGTTGAAGCCCGGATGCTTCAACTCCGAGGCAAGTTAGTCCTCATCGACCGTGACGTAGCCACATTATATGTCGTAGAGACCAAACGTGTCACTGAGGCAGTCAGGAACAATCCCGACAAGTTTCCTCCTGGTTATTGTTTTCTCTTGCAAAAGGCTGAGGCTCAACAATTGGTCGAAAATTTCGATCGGTTCAAGACGATGAAGCATTCCATCTCCAATCATGCCTTCACTGAGCGAGGTTGTGAAGATAAAGCGCAAGTTCATCCGCAAGGATGAGGATAAGTTATTCACCAGAGCTATGGCATGTTGAGTAAAGAGTTACTATGAATATAAGTGAAGGACATACGGACAGGTCTGAGTAACGTCGAACCAAAATAGTCCATTGATAAATTTCACACGGACAACACGGATGAAACGGAGGTCCGCAGGCGGACGGTTAGGGGGGAACGCAAATTATAGTGTCTCTGTTATCGTCTTAAGAGCCAGATTTAACCCAAGTTTGATATCTCGATGCTGATTTTTCTGAATGGCATTTATAGGGTAGGAAAGAGGCCGCCCGTTGCTTCGTTACTCTTCGTGTCGCGATGGAAGAGTAACGAAGCCGCGGACGGCCTGTTTTGAGGTATGTACTGCCCGCGCTTCGCAGGCAAGACCATCAGTTGCTGATGGCATGGTCGGCCTTCACGTTTTCTCCGTTCCAGGCCTTCCAGCCTGTCCAGGGAGTGAAGGGGCCGCTCCAGAAAGGATCGCTGTCGGGAAGTCCCAGCGCCAGGAAGCCCGAGGCGCACAGATAGGTGCTGCCTGTGTTGATGTATGTCTCGGACATGTTGATCTGACTGCCCGCGAAGCCGATGCGCAGCCAGCCCTTCTCGTCGAACGTTCCGGGGGCTGCGAACTGGCGGGCGATGATGGCCGTCAGCGCGCAACGCACCTGGGTAGGGGTCACCGTTGTGGGCAGGGCGTGGATGAGCGCGGCCTGGGACAGTGCGTGGAAGGCTCCCACGCGATAGACGATGGAACGGCCTACCGCCGGATAGGTGCCTTCGGGCGAAACCATCCGCTCCAGCTGTTCCGCATAGCGGGACAGGCGTTCCGTTTGCACGGGCAGGAAGGCATCGGCACCTGCTATCTGGTGCTTGGCCATGACGCGCAGGATGTCTGTCAGCATCGGGTGAATCACGAAGCTGTTGTAGTAGTCGGCATGGTACTTGGGACCGTCGGCATACACGCCGTCGCCTACGTACCACTGGTCGCGGAAGGTGTCGATGCCGTATGTCAGACGCTCCATGTCACACTCGCCGGTGAACTCCAGCAGGGCAGCCTCGACCATCGAGGAGAACAGCAGCCAGTTGTTCTGGGTGGGTTCGATGCCCCGCGAGCGTTTTAACTCCGTAATCATGCGTTCGCGCGTCACATCGTCCATGCGGCCCCACAACTGCCGGGGGGCGCGCAACAGGCCCTGGGCCAGGAAGGCGGCGTCCACCAAGGGTTGCGAAGGGGTGCCGAAATCCAGGTAATCGGGCGAAGCGGGGTTCACCGCATTGGCCAGTCCCTTCAGCGTCATCCGGATGTATTTGTCGCGGAGCTGTCCTTCTTCCGTATCGTCCGCTCCCAGTTCCAGCCAGGGAGCGATGCCGCAGACGGTGCGTCCCACCGCCTCCAGATGGGAATATTTTCCCGCGCGGTCCTTGTCCAGTGATTCTTGCGGCATGTTGGCCCGCAAGGTGTTGTCTGCCAGATTGCCCAGTACGGGGTCGGCTATCTGGACCAGGGTGCTCACCCACACCCGACGGTCGTCCGCCCCTGTGGAGGACTCCTTGGCCGTTGGTCTTTCGCTGCAGGCTGCCATCGTAACGGCGGCCAATGCACTGGCCGCATATACGGCCATTTTTCTTCTCACGTTCATGTCTGTCTTCTGTTTATTTGGATGAATAGATCTTATGCAAGCGCATCAGTGCCTCCACATAATAATAGTCGGCGTAGCTCAGCGGAGCGTCCACCTCGCTGCCTGCCCTGAAGTGGCCGGTGGAGTGCATCAGGGCGAAGTGGCAGTTGGTGCCTTTCGCGGCCAGGTACGCAGGCGAGGTCAGAGACCGCAGCTGCTCCTCGGCATACGCCTGATAAGCACTCGCGCGGTCCGACTTGTCTAACTGGCTCAGCTCGATCAGGGCTGACGCCATGACGGCAGCTGCCGACGCATCGCGGGGCGCGTCGGGGATATCGGGCGTGTCGAAGTCCCAATAGGGCACCTTGTCTTCGGGCATGCGGGGATGGTTCATCAGGAAGGCGGCAATGTGTCTGGCCTGGTTCAGAAAGGCTTCGTCACCCGTCTCGCGCGCCATCATCGTATAGCCGTACAAGGCCCATGCCTGTCCTCTGGCCCAGGCCGAATCGTCCGCATAGCCCTGATGGGTCTGCTTTTTCTCGGGCTGTCCTGACACCGTATCGTAGGATACCACGTGATAGGTACTGTAGTCCGGACGGAAATGGTTCTTCAGGGTGGTGCGGGCATGTGTGGTGGCGATGTGGGTGAAGAGCGTGTCGCCCGTGGTCCGTCCCGCCCAGGTGAGCAGCTCCAGGTTCATCATGTTGTCGATGATGACAGGATATTGCCAGTCGCCGAAGTCCCACGAACGGATGGCCTTTACGGCGGGGGTGTAGCGGGTGCTCAGCGAACGGGCCCCCTGTACCAGCACCTTCTGATAGTGTTCATCGGCGGTCAGCCGCAGGCCGTTGCCGAAGCTGCAGTAGAGCATGAAGCCCACATCGTGGTTGTTCGTCACATACTGCACGTTCTCCAGGCGCTGGGTATAGAGCTCCGCGTACTTCTTCAGTTCGGGACGGCCGGTGTATTCATACAGGTACCACAGCTCGCCCGGGAAGAAGCCGCTGCACCACCAATAGCAGTCGCTGGTCTCCAGCTGGCCGTCCTGGATGCTTTTGGGCAGCCTGCCTTCCTGGTTTTCCAACGCTTCCGCCATCAGGACGGCCTGTTCGGTGGCCGCATCCAGCCCTCTGGCGATGACCTTCTCCATGGGCTCCACTTCCGGTTGGCCGGCACACGACGCCAGCACCAGGGTCACCCATGCACATACGTTTCTGATTGTCAATTTTCTCATGTTAACTAACTGTTTTTATAATGACTGACAGGCTTATGGTGTCAGCTTGTCCCGCTGGAAGCCTATCTTTTCAAAAGGAATGGGCTGGAAATGCTCAATCCGGTCGAAGACCGGAGCGTTGTCCACCCATCCTTCCAGGATGTTCTCTTCGTTCTTGAATCCCGGATTCTTCCGGGCGATGTAATTGTTCCACCAGTCTGCGTACGACCATGCCCCCGCCAGTACGTTCTTGACTTTATAGAACAGGTTGCCGGCTATCTGATTGTTGCGGGGGAAGCTGGGGTCGCCTTCCCAGTAACCGGGCAACAGGGGATAGGCCGTGCTGTAAGGCGGCTGGTCATAGCGGACAGTGCGCAGGCGCTGGTCAAAGATGCCGTCCTTGTCCAGGGTGTTCTTCGACCAGTTCTGCATGCGGTTGTCGATATGGATGGCCAGCGGCATATCAACAAAAATGTTGTTCCGGTACACATTGTCGTGTCCGCCGCCGATGAGGACAGGCACGGTTCCTGCCCGGTAATAGACGCAGCCGAACACTTCCATGCCACAGGCACCGTCGTCGTGGTAGGTGGCGGACACACGGTGCTTGGAGTCCAAGTGATGGAAATAACAATAGCGCACTTTCAAGCCCAGTTCGGAAGGGTCGCGGCCATAATACAGGGCCCCCTGGTCGTCCACCTCCTGGCACACATGATGGATGTCGCAATACTCCACGGTATGGTCATTCCCGTTGATGAGCACGGCCATGCTGGGTGCATGGAAGATCTCGCAGTTCTTCACCCGGTTGCCGACTCCGTCTATGGAAATGCCCGGCCGATAGGATTTCTCAATGCGGTTGAAGTCATGAATCTGGCAGTTCTCCACATAATTGCCGGCTGGGGTCAGTGTCCGCCGGTCGCCTCCTCCCAAGCTGATGCCGCCCGATCCCACCTGGCTGATCACACAGTTGGTCACCCCGTTGTGGGTCCCGGCATGCCGGTTGAACAGCCTGTCATCGTACAGGCGGCTGGACAATGTGCCGATGACACCTCCGACACCGTCCTTGTAGTGCCGGTCGGATTCGTGCTGCGCCTTGTAGATGTCACCGTCGGGCAAGTCGCCCCGGCCGATGGACACCGCCACATATCCCAGGTTCCTGAACCGGCAGTTGTCTATCAGCACGTGGTCCGACGTGTCCACATACACGCCCATCCCCCGCGAATACTCGAAGGTGAAGCCTTGTATCAGGACGTTCTCGGACGCCTCGACCGAAAACATCGGTTCCTCCAGGATGGAGATGTCCACTTGCTCCAGACGCCCGTCTTCGGGAAGGAAATAGATTTTTCCGTTTTTGGGGTCGATGACGTACTCGCCCGGTTTATCTATCTCTTCTACCAGATTCAGTGCATACCACCGGCGGAACGATGCGCCGGTGAGGAAGCCGTAGATGGTGGGAAGGGCGGCGGTGATGGTCTTCTCCGTGGGGTCTATCGATTTCACAGGAATCATGTCGTCGGCATATCCGTAGGCGAAATACCCTGCTATCCATGCGTCTTCCGTTGATTTCCACGACGACGGACGGTCTTCCAGGTATTCGAACACCGGGTCGCCTATCCCGTATTTCTTGTAACGCGGGATGTCACCGGTGCAACGCACCTTGCCGATGAGCACGGTGCTGTCGTTGGGCCATCTGGAAATACGCAGGGGCTTTCCGTTGACGAACAGCTCGCTCCAGGAGGGGAGGGCGGCACGTCCGAATCCCTTAGGAGACAGTCCGGCCAGCTCCACCTGCATGGACCGGACATCAATTTCCTTCACCCTGTTCCGTACGGAGTCCTGCAGCCGCGACCTGACGGAGGGGTCTTGTACCGGCTTTATCCGGTTGCTGCCGACGGACAGGCCGCCTGTGAAGGCGACCTGTTCTGATGCGTAAGGGCGTAGGATAAGGTTCCTGCCCTTGATCCGGACACTTTCGGAGAGCGGGTAAGTGCCACCCCTGAAAAGAATCTCCACCGTGTCCGGTTGATGCGTTCCGGCAGCGGCCAGCGCCTTCTGCACCGTTCTGAACGGACGGGCCAGTGTCCCTGCCGCATTGTCATTTCCCTTGGGCGATACATAGTACAGGTGCTTTTCGGCAACTGCTGTCCATGGCATCAGGACCATCAGCATGATCCCTATTAGTTTGTTTTTTGTCTTCATGGTTGTATAGGAATTAGGTTCTATCATTGTCCGGAACACGTCTTACGGATGGAGGTGCAATACCCCTCCCGAATTCTTCAGTATGCTGACAGAAAGACGTTCCGGAAGTTGGTTGAATTGTCTGACAGCGATCTTCTCCTGGGCTTTCTCCGAGGGCTGGCTGTAGAGTGTCGCCTTGCAGCGATGGGTGTCCACGAGCGATGCCAGGTCGATCTCGATTTCCTTCTTCTCGCCGGCATTCAGTAGGGCGATGTACCAGCTGGACGCTGAACGGCGGGCCACGACGGCGTAATCGCCCATCTCGCCCTCTATGAACCGGGTCTCGTCCCAGACCGTCGGGATGGAACAGTAGAAGGGAGTGATTGCATCGGTCCGGATGACCGATTCGGCAGCACCGGCTCCGCCCATCCTCACCGGCGAGCCGGAGGGACGGTCGTACCAGTAGATAAACTGCCAGGGGCTGTAGAGGGCCACCTTCTTGGCTAACTGTGCCGCGCGTCCGCCCATCTTGCCGGAGGTGACACGGTCGGCGAACCAGCAGTTGGTGTTGTCACCGGCGCCGCAGATCATCCGGCTGAAGAAGGTATAGACCGACTGTTGGAGCGACGGGCTTTCTTCGTCTCCTCGGATGCCTTCCTGGGTGATGAGGTTGGGATAGGTCCGCGAGTAGCCGGTGGGCCGGTATTCGTCATGAATATCCACCATCAGCTCGTATTTGGCCGCTTTTCTCACGGCATGGTGCAGCCATGCCGTGGAATACTGGTCTCCCACATTCACAAAACCATACTTCAGTCCTTTGACTCCCCATTTCTTGTAGAGTGGCAGGATTTCGTCGAGCTGGTTCTCCAAAGCCCGCATGTTCACATACAGGATGATGCCCACCCCTTTCCGGGTGGCATAGTCGATCACTTTCTGCAAGTCCAGTTCGCCTTTCGACCGGGCCGGATCCACCGTTACGGTCGTCGCGTCGGACCGGGGGTCGTTCTCGGGTCCGTACCAGCCGGCGTCGAATTCCACATATTCAATGCCGTTGGCGGCGGCAAAGTCCACGCAGGCCATGCCTCCTTGTGTGGTGAGGGTCACCTCGCGGATCACATTGCCTGGTTTGATCCAGTCTGTCCGTTCCAGCTGGTTAGGTTCGTTCAGGTTCAGGATAAAGTAGTTGTTCTGCACTATCTCTCCCGGATGTTCTCCTACCATCACATACCGCCAGGGGGAGTGGTAGTCGGCCAGGTCCAGCTTCACCTGTCCCGAGAGGTCCGACTGCAGGCCGAAACCGTTGTCGCTTTTCTTCAGCTTCATCCGTGAATAGTCCACCAGTGCGGCCTCCCCGACGGCCACATAGTGGGTGGGGGATACTTCCACCAGTTGCGGCCTGTCATGGGTTCCTTTCAGTTGGCTGAGCCGAGTCTCGTAGCAGGCCGACTGCGCGCTGTCCGTGGCCCAGGTCGTTCCGTCTGTAGCGAACAGGAACTGTGTGTTTTCCTGCAGCAGTGTGCGGTTCCAGAAGTCGAGCTCGTCGAAGCGGTACCTGAAAGCCAGTCCTTCATCGTACAGCCGTACATCGACTGTCATGTCCTTGTCGTTGCCCGATGAGGCCAGCTGTAGCGTCAGGCTGTTGTAGCAATCGGCGATGTGGCTGCTCTCGCCATAGAGCGGCTGCCAGCTGCTTCGTACCGCCTGGGTCGTATAGTTCTTCAGGTTCCATTCTCCTTGGATCACCTGTTTGTCGAGTACGAACTGGAGTGTTCGGGTCTCGACCAGTTTCTGTTGTTCCGCATAGAGAGCGATGGAGACATGCTGTGCGCCTACGTTGATTTCAGCCTTCAGGTTTTCCGACGGGCTCACCAGAGGAAGACCTGGCTGCGCCCATGCGAGCAAAGGCTGGAACAACGCAATCAACAAATAATGGGGCTTTCTCATACTATTATCTTATTTTATTACAGGGTAATGAAAAGACTATAATCCAGCCCTATACTTCTGCTCAAAAGTTCATCATCGGGCCCGCCTTGACGGCGGCTGTACAGGACTCGGATTATAGTCTCTATGGTTAGCACTTGTTCGTTGGAATCCTTCTTTTAATAGCCGGGATTCTGTACCAGACCTCCTTCCTTGTTGGCTTCAATCTCCGAGTTGGGGACGGGCAGCTTGTTGAGATGGTCATCCAGCTGGTAGCCGGCCTGGATGACTTTGGGATTGTACTTCATCAGGTATTCCGTCAGTTTGTTGGTTCTCATCAAGGTGTTGATTCGGTATTCCTCCATGAACAGTTCGCGGGCTCTTTCGTCCAGGATCAGGTCCATATTGACATCCGCTTCGGTGACCGGTGTGGCATGGGCTCTGCCACGGATCACATTGATGTCATCGGCAGCGGCCTTCAGGTCTCCCTTCAGCATATTGGCCTCGGCTCTCAGCAGGTAGGTCTCGGCCAGACGCATGATGTACCAGTCCTTGTAGATACGTCCGTTATCGTGTGTCTCACCGCTCGTGGCGTCTTTGAACTGTCCGTGGTGCTTGGCGGCTACCACCTTCATGAAGGTAGGCTGGGTGACGCGGAACAGTTCCGACTTGTCTCCCAAGGTCTCCTCGGTTATCAGCTGGCCATAGAAACGGCCGGACGGGTTGGTCCAGTAGTATTCGCGCTTCATGTTGTACTTGGAGTTTCTCATGTCGCGGTCCCAGTCTCCATTGTATTCCCAGATTTGGTTGCCGGCATAGTCGGTGATGGAAATCTGGTTGACGGGGCGTCCGCTCAGGATATCCTTCAGCCAGTTGACGGTACCGTCGGCGTCCTTGAGCAGCCACCAGCTGGTGCCGATCCACCGTTCCAGGCCGAAGTTGCCGCCCGAGGTGCCTTCATTGCCGCCACCTACCAGTTCTACGTCGAACTGGACATTCCAGATACACTCCTTGTTCCCGTCGATTCTGTTGAAGTTGTCTTCGCGGAACAAGTCCCAGTACACATCTCCCCAAGGCTCTTTCTCTCCCTGATAATCATAGCCTTCAAAGGTGAAATCGACCAGTTTCCCGAAGCGCTCGCGCATCAGGGACATGGCAGGATTGTTGATTGCGTCTGAAGCTGCCCGAACGGCGCCGTCATACTCCTTCAGTCCGATCAGGATTTCGGCCAGCAGATGCTGTGCAGCCACCTTGGAGGCCCTGCCGCCCTTCTGGTCATCAATGTCCGGCATCCATTGGATGGCGAACTCCAGGTCTTCTTTACACTGTTTGTAAATCTCTTCCTGGGTCGCGCTTTGGTAATTGAACTGCGGTGTTGTGGTTTCGTTCAGGACCAGCGGCGCGTTGCCCCACATGTTGGCCAGGAATCTGTAGGCAAATGCTCTTAGGAACTTGGCCTCTCCTACGATGGCGTTCTTCTCGCTGTCGGATACCCATTCGGCATACTGGCTGTCGGCGCGGTCGATGATTACATTGCAGCTGAAGATCATGGCGTAAAACCGTGACCACCATTTCTTGCTGAAGCCATTGTCGGCATTCAAGGTGTTCCAGTAGAAATATTCCTGATATGAGGTTTCTCCTGACCGGGGGGAACACAAGTCAACATCAACTCCCAGCATGTCGAAACTCGACCAGGCATCGGCCGTAGCGTAGAAATAGGTCCTGACATTGGAATAGATGGCAGCCAGGGCAGCCTCGAATCCTTGCTTGTTCGTATACGAGTTTTCCGGAGTCAGGAAGTCGAGCGGCTTTTCTTCCAGCAAGTCATTACAGGAAGCCAGGCCCCCCACAAGGGCCAGGGCGATACATATATTCTTTAGTTTCATTGTAGTCGGTTTTAGAAATTAAAAGTTAGGTTCATTTGGTAAGTACGGATAGAAGGACGTGCGTTGATGGACAATCCTTGCCCTGTCTCTGCGTCGAGTCCGTCCCAATGAGGAGAGTACTCGAACAGGTTGTCGGCGCTCAAGGACAGCTTCATGTTGTTCAAGCCGATGTTCTTGACCCATCTGGACAGGTTGTAGGTCAGTGCCACTTTCTGCAGTTTGATGAAGCTTCTGTCCTGGTACAAGGTTCCTTTATAACGTGCGTTCTGTTTATAGTCCAGACGGGGGTATTTCGCGTCCACATTTTCGGGTGTCCAGTAATCAAGGACAGTCCGGTTATGGGCAGCGCTGTTGATGTACTCGTCTGTATAAGGCGTGTTGGCTGCCTGGAAATATCCATTGCCGCCCCAGATGGAGTTGATGTAGATCATCAGTGACAAGTCCTTGTAGGTCAGGGTGTTTGTCATACTCCAGCGGAAGTTCTCCTTGTTGGTTCCCAGGAACTGGCGGTCGTTCGTAGAGTCGATTTTCCCGTCGCCGTTGACATCCTCCAGCTTGTAGTCGCCCGGACGCATTCCCTGCATGATGGTACCATTGTCCACGTCCTCCTGCTGCCACATACCTATGATCTTATAGCCATAGAGGGTGCCGAGCGATTTGCCGATAAAGTACCCGGAATTGATCAGGTCATCTTCCTTGCCGTCGCCGTCATTGTCTTCACCGTAAATGGTTGCCACCTTGTTCCGGTTCAGGGAGAAGGCGAAGTCAGTGGACCAGGAAAAGTCCTTCTTTTGGATGTTCTGCGAGTGCAGGCTGATCTCGACACCTCTATTCTGTATCTTTCCCAGGTTGGAGGTGATGGAAGACTTACCAGACACGGTAGGCAGCGCCAGGCTGAACAGCAGGTCGGTCGTATTGGTGAAATACGTGTCGATGCTACCGGACAGGCGGTTGTTGAAGAAGGCGAAATCCAGACCGGCGTTCAGTCCTGTGGTCGTCTCCCAGCCCAGATCGTTGAGTGCGAACGACGAGATGGCTTGTGTGATGGAGTAGGAAGCGTCTCCGGCGAAAATGGTCTTGCCGGTCGACACTTTGGCCAATGTGGAATACGGGCTGATGGACTGGTTACCATTGGAACCATACGACAAGCGTAAGGCGAGGTTGCTGACCGGCTTGACATCCTTCATGAAGCCCTCGTGGGAAATGTTCCAGTTGAAGCCGCCGGAAGCGAAGGTGGCCCACTTCTTGTTCTTGCTGAATGCAGAGCAGCCGTCACGGCGTACCGTACCCGTAAAGGAGTATCTGTTGTCGAACGTATAGGTGGCGCGTGCCATCATACCGATTGCCCCGCTTTCGCCGCTGCCGGTCGATACGGTCTGTGTCTTACCGTCTTGCAGCTTGTTGTCTCCCAAGATGGTGTTGTCGAAATTCTCCGCATACGCCGACATGCTGTTCCAGGTGCGATGTTCGCGGGAGTACAGCAATGTGATATCAATGTTGTGTACCTTGTTGAAGGTATTGTTGTACTTCACGATATTGTCCAGCAGCATGTGGTAATTGTTGCTGTTTGTCCGTGCGCCCTTACCGTGCTTTCCTTGTCCGGCTGTGGTATATTCATTGTAGAAGTAGTTGTTCTGTGACCAACGGAGGTTGTGCGAATACACCATCTCGTACGACAGACCCTTCACCCAAGGCACGGTTACCTTGGCGTTCAGGATGGCGCCGAGGGTGTTGTATTTCTCCAGGTCATTCGTCTTCATGCTCCAGAACGGGCTTTCGAACGAGGTGGTTGTCTGCGGGTACTGCAGGTATTTGCCCGATTCGTCGTACAACGAGGCATACGGACTGAACTGGGCGGCCTTGTTGAGGCTGGGAGAGCTGCCCGAGTAGTCACGGATGCTGTAATTGGACTTCACGCCCACTTTCAGCCAGTCGGTCAGCTTGGTCTCTACGTTGATACGTCCCGAGAAGTTCTTGTAACTGTCGTTCAGCACGACCCCCTTCTGGTCGGTCAGGGCCGCCGAGATATAGTAGGTGGCCAGGTCGGAACTGTTGGAGATGCTCAGATTGGCCTTTACGTTATAGGCGTTTTGGCGGAACAGGTCGTAGGGGTCGGTGAAGGTAGGCTGGTGGTCGGGAGTCGCATTGTAGTTCTCCGCCTCAACCGCCTGAAGGTACAAGGCCACCTTGTTGGGGTCTGCCTCCAGGCCATTGGCCGTACGGACATCGAGCAGCTTCTGGATGTACCCGGCGGCGTCGTACACCTCCTGGCGTTTCAGCTCATGGCTGTATCCGTAGGACAGGTTGACATTGAACTCAGGCTTTTTGCTGTTGCTTCTGCCGCGCTTGGTCGTGATCAAGATGACACCATTGGCCGATCGGCTGCCATAGACAGCGGCGGCGCTGGCGTCTTTCAAGACGGTCAGGTCCTCGATGTCTTCTGAAGGGAAGTCGGCCAGTGAGCCGTCGAAGATGGCGCCGTCGACGACAACGAGCGGTGTGTTGCCGCTGGGAGAGTTCTGGCCACGGATGCTGTATCCGCCCACGGCACCGGCGGTGTTCGTTCCACCGATGTTCAGTCCGGGGACAGAGCCCTTCAAGGTTTCCATGATGTTGTTGGTGGGCACATCGCGATAGGCGTCAATATCTGCCTTGATGACAGAACCGGTGATGGCCTGCTTGTTGGTGGTTCCGTAACCTACCACCACCACTTCGTCCAGCAGTTTGGTGTCCTCTACCAGTTTCACCTGCAGGTGCTTCTGGCTGCCTACCTTCACGCTTGTAGTGGTATAACCGATGTACGAGATTTCCAGCACGTCATTGCCGTGCACATCCAGATTGAAGTGGCCGTCCACGTCGGTGATGGTACCGTTTCCCGTTCCCTTCACCATCACATTGGCTCCGATGACCGGTTCACCGTTCGCATCGGTGATGGTGCCGGTCACTTTCTGTCTCCGGTTTTGCTGGGGTGCGTCTGCCGCCTTCTTCGAGATGACGATCATCTTGCCCTGAATCGTATAGGTGACTCCATCCCCCAGGACGGTAGTCAGTACTTTCTCCAACGACGCGTCCTTGAACGACGCCGTTACCAAGCGGTTTTCATCGACCACATCCTTTTTGTACATAATGGAGAACTGGGACTGTTTTTCCACTTCCTTCAACACGGTTTTCAAAGGTACGTTCTTAAACCGATACGTCACATTTTGTGCGTTCATGGCCAGTGTTCCGGACAGCAATAAAGCAGCCATCAGCGACCTTCCGAAATGTTTTCTGTCATTCATATTCTTCTGTTTTTCATTTTACATAAGTTAGATAAAATATCAACAATTGCGCGCTTGTTTTTCATCTTTTCATGAGATATAACAATTGTCCGCCGTTTTACCCAACCCCTGTCGAATGATTTTTTTCACAAAAATGTGAACGAATGAAACAGGAAGTCCCTGCCGCCTGCCTGTCGGCCGCTGTCCGTCACTCCTTCTTGATATAGACCGACCGTCCCTGTTTCACATAAGTGAGGGAAGTCATCTGGGTCAGTGCTTTCAGGATATCATCGATGGTCTCTTCGTTGCGGAGCGAGATGAGGAACACCATGTCCTTGCGTATGGCCTCATCCAGCCGGATGGTCACGTCGTACCGGCGGGCCAGGCGGTCCACCAGTTCCTGCAGCGAGATCTTGTCGTATTCAAACCGCCCTTCGGTCCACGACTTATACTGTTCGGCCTGCACTTTTTCCCTCGAGAACTGTCGCGTGTGCTTGTCCAGGCAAACCAGTTCGTTCGGACGGACGGGGATGTGCCGGTTCCGATAGACAATGTCCACCGACCCCTTCAACAGCGTCGTCACCACTCTTGGGTCTTCGGGGTAGGCGCACACGTTGAATTTTGTGCCTTTTACCTGCACGTCATAAAAATCGGTCTTCACCACAAAAGGGAGGTCCTCCTGCTGCCGGGTTACCTCAAAATAGGCCTCGCCCTTCAGGCAGACCTCACGGTGTCCGTGGTTGTAATCGCCCGCATAGCTCAGTGTGGAGCCAGCGTTGAGATACACCACCGTGCCATCGGCCAGTAGCAGACGGGTTTTCTCGGCTCGTCCTGTCTCCAGGGTAAACAGGTTCTCGGCTGTCTTCAGAGACTGGTAATGCTCCATGCCCAGCCAACCGGTCGTCAGAATGAGCAGTCCGGCCACAGCAGCAGCCACTGCTCTTCCCCACAGCGGCAAGCGTTTCCTGGCATTTTCGTCGGCCTGCTGCATCCTTCTCCTCCGCTGCAGGCGTTTCCATTCTTTATCGACCACCGGCAACAGCCGGGGCGAGGAAAGCCATTCTTCCTCCCACTGACGGAATAGCCGCTCGTTGTCCGGTGACTCTTTGATAAACCGGAAAAGTTCTTTCTCGCCCCCCGAATCGAGTTCGCCGTTCAGATAGCGGACGGTCAGGTTATAGTAATATGTAGAGTCTGCTTGCTTCATATCCTCTTCATTCCTTATTATATTCACTATTATATTCACTCTTTTCACTCCTTTTGCTATTCTCTCCTCATTGATAAAACAATTGAATGTGATTTTTCCCAACCACCATTAATGTTTTTTAAGGGCTTGTCGACAACCACATCAGTAAGAGCAGATAGACATCGGGGGGATAGTGATTCCTGAAATGACCGGCAAAGGCTTTGAGGGCCTTCGAGATGTGTTTCTCCACGGCAGTGCTCGAAATCTGTAGTTTTTCGGCTATCTCCCGGTTCTTCAGATGTTGGAAACGACTCATGACGAACACCTCCCGGCACCGTTCGGGCAGCTGTCGGAGCACGTGGCGAATCTGGTCCTGCAGTTCTTCGTACAACAGTTTTTGTTCGGGATCCATCCCGAAATCCCAAGCATACAGCTCTTCTTGTCCCTGCACCTGAGAGATGTCCTCCAGCGGTTGTTGCTCCACCAATTGTTTGTGCTTGAGGTAATTCAGACAGGCGTTGCGGACGATGACAAACAGCAGAGAGGTGACAGACACCGATTCAATCTGTCTTCTCCGCTCCCAAAAGTGCAGGAAGCATTCCTGCAGGATGTCGTTCGCCGTCTCCACATCGTCCACAAAACGGAGGGCATAACCGCGCAAACGGGGGTAATAACTTCTGAACAGATATTCAAAAGCTTCCTCGTCGCTCTGCCTGACAGCCTGCAACAGCTCTTGTTCGTCTTTATACTTCCGTGGCATAGCACTTGTGTGATGGTATCGTCCGATATAATTCTGATAAACTTTGGCAAATATAAGGAAAAGTTTTCAGAAAAAGTATTTTTTCTCAATATAACCATCAAATCGTTTTGTTCCATGCCACTTCAGATTCTTCGCTGCGCTCAGAATGACAATTAGATAGGCGACGCCGAATTTGACACACTCTCTTTGTACGTACGTTCTGCCCTTTGCGTCTTTGTGTTGAATGAAGGCTCTTTTAGGGAAGCTTGCAAATGTTAACGGTGTTAGAATCAACGAGGAAATGCTCAAACTCTACTGGAGTATGGGGGAAGATATCTGTGAGAAGCAGAAACAACACGGTTAGGGAACTACCTTTATCAAAAGGTTAAGTGTGGATTTAAGAACAGGATTTTTGTACCAAGCTGGTACAAAATTACTGACTGTTGAAAATGCTTCTGTGTCAATGCCGGAGCTTCTCCTTTGTGTACCCTGGAAACACCAGACATCGTGAATTTTGATTCATTTTGTACAATTAATGCTCCAGCTCCGAGGTTTTCGGCTTTGATGGGCGGCCTCGATGAGGTGCATCCTTCTTCCGGGAGGTGTATTTCGGGGCACAGCCCTCAGGGATTTTGAAGCCAAAAGCGTTGGCGATGTCAATCTGAGCACCGACAAACGGGGTGATATGCTTTGCCTTTCCAGTGTGCTCCACACATCTTATTGAGCGCATCTCATCGAGCACCTCAAGGGTGGATGAGAACTGCTTATGCAGGTCTGTTTGTAGCCTTCCCTATAAATGTGAACTTCTCCTTGCAGTATGTCATGATTTCTGCAACTTCTTCTTTCGACATCATAGTATTTTCGCTATTTTTGTCGACGAAGATACCAATTCAAAGCTCGAGCGCAAGGACGTGCCTCACCGGAGGCTTACGAATTTGTGGAATGGTATAAAGAATGGTATTGATAAATAACCGAGGAGGGGTAGCATACCTTGTTAAGGTATAGTCAGTGACCTACTTCTTACAGATACTCCCAATATCTGCGGTAGTGTGCACGGACCTTCTCCCATTTGCCATAGCGAAAACGCTTAT
>JAQXRG010000149.1 GCA_029218405.1 Bacteroidales bacterium
ACACCGGATATACCGATAGCGGTTGTAATGGATAATGCGCGATACCAACATTGCAAGGCTGTCATGGACAAGGCGAAGGAATTGGGCATTCAACTGCTTTTCCTCCCACCTTATTCGCCGAACCTGAACATCATTGAAAGATTGTGGAAGTTTATCAAAAAATCCGTCCTGTATGGGAGGTATTACGACAAGCCTGTGAAGTTCCATCAAGCCATCAAAGATTTTCTAAAAGAAATAAACAGCAAGCATCAAAGTGAACTGAATACTTTATTGACGCTTAATTTCCAAACCATAGATTCAGAAAATGCACATTTTGATGCCGCTTAAAGTATAAATGTCCCCCAACTTGTTTCATGTGATGCTGAATTGTCACGATTCAGAAGACGAATAACCGGGTTGTAATGTCAGCTTATCACGTTAAACCATCCCACAAGGAAAAACGCTGTGGAATTAAGGAAACCGCAAAAAAGACAATGGGCCCGCTGTGAGGCTGGCCCATTGTCTTTTTTACATTCAGCAGCTTACCGTTGCGCAAGGTCAATACCCTTGTTGCGCAACGTGGTTTCCATCAACCGAAGATAGTCGCTGTACTGCTTCTCGTCCAGCGTCCGCTTCATCAGTTTCAAGTTGCCATATACTGCACGGCGCATCCGCTCGGCCTTCCGGCTCCGCGCCCGGGAAGCACTCCGCATCTGCTCTTCAAAATAGTCACAGATGGCTGCCACCTCTTCCCCCTGCCCAGACTTGAGACGCAGGTATTTCGACAACTGCGTCCTGTTGATGGTGGTGAACCATTCCTTATTACGCTCTTTTACCTTTGGCTCCTGAGCCATCAACGATGTCGACAAGCCGATAGCCAGCATCGCAACCATACCTACTCGTTTCATACTTTTTTCCTTTCTTTACTTTGTTACCTGAAAAAACATGTTGTCAAATCTCGTTTAGCCTGTCCGGACAGCTTTTCTTTCTTTTTACCGATGCAAAGGTAGGCAGTCTTTTTCACTCAACAAAACAAATTAATGCAAAATCAAAAATACTCTATCATTAATTGATACATATCAATAATATCCTATCATATTGATATTATTTAAAACAAATTTAAAACACAGCAGTCACACAAAAGACAAGGAGACGACATTCCCGAATGGCTACGACCTATCACCGACCAGACTATCCCAATTCCTGTATCGTCCTACACCGGCCACACATCGTCTCACATAATTTTTATGAAAAAGTTGCACATATCAATAAAAATCCCCTACTTTGCAACCGAAAAAATCATACAATAAGAATCCGATATGAAAAAGAAAGCATTGATTACGGGTATCACCGGACAAGACGGCTCCTATCTGGCCGAGTTTCTCATTGACAAAGGGTATGAAGTTCACGGCATCCTGCGCCGTTCCTCATCCTTCAACACCGGACGCATCGAGCACCTGTACCTCGACGAGTGGGTACGCGACATGAAGAAGGAGCGTCTCGTCAACCTCCACTGGGGAGACATGACCGACTCCAGCTCCCTCATCCGCATCATCGGTGAGGTGAAACCCGATGAAATCTATAACCTCGCGGCTCAAAGCCATGTCAAGGTATCGTTCGACGTGCCCGAATACACCGCCGACGCCGATGCGATGGGCACGCTGCGCCTGCTCGAAGCCGTCCGTATCTGCGGACTCGACAAGACCTGCCGCGTCTATCAGGCTTCCACTTCCGAGCTCTTCGGCAAGGTACAGGAAGTCCCCCAAAAGGAAACCACTCCCTTCTATCCCCGCTCGCCGTACGGCGTGGCCAAGCAGTACGGCTTCTGGATTACCAAGAATTACCGTGAGAGTTACGGTATGTTTGCCGTCAACGGCATCCTCTTCAACCATGAGAGTGAACGCCGCGGCGAGAACTTCGTGACCCGCAAGATTACGCTGGCCGCCGCACGCATTGAGCAGGGCTATCAGGACAAGCTCTACCTCGGCAACCTTGACGCCCGCCGCGACTGGGGCTATGCCCGTGACTATGTGGAGTGCATGTGGCTGATCCTGCAGCACGAGACTCCGGAGGACTTTGTCATCGCCACCGGCGAGATGCACACCGTGCGTGAGTTCTGTACCTTGGCTTTCCACTACCTCGGCATCGAGCTGCGCTGGGAGGGAGAGGGTGTCAATGAGAAAGGTATCGACACCGCTACGGGCCGCGTCCTCGTGGAAGTGGACCCCAAATACTTCCGTCCGTGCGAGGTGGAACAGCTGTTGGGCGACCCCACCAAGGCCAAGAACCTGCTGGGATGGAATCCCTGCAAGACTCCTTTCCCTGAATTGGTACGTATCATGGTAGAGCACGACAAGAAATTTGTCCGCAAAATCCATCTTAAAGCACAGTTGGACAATGAATGACGCGTTGGATAAAAACACGAAAATCTATGTGGCGGGCCACCGGGGACTGGTGGGATCCGCCATCTGGAACAACCTACTGCAGCGGGGCTACACCCGGTTGGTAGGCCGTACGCACAGTGAACTGGACCTGCTGGATGCCGTCGCCGTCCGCCGCTTCTTCGATGAAGAGCGACCGGAAGCCGTCGTGCTGGCCGCCGCACACGTGGGGGGCATCTGGGCGAACCTGCACTACCGGGCCGACTTCATCTACCAGAACCTACAGATCCAGCAGAATGTCATCGGTGAAAGCTTCCGCCACGGCGTGAAGAAGCTCCTCTTCCTTGGCAGTACCTGCATCTATCCGCGAGAAGCTCCCCAGCCCATGAAGGAAGACGCTCTCCTCACCTCTCCATTGGAATACACCAACGAGCCCTACGCCATCGCAAAGATTGCCGGGCTGAAACTGTGCGAAAGCTTCAACCTGCAGTACGGCACGAATTACATCGCCGTCATGCCCACGAACCTGTACGGACCGAACGACAACTTCCATTTGGAGAACAGCCACGTGCTGCCTGCCATGATCCGCAAAATCCACCTGTCCAAGTGCCTGAACGAAGGAAACTGGGAAGCTGTGCGCCAAGACCTGAACCGCCGACCGGTGGAAGGGGTGGATGGCCGTGGCGAAGAGAAGGTAATCTTAGAGAAGCTGGCCAAGTTCGGCATCACGCCGCAAGCGGTCACCCTGTGGGGAACAGGCCGACCGATGCGTGAGTTCCTGTGGAGAGAGGAGATGGCCGATGCCAGCGTCCACGTGCTGCTGAACGTCAATTTCCACGATACGTACGAGAAAGGCGAAACCGACATCCGCAACTGCCACATCAACGTAGGCACTGGAAAGGAACTCTCCATCCGGGAAGTGGCGGAAAAAATCATCGCTGAAATCGGGTTCCAGGGCGAACTGCATTGGGACACCTCCAAACCCGACGGCACACTGCGGAAGCTGACCGACGTGTCGAAGCTGCACAGCCTGGGGTGGCACCATCAGGTAGAAATAGACGAGGGCATCCACCGTCTTTACCAATGGTACTTGGAGCACCAATAACCTGTCCGCCAACGCATACGGCCCTATGGCAGAAAGGGACAAAGCCTCACGACTTTGTCCCTTTCTGTATGGATGAATGATGTGTTCACTCAGCGCTGACCCCCTACTCCTTCAAGTCAATCTTCAGGCAGAGCTCATCCAACTGCTTCTGGTCCAGGAATCCCGGAGCATCCAACATGACGTCACGACCCGAATTGTTCTTGGGGAAAGCGATGCAGTCGCGGATGGAATCCAGTCCGGCAAATAGGGACACCCAGCGGTCGAGACCATACGCCAAGCCTCCGTGGGGAGGGGCTCCGAACTTGAAGGCGTTCATCAGGAAGCCGAACTGCTCCTGTGCCTTTTCCGGCGTAAAGCCCAAAATCTCGAACATCTTGGCCTGCAGCTGCGAATCATGGATACGGATAGAACCGCCACCCACTTCTACGCCGTTCACCACCATGTCGTAGGCATCGGCACGTACGTCGGCAGGATGGGTGTCCAGCAAAGGAATGTCCTCGTCCTTCGGATGAGTGAACGGATGGTGCATCGCCATCAGACGACCTTCCTCTTCGCTCCACTCGAACATCGGGAAGTCCACCACCCACAGACAGGCAAACTGGTTCTTGTCGCGCAAGCCCAACTGGTTACCCATCTCCAAGCGCAACTCACAGAGCTGCTTACGCGTCTTCATCACATCGTCACCGCTCAAGATAAGGATCAGGTCACCCGGCTGCGCACCGAAAGCAGCCTTCATCTGCTGCAGCACCTCCTGGGTGTAGAACTTGTCCACGCTCGACTTCACGTGACCGTCCGCCTCCACACGGGCGTACACCAGGCCCTTGGCCCCAATCTGCGGACGCTTCACGAAATCGGTCAGCTGGTCCAGCTGCTTGCGCGTGTAGTGCGCCGCACCCGTGGCACAGATACCGCCGACATAGGCCG
The DNA here is from genome assembly GCA_029218405.1 of Bacteroidales bacterium. Classification (GTDB taxonomy): domain Bacteria; phylum Bacteroidota; class Bacteroidia; order Bacteroidales; family Bacteroidaceae; genus Phocaeicola. The sequence continues at coordinate 4,390 of JAQXRG010000149.1, forward strand.
CATTGTCGAATACGGAGAAGCCGTGTCCCTTCAGGATATCCATCAGTTCCACGAACTTCATGCCGAAGCGCAAGTCGGGCTTGTCACTTCCATAATACTTCATCGCGTCCGCCCACGGCATCCGCAGGAACGGTTCTGTCAGTTCCACTCCCCGCAGCTCCTTGAACAGGTGCTTGGCCATGCCTTCGAACATCTCAATGATGTCCTCCTGCTCCACAAAGCTCATCTCACAGTCGATCTGTGTGAACTCCGGCTGGCGGTCAGCCCGCAAATCCTCATCGCGGAAACACTTCACAATCTGAAAGTAGCGGTCGAATCCAGACACCATCAACAGCTGCTTCAATGTCTGGGGCGACTGCGGAAGGGCGTAGAACTGTCCGGGGTTCATGCGCGAAGGTACCACGAAGTCGCGTGCTCCCTCCGGGGTGGAACCGATGAGCATCGGTGTCTCCACCTCCAGAAAACCTTTTCTGTCCAAGTAGCGGCGTACCTCCATGGTCATGCGGTGGCGCAACTCCAGGTTCTTGCGTACCGCCGTGCGGCGCAAGTCCAAGTAACGGTATTTCATCCGCAGGTCATCGCCTCCGTCCGTATTGTCCTCAATGGTGAAGGGCGGTGTCT
>JAQXRG010000150.1 GCA_029218405.1 Bacteroidales bacterium
CAAACAAATCCTGTAAAGCATCTTAGGAAAACGATACAGGATATATGAAGTAAAGTAGTAAATAAACAAATAATCTGTGAAGTAAATTCAGTCATAGTCATACATTTTACCACAATAATTTACGTTTCTCAAGAAGTGAAGGAAGATGACGGGCCTCACCTTGGTATTAATACTCTTGTCTCCTCAACGTTCTTGCCAGAAAGTCAAGGTTGTCTTGGGCCAACTGCCTGCCTCGTGCGTAGCCCCGGTTGGAATTGAGGGCGAAGTCGGGCATGAGGCGGTGGGCGATGGCATAGCGGATGAACTCGCCGGGGACACGGTCGAGGTCGGCAAGAAGGAAGTGTGTCTTGGCCTTCTCCTTGTCGTACATCGGATTGTCGGGATGGCAGATGTACTCGGCACAGTCCATGATGGTGCAGAGCTTGCCTTCGGCGAGGTGGGGGATGAAGAGCATAATGTTCTTCACTCCCCGGGGAAGCGAGACCTTCCTGTCTTTCGGCATCTTTAGCTCGTCACGGTAGAAGGCCTCGTAGGCTTCAGGGGTGGCGAAGAAGAAGATTTGCCGGCTATGGAGGACGGAACGGGCATCGGTGGCGAGGTCGCCGAAGGTGGCATTGCGCTCGATGTCTCGTTCCTTCTTGTACTCGGGTATGACGCGCAGGATGTCGCCCCAGGTGTTCATGCCGTTGAGGTACCACTCGTCGTTGTACCGGGCATAGCTGCCTACGCATCCTTCTGTGTCGGGCGACTTCAGGAGGGTGGTCTGCACCTGGAAGTAGGGGGTGCGGCGCACGGTCATGAGTTCGTCATCGACACTGCGGAGGGTGACGGACTGGCGGTCGTAACGCTCCAGCACGTAGGGTTCGAGGTCTTTGGCGACGATGGCGGCTACGGCGGCTGCCTTGTCGGTGTGTCCGTGGACGATGAGAAGGGCGGAAAGCCACTCCTGCGGCTTCAAGGCGAGCGGGCCTACCTGGTAGCGGAAGGCGATAGAGGCCTCGGCGGCTGACCGGGCTACCTGACGGTTGCTCCGGCACAGGTCCATCTGGTAGTCAAGGGCTTCGTCAAAGGTGGATTCCCGAAAGCGTCCTGAAGTGAGGTAGCAGTCAAAGAAGTACCATTTCAGCACCTGGCGCACGTCGTAGAAGTTGTCGGTGAAGCGGGCTTCGTGGAAGAAGTCGTAGAGGTCGTCGTTGATGGGCGTGTCCTCGAAGCGTTCCAGGAAGTAGGCATAGACGGTACGGGCGGCGTGGGCCAAGGTCTCGTTTTCGGGATTGACCAAGGTCTCGGCATATTCATCGTCGAGGGTGGCATCCCAAAGAAGGAACTGAATGTCGTAGAGGTTCGGCCCGTCTTCGTTATAGCCCATGCCTGTGTAGTAGAACGGCAACGTCCTTCCATAGAGTGACCGGTGGAGGTGGACAAAGCTGCGCCAGAGCCCTATCTCGGAGACGATGTCCTCGAAATAGAGGGTGAGCTTGATGACCATACGCTTCATCTCCTCGTCGGTGCGCTCGGCACAGAAGGGGACGTACCGGAGCATTTCAACCATAGTGTTGGCGATGCGTACATAGTCGGTATCGGTAGGTGAAGAGATACCGAAGGGGTGTCCTTTGCGGATGTCGCGTAATGTAATCATAGATTTTTTGATTCATGGCTGCAAAGTAAAAGACTTTTTTGATCTTTACCTTGAATGGGATTGAGTGCTTACAAAAGTATGTTGACATAAATGGCAAAGTATCTAAAGATAAACGGCAAAGTATGTTTAGATACTTGGCGAAGTATGTTGACATCCTAAGAAACGTAGGATGTCAGCCTCGACGGAAGGGAGCATGAGCCGCTTGCCGCCTTCGTCACGGGCTTCCGCCTGACGGAGGAAGGCTCGTGCCATCTCACGTGTGCCTTGCTGCAGGAACAGCTCGTAGATGAAGCCGCGCAGGTTGGCATGGCGTGCGCCGGCGATGCGGCTGAAGGGCATGGACGGGACGATTGAGCAGGGGCGATGGTGACTTGGATGCTCGAAAACCGTATTGTCCGGGATTCGATGTGGTGAGGGAGTATGCTATTCCTTGACTAATTCGAGGTTGTCAATGGAACATTCCATTTTGGCATAGCCGAGGAAATCGACACGGAGGGCAATCTGGGTGCGCCCGTCCGGCTCTCTACAGATGTAGCCTTCCAGACCGCCAAGACGACCGGTCTTGATGCGCACCTTGTCTCCCAAATGAATACGGGAGGGGTCGATGGTAATCTCATTCTCCGCATCGCCTACCATACGCATGAAGCTTTCCATCTGTCCGTCGGGGATGCGGGCGAAGTCGTTCTTGCCGGACTCGGTCTGCGAGGCACGGTTCATCAGGAAATGGAGGATGAACTTGGCCTCGCAGGCTATCTTGTAGCGGACGGCATTCCTGCAACGGAGGAAGAGGTAGCAGGGGCTGAGCACCTTTTCCACTTCCACCCGTTTGCGTGTGCTGGGGCGGTAGCGCACCTCCTTCTGGATGGGGACGTAGGCCGTGACGGTCTCTGTCTGGTCCATGATTTCCTTGTCCTTCCAATAGTCGATGAGGTCGTCCATTCTTTCGACGGCTTTCATCTCGGTATTGGGAGTGACGATGGCTACAAACCAGTACAATTGGTCATCCTGAGTTCCCATGGCAACATCTTTATAGTTGAGTTGAAAATACGCCTACGGCGTCGGCAGGTTTTGGCAACCTGTCGGAATAAATCTCATCAACCGGGCATTTCCATGACTCGCAGTTGAACGGAGATTTCATCCTACCCATCGTAGCCGGAGGCTGGCTGAAATGGCTCATTTTCGCTACTTTAATTAGTAAAAATTGCGCCTCACTCTTAGTAAGAGTGCGTCATTTGCTGCAAAGATATGAAAAGTTTGACATATGTTTTCATGAATAGAGGGGAATCTGCCTCAAATTCCAATATTTTAACACTCTTATAGTACCATCCGAAAGGAGTTCGTGCTTCCGGATCTTTTTTGCCCGAAAAGCAGCGGGGATTGCTGATAAATACTTACCTTTGCGGTAGATAGTGTGACACAATTAAAAAAACGGAATATACTATGAAGCATTGGTTCGTCAAACTGGCGGCTGTGGCCGCCGCAGTCTGTGCCGTACCGACGGTGTACGCGCAGTCACTCTCTATCATTCCCCAACCCGAGCAGGTCGATGTGCGGGTAGGCCGTCTGGTGCTGCATCGCGGCATGTCCATGGCCTTTGACGCGGCGGTGGAGGAACAGGCAATGTATTTGCGGAATACCGTGTACCGCTCCACGGGTTTCGAATGGAAGACCGGTGTCCCGGCAAAACGGGCGGATATTGTCCTTGAGGTCGATGCGCGGAAGGTGCCGCGTCCCGAGGGTTACCGGCTGACCGTGGACGGCCGACGGGTCACCATCTGCGGACACGATGCGGGTGGGGTGTTCTACGGCATCCAGACCTTCCTGCAGCTCCTGCCGCCGGCCGTTCACAGCCGTTCCCTCCAGCCGGAGGTGATGTGGAGCGTGCCGCAGGTGGACATCACCGACGCGCCTGACCATCCGTGGCGGGGGATGATGCTCGACGTGGCGCGCTACTTCTACGACAAGGAGTTCGTGAAGAAGTACATCGACATGATGGCCATGTACAAGATGAACAAGCTGCAGTTCCACCTGATTGACGATTCGGGCTGGCGGCTGGAAATCAAGAAGTATCCCCGGCTCACCGAGGTGGGTGCCTGGGCAGGCAAGGATGAGAAGCGGCTGGGCGGCTACTACACGCAGGAAGAGATCCGTGAGCTCATTGCGTACGCCGCCGTGCGCAACGTGGAGATTATTCCCGAGATTGAGTTTCCCGCCCACATGCTGTCCGCCGTAGCGGCCTATCCGTGGCTGTCGTGCACGGGCAAGCAGCACGAGGTGCCTCGCCAGCATTTCATCAGCCGCGACCTGCTGTGTGTGGGCAAGGAGACCTCCTACCAGTTCTTGGCGGATGTGCTGGAAGAGACAGTGGAGCTCTTCCCCTCGGACTACATCAACATCGGTGGCGATGAGGCGGTGTACGACCGTTGGAAGGAATGCCCGCTCTGCCAGGCGGTGCTGAAACGGGAGGGACTGCAGCAGGCCGCCGACCTGCAGGGCTACCTCACGAACGTGGTGGCGGACATGATGGCGAAGAAAGGCAAGACCGTGGTGGGCTGGGAGGAGATTATCCAGCGCGGAAAGGTGAACCAGCCGGTGGTGGCCGTAATGTGGCACGAGGTGAAGGACACGCTGCAGGCCACCCGGACGGGACACAAGGCCATCCTCTCGCCGGCGACCCACCTTTACCTGGACTTCCCCGAGAGCAAGACCCCGGGCGAAGTGAAGGCGGCCACGTGGATGCCGCCCATCTCGTTGGAGAAGTGCTATTCCATGGAGATGAACGACTATGCGCCCTCCTCGACCGTGCTGGGCGTGCAGGGCTGCTTCTGGAGCGACCAGTTCATTCACGGGACGGTGCTGCAGGAACTTCCGCCGATTGACGAGAACCGGTCGGAGAACTATGCCGAGTACCTGACGTTCCCCCGTCTGCTGGCAGTGGCGGAGCTGGGCTGGAGCAAGACGGCGCGGCGGAGCTGGACGGACTTCCGGCAGCGTGTCCGCAGCCATTACGCACGGTTGGACCACAAGGAATGCAACTACCGTGTGCCCGAGCCCGAGATTGTCTCCATGAAGGAGGAGGGCGGCAAGGTACGCTTCGAGCTGGCTCCCTCGGTCGAGGGGGCGGACATCCGCTATACGACCGACGGCAGCTGGCCGCACAGCCATTCGGCCCGTTACACGGGACCGGTGGAGGTGGATGTGAAGACGGACTTCCGGGCCACGACCTTCGTCAACAGCCGCCATTGCTCGCTGCCGTTGTATTTCGCGCCCGACTATTCGGCCTACCGGCAGTACGGTACGTTCGTGGCGGAGTGGAAGCCCCGCCAATGGGCGGATGCGACCGGCGTGTGGCGGTTCGAGACGACCGGCAAGATGGTGGGCAACGGCACCTACGACATTACCTTTGTCTATCGCAGGGGGAGCAACGCCTTGCGGTTAGGGAAGTTGGTGCAGTACAAGCGCGACGAGAGGCTGGCGGAAGTCCCGATGCAGGGGCAGGTGGACGCCGGGCATACGGCGGTCACGTACCGGCTGCCGCTGACGGCGTTCGAGGCCGGCCTGCCGTTTTATGTAGAGGTGGAGGCGCAGCCCGTAGGGGGCGATGACACCTTCGGCTATGTGTTTGTGAAGAAAGTGGAATGAACGGGTTAAATCTGTTAGAAGTATGAAAGCAAGAAATTGGTGGCTGTTGTTGTGGGTGCTGGCCGGTTGTGTGTCCGCCTACGCCCAGCAGCTGGTACCTGCCCCGAAGGAGATGAAGGTCATCGGGACAGAGAAGGTGAGTGTGAAGACCGTCGATGCGAAGGTGGACGCGCGTCTCCGTCTGCCCGATGAGGGCTATACCCTCGACATCAAGGGCAGTACGGCGGTGCTGAGGGCCAAGACCGCGCGGGGACTGGTGTGGGCGCGGGCCACCCTCCGTCAGTTGGAGGATGCCGACGGCCGGGTGCCCCGGGTCCGTATCCAGGACTATCCGGCCTTTCCCATCCGTGGCTTCATGCACGACACCGGGCGGAACTTCCGCCCCGTCGAACTGCTGAAGAAGGAACTGGATTTGTTCTCCTTCTACAAGCTGAATGTCTTCCACTGGCACCTCACGGACAATCCCGCCTGGCGCATCGAGTGCAAGGCGTATCCCCAGCTCAACGACCCGCAGTACCAGCGCAAGGGACGCGACGAGGGGAAGTTCTATACCTACGATGAGATCCGCGAGGTCATTGCCTACGCCAAGGAACGGGGCGTCACCATCGTCCCCGAGATTGACATGCCGGGCCACAGCAAGTTCTTCGACACCACCTTCGGCTGCTCCATGGCTTCGCCCAAGGGCAGGGAGGTGCTGAAGGTCTGTCTGGAGGAGTTCTTCCGCGAGATTCCTGCCGCCGACTGTCCGTATTTCCACATAGGCTCTGATGAGGTGCATGTCAGCAATCCCCAGGAGTTCATGCGCTTCTGCGAGGACCTGGTGCGGGCCAACGGGCGGATTCCCATCGCCTGGGACCCGGGGCTGGAACCTTCGGAGGAGACCGTCAGCCAGATCTGGTTCTCCAGCATCGGCGAGCGGTTGGAGAAGGGCGAGGCGTACCCCCGCCGCTTCATCGACTCGTACCAGGGCTACCTGAACATCGGCAGCCCTATCCTGAATGTCACCAAGTACTTCCAGCATACGCCGTGCGGGGTACCCGAGGCCACGGAACAGGCGCTGGGCGGCATCCTGTGCCTGTGGAACGATGTGCGGGTGGCGGACAAGACACTTACCTTCCCGCAGAACGGCATGCCCAATGACCTGCTGGCCTTCGCCGAGCGGTACTGGTGCGGTGGACGGATGCTGCCCATCCAGGACGAGGACTTGGTGCCCGTGGAGGACACGGAGACGTACCGTTCGCTGCTCGATTTCGAGCGGCGGCTGTCGTACCACCGCGACCGTTTCCTCTACGAGTGGGACATGCGGTGGGTGGCCAACGCCTCCATTCCCTGGCAGGTCACCTTGCCGTGCCGCCGGGGCACGTCGGTGGAACGGATGGAGTGGCGGCCTGCCCGGGGCGGAGTGGTGGACCTGCTGGCGTTCTGCGCCCGTGAGGGGGTGAAGCCACTGCCCACCATGGATGCCTGGATGCAGACGGAGCTCTACGTGGAGGCGGACACCGTCCTCACCGCCTGGGTGGGCTTCGACTCGCCGGGACGTGCCTCGAAGATGTCGGACGGCATCGGCTACCAGGGGCAGTGGGAGGCACAGGGCCGGCTGTTCGTCAACGACACGGAAGTCTTCCCGCGCGACCCGTGGAAGGAACCGGGCAAGTACCGGTACCACCAGCACACCTGGCACCAGGCGCCCGAAGAGGTGCCCTATACCTTCGAGCAGTTCTGCTGGCTGCGCCAGCCTGCCTTCCTGCCGCTGAAGAAAGGCTGGAACCGCATCCGTCTGTACTGTCCGCGGGTGTTCCCGAATGAGGTGTGGCAGGTCACCTTCGTGCCGGTGTCCATCGGTGCGGACGGTCACGTGTCGGAAGTGGAGGGCATTCAGTACCGCACTCGGCCATAATGTCGTTTTTTTCCGGTACATGCCCTGTATTTTTCCATGCTTTCTTCGGAAGATGGGTGTATCTTTGCACTTGTTGAACACTTATTGGAATAAATGATTACTGTATGAGAATGAAAAGACTTTTGTTAGCTTTCTGTCTCGCCGGTACGGCTGCCGCCTGTACCGAGCCAAAAGACACGATGGAGTATGCCAACACCTGGGAGATCACTCCGCAGGACACGGAGGCGGACATCCTCGCCAAGGCGGCCCATGTGGTGCCTACCGCGAACCAGTTGAGCGCGCTGCGCAATGAGTTCATCGCGTTTATTCATTTCGGACCGAACACCTTCACCCGCATGGAATGGGGCAACGGCATGGAGGACCCGAAGATTTTCGACCTGAAGGAGCTGGACACCGACCAGTGGTGCGAGGCCATGAAGGCCGCCGGCATGAAGATGGTCATCTTCACCGCCAAGCACCACGACGGCTTCGTGCTGTGGCAGAGCCGTTATACGAAGCACGGCATCATGTCCACCGGTTTCCGGGGCGGCAAGGGGGACGTGCTGAAGGACCTCTCGGCCTCCTGCCAGAAGTACGGGCTGAAGCTGGGTGTCTATCTGTCGCCCGCCGACCTGTACCAGATCGAGAACCCCGAAGGGCTCTACGGCAACCTTAGCAAGAAGACGCTCCGCACCATCCCGCGCGAGGTGGAAGGACGCCCCTTCGCCAACACGACGAGGTTCGAGTTTGAGCTGGACGACTACAACGAGTATTTCATGAACCAGCTGTTCGAGCTGCTCACCGAGTACGGACCCATCCACGAGGTGTGGTTCGACGGGGCGCACCCCAAGCGCAAGGGCGGGCAGACCTACGACTACACGGCGTGGAAGAAGCTGATCCGCACGCTCGCGCCCGAGGCTGTCATCTTCGGCCGTGAGGACGTGCGCTGGTGCGGCAACGAGGCCGGACGTACCCGTAGCACGGAGTGGAACGTGGTGCCTTACCCGGTCAATCCCGACACTGCCACGCATTTCGCCGACCTGACGGACATCGACCTGGCGGTGGACAGCAAGCTGATGAAGGCCAAGTACCTGCACTACCAGCAGGCGGAGACCAACACCTCCATCCGCGAGGGCTGGTTCTACCGCGATGACGAACGGCAGAAGGTGAGAAGCACCGACGATGTGTTCGACATCTACGAACGGGCCGTGGGAGGCAACTCCACTTTCCTGCTCAACATCCCGCCCAACCGCGACGGACGTTTCTCGCCGCAGGATGTCAAGGTGCTGAACGAGGTGGGTGAGCGCATCCGGGCCACGTACGGCACCGACCTGACGGCAGGCGCCAAAGGGCCGCGTGAGCTGTTGGACAACGACCCGGAAACAGCGGTCCGTGTGAAGGACGAGGTGGTGGTGAAGCTGCCCCAGCCGGTCACCTTCAACCGTGTGATGCTGCAGGAACCGGTGGGCCGGAGCGGTGAGCGTGTGGCCGAACATGCGGTGGACGCCTGGGTGGACGGACAGTGGAAAGAGGTGGCCCGTGCCACGAACATCGGCTACAAGCGCATCCTGCGCATGGCGGATGTCACCTCCGACCAGGTGCGTGTGCGTGTGCTGGCCGCCCGTGCGCTGCCTTCGCTCAGCCACCTGTCGCTCCACCATTACGCCTCTCGCCCGCCGATGCTGAGCTGCCGCCGCGACAAAGAAGGGAAGGTGGTCATCGAGCCGAAGAAACAGGACTTCGGCTGGAACGTCTATGGAGAGGATGCCGCCGGTAACCTGAGCGCGGGATACGAGGTGCGTTATACCACCGACGGCACCGAACCGACGGAGCAGTCGGCGAAGTACGACGCGCCGTTCGCTTCCGATGCCTGTGTCATCAAGGCCGTGGCCGTGCTCAATGGCGAGCGGGGAGCGGTGCTGACCGAGCAGGTGGGCGTGGCGAAGACCGGCTGGCAGTTCGTGTCCGCCTCCGGCGAGGAGCCCAAGCATGTGCCTGCCATGGCGTTCGATGAGGACCCCTCCACGTGGTGGGCCAGCCGCGAGGGCCGGTCGCCCGAACTGGTATGGCGGTTGGACCGTAAGATGCAGCTGAAGGGCTTCGCCTACACGCCGCCCCGCAAGAATGCGGAGGGCATGATGGCGAAAGGCATTGTGTGGGCCAGCGTGGATGGCAAGAACTGGACCAAGGCCGGTGCCTTCGAGTTCGGCAACCTCATCAACGACCCCACCCGCCGCTCGTTCTATTTCTCCCAGCCGGTGGAGGCCCAGTACGTCAAGGTGCAGGCCACTGACATCGCCAACAACGGCAAGCGGGTCTGCATTGCCGAAGTGGACGTGTGGTAAGGATGCTATGAACAGGTTAGTCCTTCGTGGGGGAACCCTGCCTCTACGAAGGACTAACCTGTTAATTACGAGATAGTCATTCATCTACCTCCTGCTGGGAGGAATGGCTAAGGAGCGGCCGGACATTGTCTGCACGAGAGATGGGTTCTTCTGCCCGGAAGGACGGCCTCATCCCTTGAGCAGCTCCATCTTGCAGGAATGCTTCTTCGTTTCCCTGTCGTAGCTGATACCGACCAGCAGGAGATGGTCGGTGAACGGCACTAATTTTTCCGGATAGCGGCGGTTCTTGATTTGCTGGATAGCCGTATCTGCCGTGTCTGCATACTTCAGTTCCACGAGGATGACCGGCTTGCCGCTGGGCTGGACGGGGATGAAGGCCACATCGGCAAAACCTTTCCCCGTGGGCAGTTCTTCCATGGGGACAAAACTCCCCGTCGCTCCGATATAGGCATAGCGGACCAGGGCCCGTAGCGCCTGCTCGTTGTTGTAGAACCGGGGAGTGGTGTACTGGCTGTGGAAGGTGTCCAGTGCTTCCGCTACGTATTTCTCGTCCATCGCCAGCGTGGCTTCGAGCAGCGTGTCGGAGTCCTTGATGAGCCGGACCAGTTCGGGACGGTTGCCGGTCTTCACCACCTGGAGCAGTTCGGCACGCACCTCCTGGTTAGGGATGTGGACGGTCTGCGTGTAGTTGTTATAGGCGAAGTAGCCGTAATGGGTGAGGAGGGCGAAGAGCTCGTCGCGGCTGTTGATGTCGTTCCTGTCGTTGCCGTAGTTGAGCACGGGCACACTCTCCTCGTTGCCCATCAGCAGGTTCTCTATCGTCTGCTTCACGCCGTCGAAGTCCATGTTGATGTAGTTGCGGATAGCCTCGAAGGAGGATGTCTGCGACCAGTAGTTGTCAAACCTGTGTTTTCGGATGGCCAGCATGACGGAAGTAGGGTTAAAGATGTGACCGGCACTTCCCATGTCATATCCGTCATACCACTTCTCCATTTCCTGATAGGACATATCGTATTTTTGGCACAACGCTTTCACTTCCTCCTTTGTAAATCCGAAACATCCACCAATGGGGTCGGGATTGATCATTGAATACGGTTGGAAGTTGTTCAGTGCCGACTGGGTGCCATACTGCTTGATGGGGAGGA
>JAQXRG010000151.1 GCA_029218405.1 Bacteroidales bacterium
CTTCGGAAAACCGGAGCAACAACGATGGCCCGTTCGTCTATCGGTTAGGACGCAAGATTTTCATTCTTGAAAGGGGAGTTCGATTCTCCCACGGGCTACCACATGTTACAATCTTCCGCTTCGGGAAGCCGAAGCAACAAAGGATGGCCCGTTCGTCTATCGGTTAGGACGCAAGATTTTCATTCTTGAAAGGGGAGTTCGATTCTCCCACGGGCTACCACTTCCCCAACTGTGCTTTCAGATGCGTCTGAAGGCATTTTTTTTGCGCCTGCACACGGTTCTTTGGGCACGGAAGATGAAAAAAGCCGGGACAACGCTTGCCCGGTTCGGAATCTTTTTCTACCTTTGTTATCAACTATTAACCGTTTTCACCATGATGAACCACGATACATTGCAACAGCTTTACCTCACCGCCACCGCACGGTTGCCCATCGCCATCGAGGCGCTGCCCGGCGCGGGCTCCAACCGCCGCTACTTCCGGCTCAAAGGCGACCCTACCCTCATCGGGGTGTGCGGCACCTCCGTGGCCGAGAACCGGGCTTTCCTCTACCTGGCCCGTCATTTCGAGGAAAAGGGCCTCCCCGTCCCCCACATCCACGCCGTGAGCGAGGACGAGACCTGTTACCTACAGGAGGACTTGGGCCACACGCTGCTCTTCGACGCCATCGCCACCGGACGGCAGACGGGCGTGTTCAGCGACGGCGAGAAGGCACTGCTGCGCAAGACCATCCGGCTGCTGGCCCACCTGCAGTGCGAGGGCGCGGAGGGACTGGACTTCGGCCAATGCCATCCGCAACCGGAGTTCAACCGGCGCAGCATCCTGTGGGACCTGAGCTACTTCAAGTTCTGCTTCCTGAAGGCCACCGGACTGGACTACCAGGAGGACCGGCTGGAGGATGACTTCGAGCGGATGTGCGAACGGCTGCTCTCCCTCCCCACCTCCACGTTCATGTACCGCGACTTCCAGAGCCGCAACGTGATGATCCGTCATGGCGAACCTTACTTCATCGACTTCCAGGGGGGACGGCGCGGACCGGTGTTCTACGACGTGGCCTCCTTCCTGTGGCAGGCCAAGGCCAACTTCCCGGCCGAGCTGCGCGAGGAGCTGGCGGCCCACTACCTGGACGAGCTGCACCACTTCCTGCCCCTGCCGGAAGAGGAGTTCCGCCACCAGCTGCGCCACTACGTGCTGTTCCGCACCCTCCAGGTGCTGGGCGCGTACGGCTTCAGGGGCTACTTCGAGCGCAAGCCGCACTTCCTGCAGAGTGTCCCCTACGCAGTGGAGAACCTGCGCCAGCTGCTGGCCGGCGGTTTTGAGGACTATCCGTACCTGAGCGAGGTGCTGGGACGGCTCACGCAACTGCCGCAGTTCGTGTACGAGCGGAACAAGCAGAAGCTGACGGTGCGGGTGATGAGCTTCTCGTACCGCAAGGGCCTTCCCGAAGACCCGTCGGGCAACGGGGGCGGCTACGTGTTCGACTGCCGCGGCGTGCACAACCCGGGGCGGTACGAGCAGTACAAGCGGCTGACGGGACGGGACGAGGCGGTGATCCGCTTCCTGGAGGAGGACGGTGAGATACTCCGCTTTCTCGAAGGGGTGGACGCGCTGGTGGACGCGCACGTGGACCGCTACCTGCAACGAGGCTTCGAGCACCTAATGGTCTGCTTTGGCTGCACGGGCGGACAGCACCGCTCGGTGTACGCGGCGGAGCATGTGGCCCGGCACCTGCACGAACGGTTCGGCATCCGCGTGGAACTGGAGCACCGTGAACAACAACTGCACTATACCTTATAATATATATAGAGAGGAACGTATGAAAGCAATGCTATTCGCCGCCGGACTGGGCACCCGGCTGAAACCGCTGACCGACTCGATGCCCAAGGCACTGGTCCCCGTAGCGGGGAAGCCGATGCTTGAGCATGTGCTGCTGAAACTGAAGGCGGCGGGATGCGACGAGGTGGTCATCAACATCCATCATTTCGGGGAGCAGATACTGGACTTCCTGCGGGAGAACGACAACTTCGGTCTGACCGTACGCATCAGCGACGAGCGCGGCGAGCTGCTCGACACGGGCGGCGGCATCCGCAAGGCGGCCCCGCTCCTGACGGCGGGGGATGATGCGCCGTTCTTGGTGCACAACGTGGACATCCTTTCGGACACGGACCTGCGCGCGCTCTACGAACAGCACTTGCGGAGCGGCAACGATGCGACCCTGTTGGTGAGTCCGCGCGACACTTCGCGCTACCTGCTGTTCGATGCAGACGACCGACTCTGCGGCTGGCTGCACAAAGGGACGGGGCAGACCAAGCCGGCCGGTTTCACGTACGACCCTTCCCGCCACCACGCGTATGCGTTCAGCGGCATCCATGTCATCTCCCCTTCCCTGTTCCGCTTCATGGACGAGCGGTGGACGGGCAAGTTCTCCATCATGGACTTCTACCTGTCGGTGTGCCGGGAGGCGCGTATCGGCGGCTGCATCCGTCCCGACCTGAAGCTGTTGGACATCGGCAAGCCGGACGCACTGAAACAGGCAGAAGATTTCCTGAACGGGAGAACCTGACAGGAACGGTTCAGAACAGCTGCAGCCGGTTGCGCTGCGCCTCCTCCAACGGGACAGTCTGTACCGGCCGCTGGTTCCGTCCGCGCAGTGTGGCATACTCGGCGGACAGCTGCGCCACATACTCCTCCCGCTGGACAGGATTCAGCAGACGGGCGGCGGCCGGCGCGTTCTGCGAGGCGTCCTTCATATAGACCACCGGCCCTTGATAGACCGGCGCGATTTTCAAAGCCGTGTGCAACTTCGAGGTCGTGGCTCCCCCAATCATCACAGGGATGTGGAGACCCGCACGCTCCAGCTCCTGCACCACGTGCACCATCTCTTCTAACGAAGGCGTAATCAGGCCGCTCAACCCGATGATATCCACCTGCTCCCGCAAGGCCGTCTCGACAATGCGTTCGGCAGGCACCATCACTCCCAGGTCGATAATCTCGTAGTTGTTGCACGCCATCACCACCGACACGATGTTCTTGCCGATGTCGTGTACGTCGCCCTTTACCGTGGCCACCAGCACCTTGCCCGCCTTCTTCGCCCCTTCGGTCTTCTCCGCCTCGATGTACGGCTGGAGGATGGCCACGGCCTTCTTCATGGTGCGGGCGGTCTTCACCACCTGCGGCAGGAACATCTTGCCCGAACCGAAGAGGTCGCCCACACGGTTCATGCCGTCCATCAGCGGGCCTTCGATAATATCCACGGCGTGCGGATAGCACTGCAGCGCCTCGTGCAGGTCAGCCTCCAACCAGTCACCCAGGCCTTTCACCAAGGCATACTGCAGGCGTTCCTCCACCGGCGTGCCCTCGCGCCACGCCTCTCCCGCACCGGCGGACGGCGAGGACGCGGTGGCCTCCTTCTCCGCCTTGAGCCGTTCGGCGGTCTCGATGAGCCGTTCGGCGGCATCGGGACGGCGGTTCAGCACCACATCCTCGATGCGCTCCAGCACATCGGCCGGCAGGTCGGTGTAGAGGACGGACGAGGCGGGGTTGACGATGCCCATGTCCATGCCCTCGCGGATGGCGTGGTAGAGGAAGACGGCGTGCATGGCCTCGCGGAGGTAGTTGTTGCCCCGGAAGGAGAACGAAAGGTTGCTCACCCCGCCGCTGACGTGCGCGCCCGGCAGGTTCCGGCGTATCCAGCCCGTGGCCCGGATGAAATCGACGGCGTAGTTGTTGTGCTCCTCGATGCCCGTGGCCACGGCCAGCACATTGGGGTCGAAGATGATGTCCTGCGGACGGAAGCCCGCCTGCTCGGTGAGGAGGCGGTAGGCACGGGCGCACACCTCGATGCGGCGCTCGTACGTGTCGGCCTGTCCGCGCTCGTCGAAGGCCATGACGATGACCGCCGCCCCGTAGGCACGGACGGTACGGGCATGGGCGAGGAATTTCTCCTCGCCTTCCTTCAGCGAGATGGAGTTGACCACACACTTGCCCTGCACGCACTTCAGGCCGGCCTCGATGACCTCCCACTTCGAGGAGTCAATCATGAGGGGCACCCGGGCGATTTCGGGCTCGGAGGCAATCAGATTGAGAAACGTGGTCATCTCGGCGGCGGCGTCGAGCAGGCCGTCGTCCATGTTGATGTCGAGCACCAAGGCCCCGTCCTCCACCTGCTTGCGGGCGATGCCGAGGGCCTCGTCGTACTTCTTCTCGTTGATGAGGCGGAGGAACTTGCGCGAGCCCGCCACGTTGCAGCGTTCGCCCACGTTGACGAAGTTGACCTCGGGGGTCACTTCGAGGAGCTCCAGGCCGGAGAGCCACAGGGTCTGCGGCGCGGCCACCGGCACACGGGGAGCGACGCCCTCGACCAGCCGGGGGAAACGGGCGATGTAGGCCTCGGTGGTCCCGCAGCAACCGCCAAGGATGTTCACCAGTCCCTCGCGCACATACTCGCCCACCTCGGCCTCCATCTGCTCGGGGGTCTGGTCGTACTGGCCGAGGCTGTTGGGCAGTCCGGCGTTGGGATAGGCGCTAATATAATAAGGTGCCTTGCGGGCCAGGATTTCGAGGAAGGGTTTCAGCTGGCGCGCGCCGAACGAGCAGTTCAGTCCGATGGAGAACAGGTCGGCGTGCTGCACGGAGGCGAGGAACGCCTCCAAGGTCTGTCCGGACAGGGTGCGGCCCGACACGTCGGCCACAGTGACAGAGAGCATCAGGGGCACCTTGCGCCCGGCGGCCTCCATCGACTGCCCGGCGGCCAGCACTGCCGCCTTGGCGTTGAGCGTGTCGAAGATGGTCTCGACAAGAATCGCGTCCACCCCACCCTCCAGCAGGGCCTCCATCTGCTCGCGGTAAGCGGCGGCCAGTTCGTCGAAGGTGAGGGCGCGGTAGGCCGGGTTGTTCACGTCGGGGCTCATGGAGCAGGTCTTGTTGGTCGGTCCCACGGAACCGGCCACGAAGCGGGGCTTCGTCGGGTCACGGCGGGTATATTCATCGGCCAGTCTGCGGGCCAGCCGGGCGGCCTCCAGGTTCAGCTCGCGGCAGCAGTCGGCCACGTGGTAGTCGGCCATCGAGACGCGGTTCGAACTGAACGTGTTGGTCTCGATGATGTCGGCCCCCGCCTCCAAGTAGGCACGGTGGATTTCCTCCAGCACGTCGGGACGTGTGAGGACCAGCAGGTCGTTGTTGCCCTTCAGGAGCCCGGGCACCTGGCGGAAACGTTCGCCCCGGAAGTCCTCCTCGCCGAGGCCGTATTGTTGTATCTTGGTGCCGAGCGCACCGTCGAGTATCAGGATGCGCTCCTTCACCACTTCTCGTAGTGTCTTTGTCTGTTGCATGGCTTTCTTTTCTCCTTAGTGCTTGAACATGCGGTCCATCATCCGCTTGTCCTCCTTCTCCTTGATGGACTGGCGCTTGTCGTACTCCTTCTTACCCTTGGCCAGGGCGATGACCACCTTGGCCAGTCCTTTCTCGTTGATATAGAGGCGGGTGGGCACGATGGTGAAGCCGGGCGCGTCGGCGGTGCGTTCCAGCTTGCGGAGCTCCTTCTTGGTGAGCAGGAGCTTGCGGTCGCGACGGGCGGCGTGGTTGTTGTACGATCCGTAGAAATACTCGGCGATGTGCATGTTCTTCACCCACAGCTCGCCCTTGACAAAATAGCAGTACGTGTCCACGAGGCTCGCCTTTCCGAGGCGGATGGACTTGATTTCCGTGCCTGTGAGCACGATGCCTGCCGTATAGGTGTCGATGAAAGCATAGTCGAACGACGCCCGCTTGTTCTTGATATTGATATTGTTGTTGGTCGGTTTCATCAGTTCAGTAATCAGTTGAGAATGACAGATAGTTTGTTGAAGACGGTCTCGATGACCACCGGGCAGAGCAGGATGATGAGGGTGGCCCACACGGTGTAGGAGGTGACACGGGAGTCCGGCACGCGCACGAGCCGCCGCGCTCCCTCGAAGACAATCACGAGGGTGTAGAGCTGCAGCACCCACGTCAGCACAACGATGGAGACCAGTCCGCTGAGCATCTCAAGGACGAAGGTGACGGTCATGGAGTAGGCCACGAACTGCTGCATCTGCTCCTTCGTGCCTTGCCAGCCGTACCAGTAGCGGCTGAAGCGTTCGAGCAATGACACGGAGAGGAAGTAGCCGCCGAACAGGGCCACCGCCACGGCGCAGCAACGGGTGAGGGCCACCTGAAACATCAAGGGATTCAGGTCGCGCCCGATGAACACGCCGATGAACTCGCACAGGCCGCACAGGCCGATGAGGGGATAGACATACTCCATCATCACTAAGCTGCCTTTTCCTTTCTCGGCAATCTTGTCCCAGGTGCGTGCCGGTGTGGACAGGATGGCCATGACTCGATATAACAATTCCTTATAGTCCAATGTTGTTCCTTTCTTTAAGTTGGTTCATGATTCGGGGTCCGTCCCCCGTCGAGCCGGTAGGACTCGGGCGGCAAAATTACGAAATTATCCGCATACCGCCTATTATTTTCGGCAGAATACAGGATTCTTTCACAAATGAAACCTCCGTTGTCCGGCGGAAACCCGTTCCACTGAACAACGGAGGCTGATTCTCCGTGAATAAGAGCGGGAAACCGCTCCTGTCTGTTGTCGTTAGCTTACTTCTCCAGCTGTTCAAACCACTTCAGCCACAGCTGGAAGTCCGTGGTGACCTCTTTCGTGCTGGTATATTCGGTCATCTCACCGTTCGAGTAGTTGTACTGGTACTCGATGCGGATGTTCGCGGGCTCGCTGCCGAACTCGTTCTTGTAGGCGGCCATCGCCTGGGCGATGTTGAAGTACAGGTATTCCGAACCCAGCGTAGTGCGGTCTTTGTTGACGCTGGGGTCCTGCACCCGGTGGCGCAGCTTGAAGCTCAGCGTGCCCATTTCCGACTTCTCCTTGTCGTAGAAGAGGTAGAAATCGTGCGAGTTGAGCTCCTTCTTCAGGTCATCGTTGCTGCTGGACGACTTGTAGAAATAGCTTACGGGCACAAACATCTGGTTACGGCTGAAGAACTGCAAATAGGTATTGCCGCCCACATCCTCGCCGGCCGCGTACATAGGGGCGTTGGCGAACTCGTCGGCCTCCGAGCCATCGTCGGTCGCCACGCCAAATGCCTTCACCGGCGAAGCGCCGTACAAGTCAACGATGACCTCCTTTTTCGTGCTGGTGGATGCGTCCAGCTGGCTGTTGTCATACGTGCCCATGATGAAGGCAAACTGGTAGCTGTCCAGTCCGGAGCTGGCCAAGGCGCT
Source organism: Bacteroidales bacterium (assembly GCA_029218405.1). Taxonomy (GTDB): domain Bacteria; phylum Bacteroidota; class Bacteroidia; order Bacteroidales; family Bacteroidaceae; genus Phocaeicola. The sequence continues at coordinate 7,259 of JAQXRG010000151.1, forward strand.
CTGGCTGCTCGGCGTGTACTTGTTGCCGTAAGCATCCGTAAACCAGTAGCTGCCCGCGAAGCCGTTCACACGCAGGATAGCTGATACCGGAGTTGTGCCGCTCCCCCCGTCACTGTCGAGGCAGGAAGTGAAGCTCAGCATGGAAACCAACGCAGCGAAAAACACTGCAAATCTTGTTCTTTTCATTTCTTTATTCCTTAATTTTGTTATACGTTACTGAAATTTTTATCTCATTCGCTAAGTAAACGCCAAGATACGCATTTTACTGCACACGGCCTTCGGTTTTAACAGTCTTTATTATTCTCCGCCCGGAATCACCTCCACAAAGTCCTCCAAGTGCTCGTCCACGTAGCGGGCCAGTGTCTCCGTCACCTCCTCTTCCATGTCCATGAACCGCTCCTCCAGGTCGTCGAAAGCCTCGTAGCGCTCGTACATCGCCATGAACTCATCCTCGGTACAGTCGCGCTCCAGGTCCTCCCGGTGCGCGTCGTAAATCTCGCGGGCCTCATACAGCAGCTTCGAGAAGTCCTTCGCCCCCATCAGGCGCATGGCCTTGGCGAACGGGTTGAGAAAGATGTACGGCCCGTACCCGTTCTGGATGAGCTGGATGAAGCCCCCCTCGTCCACCTCCTCGCGGAAGAAATGATAGCCCAGCAGCGAGTGCTGCCAGCCGTTGAGCAACGGCATCGTCGCCGCATCCACCCCGCCGCCCGTCGCCGCCAGGCAAGCATCGACCACCACCTGCAGGAACTCGTCCATTCCCGCCTCCGCACCCCGGCGCAGCGCGGCGTCGGTCACTTGTATCTTCTTCGTCTCCATATCTGTCCTACTTATTTATATAATGATGGGCGCAAAGATACACATTTCTTCCGAACGGAGAAAACAATTTGGCAAGCAGAGTTGGCAAAATCTGCCGAAAGCAAAAAAATATTCACGGCAGGCCGAAAAAGTTCGCCTTGTAACATTGGAAAACTAAATAAAACCACTAACTTTGTAGGCGGATTGAGGCACGTCCTCCCTCCAAAGAGACAAGAAAGGATACACTTATTTTTATTACCTAAATAAAAACGTAAAGAATATGACTTATTCACACGAAGTTGAACACATGTGCTGTGTCGCTAAAGGACCTAACCACGGTCCGGCTCCTATTCCTGAAGAAGGGAAATGGATTCAGGCAAAAGAAATCAAGGACATCTCAGGTTTAACACACGGTATCGGCTGGTGTGCTCCCCAGCAGGGCGCCTGCAAGCTGACGCTGAACGTCAAGGAAGGTGTCATTGAAGAATGTCTGGTTGAAACGATCGGTTGCTCCGGCATGACCCACTCTGCCGCCATGGCATCGGAAATCCTCCCGGGCAAGACTATCCTCGAAGCGCTGAACACCGACCTGGTGTGCGACGCCATCAACACCGCCATGCGCGAACTCTTCCTGCAGATTGTCTATGGCCGCACCCAGTCCGCATTCTCTGAAGGTGGTCTGATCATCGGCGCCGGCCTGGAAGACCTCGGCAAGGGCCTCATCAGCCAGATGGGTACGCTCTACGGCACGAAGGTGAAAGGCACCCGTTACCTGCAGCTGACCGAAGGCTACATCACCAAGATGTTCCTCGACAAGGACGACCAGGTTTGCGGCTACGAATTCGTTCACATGGGCAAGTTCATGGATGCCATCAAGAAGGGTGTTCCCGCTGACGAAGCTCTGAAGAGCGTGACCGGCACGTACGGACGTACGAAACCGGAACAGGGAATTGTTAAATCTATTGACCCACGTAAAGAATAATAAGGAGGACCCAGAATATGATTAGAGAAGTGAAATTTGAAAGTCAGGATCGCCGCATGAAGCAGATCCTCGCCGCCTTGAACGAAAACGGCATCAAGGACATCGAAGAAGCCAACGCTATCTGCGACGCTGCCGGTTTGGATCCTTACAAGACGTGTGAAGACACCCAGATGATTTGTTTCGAAAACGCTAAGTGGGCGTACGTGGTAGGTACCGCCATCGCACTGAAGAAGGGCTGCACCAACGCTGCCGACGCTGCCGAGGCCATCGGTATCGGCCTGCAGGCATTCTGCATCCCGGGCTCTGTAGCCGACGACCGTAAGGTAGGTATCGGCCATGGCAACCTGGCTGCCCGTCTGCTCCGTGAAGAGACCCAGTGCTTTGCCTTCCTGGCCGGTCACGAGTCGTTCGCTGCCGCAGAAGGTGCCATCAAGATTGCCGAAATGGCCAACAAGGTGCGCAAGAACCCGTTGCGTTGCATCCTGAACGGTCTGGGCAAGGACGCTGCCAAGATCAACTCCCGTATCAACGGCTTCACCTATGTACAGACTCAGTTCAACTATAACACGGGCGAGCTGAAGTAAGTGAAGCGCACCGCTTACTCTCACGGTCCGCGCGCCAATGTGAACTGCTACGGTGCTGACGATTTCCGCGAAGGTGTTGCCATCCAGT
>JAQXRG010000152.1 GCA_029218405.1 Bacteroidales bacterium
AGAGCCGCGAGATGACTTCGTGACGCTGGTGGGGGACCAGGCGGGTGGACACCTTGGCAAAGGCTTTCGAGGGCAGGACGGTCTTCGAGCCCTCTCCCGTATAGCCGCCCCAGATGCCGCAGACGTCGAACGAAGGGCGGCAACTGTTGCGTTCCAAGGTCGAATAGCCTTTTTCCCCTTTCAGTTCCTTCACGCCGATGGCCGCCTTGTACTTCTCCTCGTCGAAAGGAATGCTGGCGATCATCGCCCGTTCGGCGGCGGGCACTTCCTCCACGTCATCGTAGAAGTGGGGGATGGTGATGCGTCCGTCCGCGTCGGTCATCCTGGCCAGCAGCTCGCAGAGCACATTGATGGGGTTGGCCACCGCGCCGCCGAAGTGGCCTGAGTGCAGGTCACGGTTCGGTCCGGTCACTTCGATTTCCCAGTAAGCCAGGCCGCGCAGGCCGGTGGTCAGCGACGGGAGGTCGGCTCCCAACATGCTGGTGTCCGACACCAGGATGACATCCGCCTTCAGCAGTTCTTTGTGGGCTTTCAGGAAAGCGTTCAGGCTGGGCGAGCCAATCTCCTCCTCGCCCTCGAAGATGAACTTCACGTTGTGGGTGAGCAGGCCCTCTCGCACCAAGTATTCGAAGGCTTTCACCTGAATCATGGCCTGTCCCTTGTCATCATCGGCTCCGCGGGCATACAGACGGCCGTCACGGATGTCGGGTTCGAAGGGTTGGCTTTTCCAGAGCTCCAACGGCTCGGCCGGCATCACGTCGTAATGGGCATAGACCAGTACGGTCGGTGCCGAAGGGTCCACCCGTTTCTCGGCATAGACTAACGGGTTACCTTGGGAGGGCATGATATGAGCCTCATCGGCTCCCGCCTCCATCAGCAGTTGTTTCCATCGCTCCGCACAGGCCAGCATGTCTTCCTTGTGTTGGGGAAGGGCACTGATGCTGGGGATGCGTATCAGGCTGGACCATTCGTCCAGGAACCGGGTTTCGTTCTCCCGGATGTATTCTTTGATTTCCATGGTATAAAAGGGTTGTAGATAAGGTGATAGGGTGAATGATTCTCAGGAGATTCTACAGCCGGGTGGTCTTGCCCAGCAGGTACTGGTCGAGCAGGGTGATGGCCGCCATGGCTTCCACGATGGGCACCGCGCGGGGCAGCACGCAGGGATCGTGCCGTCCGCGTGCTTTCAGCACCGTCTCCCGGCCGTCCTTGTCCACGGTGGGCTGTTCCATCAGGACGGTGGCCACGGGCTTGAAGGCCACGCGGAAGTAGATGTCCTCGCCGTTGCTGATGCCGCCCTGGATACCGCCCGAACGGTTGGTGCGGAACGCAATGCGTCCGTTGTCAGCGTAGAAGAGGTCGTTCTGCTCGCTGCCCTTCAGCTCCATGCTGCCGAAACCTTGGCCGTACTCGAAGCCTTTCACGGCGTTGATGCTGAGCATGGCGTGACCCAACGCAGCATGCAGCTTGCCGAAGACCGGCTCGCCCAGTCCTACGGGACAACCTTGGATGACACAGCTGATGACTCCGCCGATGGTGTTGCCTTCTCCCTTCACCTGGTAAATGTAGTCGGCCATCTGCCGGGCCAGTTCCGGGTCGGGGCAGCGCACCGGGTTGCTTTCGATGGTAGAGAGGTCATACTGTGTGTAGTCCTGCTCCAGGCGGAAGGGACCCACCTGCGAGGTATAGGCGGTGATGCGGATGCCGAGCTGCCGCAAGGCCAGCTTGGCCAGTGCGCCTGCCACCACGCGCGAGATGGTTTCCCGCGCCGAGGAGCGCCCGCCGCCCCGGTGGTCGCGGAGCCCGTATTTCTGGGTGTACGTATAGTCGGCGTGCGAGGGACGGAACACGTCCTTCATGTTGTCGTAGTCGTTCGAGTGCTGGTTGGTGTTCCATACGCAGAAGCCGATGGGGCAACCGGTGGACACGCCCTCATAGATGCCCGACAAAAATTCCACCTTGTCCGCTTCCTTGCGGGCGGTGGTAAGTGCCGACTGGCCCGGACGGCGACGGTCCAGCTCCTGCTGGATGAAATCTGTGTCGATGGTGATGCCTGCCGGAAATCCGTCGATGACACCCCCGATGGCCTTGCCGTGCGACTCGCCGAAACTGGTCAGTCGGAAAATGGTTCCTATTGTATTCATAGTTGGAATGTGGTCTTTCGATTGATATCTTGCTGAGAATGTAAACTTATTGATGGTGTGCGGTCCCGCTGGTCGTGGGTGGAGCCGGAAGGCTCAGAACCGGCTGCCGGCCCCGCCACCTCCGAAACTGCCTCCACCGAAGCTTCCGCCGCTGAAACCTCCGCCGCCAAATCCGCCCCGGCTGCCGAATCCGCCTCCGCCGAACATGCCGCCGATGAAGGGGCCGCTGTTGCCGCCCCGGCGGTGAAGGTTGTCGTCGTCGTTACGCCGGCGCGTCTCCTTCTTGGTGAAGCCGCAGTTGCGGCAGCGGTAGGTCACTTCCTCGGTACGGATACCCATGAAGTGGGAAACCGTGCGGACGGACACTTCGTGCAGGGTGTGCTGGCCGCAGGACGGACACTTGGTGCGGCGACGGTAGGCCATCCAGGAGATGCCTCCGGCGCAGACAATGATGAACACGATGAGGGCCAGAAGGGCGAGGAGGTCTTCCTCACCGGTCTCCTCGCTGCCCGGGGTGAACTCGCCGCTGCCTTCCAGGATGCCCCGCACCACGCGGATGCCGGCCAGCATGCCTTCGTCCCAGCGTCCTTGCCCCAGGAGCTTGTTCATGTAGCGCACCTGTATCTGCTTGCACGTGGCGTCGGGCAGCACGCCTTCCAGTCCGTAACCGGTGGCGAACTGGATGCACCGCTCGCCGGTGACCAGGAGGATGACCAGTCCGCTGTTCTGCTCCTTGCGGCCCACTCCGTGACGCTGTCCTAACTGGTACGCGAACTCGAAGCAGTCGCCCCCCTCAATGTTCTCCAGTACGGCCACCATCACCTGTACGCCCGTCTTCTGCTCAAGGGCGAAGAGGGTGGTGTCGATGGCGGCCACCGTGGCCTCGGACAGGATGCCGTCAGGATTGATGGTGTAGCGGGTGCGGTTCTGCAGGTGGACCATCGGGACCTCCTCCACCTTGTATTCCTTGGCGGAAACCGGGAGGAGTCCTCCCAGTCCCATCAGGACGGCCAGCGCTGCGAAGAGATGTCTCATGGAGGGAGGAGATTAGAATTGAACTTCAGGTGCCTTCTCTGCGCCTTCCTGCGCTTCGAAGTACGGACGCTTCTCGAAGCCGAACATGCCGGCCAGGAGGGTGCGCGGGAACTGGCGGATGCTGGTGTTGTAGTTGCGGGCTACCTCGTTGAAGTTACGGCGTTCCACACTGATGCGGTTCTCCGTCCCTTCGAGCTGGGCCATCAGGGTCTGGAAGTTCTCGTTGGCCTTCAGTTCGGGATAGTTCTCGGTGATGGCGAGCAGACGGCCCAGCGCCGCGCCGATCTCGCCCTGCGCCTTCTGGTAGGCTTGCAGTTTCTCGGGCGTGAGGTCGTCCGCGCTCACGGTCATCTGTGTGGCTTTTGCGCGGGCGCTCATCACCGACTCAAGGGTGGACTTCTCGTGTTGCGCGTAGCCCTTCACGGTATTCACCAGGTTCGGAATCAGGTCCGCCCGGCGCTGGTATTGGTTCTCTACGTTGCTCCATGCCGTGCTGACCGCCTCGTCTTGCGTCACCATGTCGTTATAGGCTGACTTGCAGGTGCTGTACGCGCCGATGCCGATGACGGCGATGACAATCAGGATAATCCAAGTTTTCTTCATACGTTTGTTAGTTTGATGATTAGTGTTTCAAGCCACAAACATACGAAAAAACGGCCAAACGGCGAAGGATTTAGCGTTTTTTTGCGCCTCCGTGCTTCGCGCCCTTCAGCAGTTCCCGGTGAAAACGCATTTCCGCCCGCTGGAGCTGGTAGATTTTCCGCGCGGTGAGGAACTTCCGGTACTTCCGGAGGTACTCCAGTTCCAATTCGTCGCTGGCGATCCGGCTTTTCAGGATGCTCTCCACGATGTTCGCATACTCCGCTTCGGCCAGGTTGTCCTCCTTGCCCTTGCGCATCTGCTCCATCGCCTCTTGGTTCAGCTTCCCTTTCTTGCCCTGCAGTTCGAAGTACAGCGGGAAGAAGCGGGCGGCTTCCTCATGGGTCAGGTCGGCCTGGCGGGTGAAGTACTCTTTCTGCTTGGCTTGGAACTCTTCCTTCGTGAGTCTCCGTTCCTGTGACAGGACGGTCAGGCATCCTGTCCAAAGGAATATAAGTGTAATGATGGCTTGTTTCATGATGATGGACTGTTATTCGTGGTTGGTAATGTCAAAATCCGCTTCCGTGAGGTATTGGTAGAGGGTGTAGTCGTCCATCAGGGTGCGGTCCATGATGGGTTCGATGTCCTCTATGGGAATGCCCGAGATGGTCTCGCCGGACGTGCTGTCGGCCGGCGTGTCTCCGCCCACGACTATCCGCAGGCTGAACAGGATGCCGCAGAACATGGCGGCCATGTACACCCACGGCTTGATGCGGCTCCAGGTGCTGACGGGCGGTTCGGGCACGGCCTCTTTTTCCGGCAGCCGTTCCATCAGCCGGTCCGCGAAATGTTCGAAATAGCCTTCGGGCACCGTGTACGGGGTGTTCCTGCCGTATTTTTTCAGTAAATCTCTGTCTTCGTTCATGATGATTCCTCCTTTTATCTTCTTTGATGTATGTTAGGGCATAAGGTTTAATGGGACGATGATAAAAAATCCTCGATTTTCTTGACGGCCAGGTGGTAGGAGGCTTTCAGCGCTCCGACGGTGGTTCCGACGATGGCCGAGATGTCCTCGTATTTCATCTCCTGGAAGTACTTCATGTTGAAAACTAAGCGTTGCTTCTCGGGGAGCCGTCGGATGGCCTGCTCAAAGAGCCGCTGGGCCTCGTCGCCGTCAAAGTACGGGTCGCCGCTCACCTGATGGACGAGGGCGGCGTCCGCGTCGTCCATCGAGAGCTGTTGCTGTGCCCGCTGCCGGTTCAGGAAGGTCAGCGTCTCGTTCAGCGCGATGCGGTAGAGCCAGGT
>JAQXRG010000153.1 GCA_029218405.1 Bacteroidales bacterium
CCTTCTGGATGTAGTAGTCCATCAGGTTGCCGATGAAGTATTCCTGCTTCGGGAAAGTCTTCACGCCTTCCTGGATGGTGGCCAACCAGGCGGTAGAGTCGGGTGTCTCGCTCTTGCCGTACACTTCGGCCAGGCACATCAGCGAGCGGTAGCCCTCTTCCTTGTGGCTCTTGCCCACGGTAGCGTACTTCACCACGGCGGCCTTGTCGCCCAGGGAGTTGGCGGCCAGTGCGGCGTAGTTGGCGATGAGGGTGGTCATGGTGTCGGCCTTCACGGCGTCGATGTCGGCGAACATCGGCTCCTGGGCGGCGTCCACGTAGAGTCCGAAGAACTTCAGGGCCTTGCCATAGTCGCCCATGTTGTAGGCGTCAGAGCCGGCGTTGGTCAGGTTGGGGCGTACGGTGGCCAGGGTCTTGGCCAGCTTGCCTCTGAGCTTCGCCTTCTTCAGCGCTCCGGCCTTCACCTGGTCCTGTTCGGCGGCGTCGGCCTTGATGTAGTAGTCGAACATCTTGGCCAGGCTGCTGTACAGCTTGGCGGTGTCGGCCTGTCCGCCGGGCAGGTAGAGCTTCATGTTCTCGTCGTCGTACATGGCTTTCTGGAAGTCACCGGCCAGCTTCCAGGTCTCGGGGTCCTTGGAGGTGGTGGGGTCGGACAACGCGGGTTCCAAAATCTTGGCGGCCTTGGCGGGATCGCCTTTGGCGGCTTTAGCTTCTTTCACCACGCCTTCCTGAGCGGAGACGCTGAGGGCAGCGAAGAAAAGAGCTGCGGAAAATAATACTTTTTTCATAACGGTTATAAATTAAAAGTGTTCTTTGTTCGGGATTATTCTTCCGACGGGGTGTCCGTCTCTTCTGTCGGGGCTTCCGTCTCGTCCTGGCCTCCGTCCTCGGCCTCGGGGAGCGTGGCGTCGGGCGGGATGACGCCCTCCTCCTCCTCTTCGGGTTCCTGTTCGGAGGACACCTTGCAGACGGAGCCGATCTGGTCGTTGCGCTTCTCCAGGTCGATGAGGCGCACGCCCTGTGTGGCGCGTCCCATGATGCGTACGTCGGCCACCTTGAGGCGGAGGGTGATGCCCGACTTGTTGATGATCATCAGGTCGTTCTCGTCGGTCACGGACTTGATGGCCACCAGCAGGCCCGTCTTTTCGGTGATGTTGAGGGTCTTCACGCCCTTGGCCCTGCGGCTCGTCTTGCGGTAGTCCTCCACCTCGGAGCGTTTGCCGTATCCGTTCTCGGACACCACCATGATGGTGTCTTTCTGGAGGTCCTTGATGCAGATCATGCCGATGACCTCGTCGTGGCCGTCCTCATCGAGGGTGATGCTGCGCACGCCGGTGGCGGTGCGGCCCATGGCGCGCACGGCCGACTCGTGGAAGCGGATGGCGCGTCCGTTGCGGTTGGCGATGACAATCTCGTTGTTGCCGTTGGTCATGCGCACCTCGATCACCCGGTCGTCCTCGCCGATGGTGATGGCGTTCACGCCGTTCTGGCGCGGGCGGGAGTACTGCTCCAGGAGGGTCTTCTTGATGATGCCGTTCTTGGTGCAGAACAGCACGTAGTGGCTGTTGATGAAGTCGGTGTCGGTGAGGCTCTTCACGCGCAGGTAGGCCGTCACGGTGTCATCGGCGTCGATGTTCAGGAGGTTCTGGATGGCGCGTCCCTTCGAGGTCTTGTTGCCTTCGGGAATCTCATAGACCTTGAGCCAGTAGCACCGGCCCTTCTGGGTGAAGAACATCATGGTGTTGTGCATGGTGGCGGGATAGATGTGCTCGATGAAGTCCTCGTCGCGCGTCTCGCTGCCCTTGGAGCCCACTCCGCCCCGGTTCTGCGCACGGAACTCGGTGAGGGGGGTGCGCTTGATGTAGCCCAGGTGGGAGATGGTGATGACCATCTCGTCGTCGGCGTAGAAGTCCTCGGGGTTGAACTCCTCGGAGGCATAGACTATCTCGGAGCGGCGCGGGTCGTCGTACTTGGCCTTGACCTCCAGCAGCTCGTCCTTGATGACCTTGCGGCAGAGCTCGTCGTTGACCAGGATTTCCTCCAGGAAGGCGATCTGCTTCATCAGCTCCTCGTACTCGGCGTGCAGCTGGTCCTGCATGAGCCCCGTGAGCTGGCGCAGGCGCATCTCGACGATGGCGCGGGCCTGGATGTCGGTGAGGCTGAAGCGTTCCATCAGTCCGCTGATGGCGTCGGCCGGCGTCTTGGCGGCGCGGATGATGCGCACCACCTCGTCGATGTTGTCCGACGCGATGATGAGTCCCTCCAGGATGTGGGCGCGCTCCTTGGCCTTGCGCAGGTCGAACCGGGTGCGGCGGATCACCACCTCGTGGCGGTGCTCCACAAAGTGGCGGATGAGGTCCTTGAGGTTGAGCAGCTTGGGCCGTCCGTGCACCAGGGCGATGTTGTTCACGCCGAACGAGGTCTGCAGGGCCGTCATCTTGAAGAGCTTGTTGAGCACCACGCTCGCGTTGGCGTCGCGCTTCACGTCGATGACGATGCGCATGCCGTCGCGGTCGGACTCGTCGTTCACGTAGGAGATGCCCTCGATCTTCTTCTCGTTCACCAAGGCGGCGATGTTCTCGATGAGCTCTTTCTTGTTGACGTTGTAAGGAATCTCGTTGACAATGATCTTGTCGTGCGTGGGGTGTGACTCGATTTCCGTCCGTGCCCGCATCACCACGCGGCCGCGGCCTGTCTCGTACGCGTCGCGCACGCCGCTTATACCATATATATATCCGCCGGTGGGGAAATCGGGGGCCTTGACGTAGCGCATGAGCCCCTCCACGTCGATGTCATTGTCGTCAATGTAGGCGATGCAGGCGTCAATGACCTCTCCCAGGTTGTGGGTAGGCATGTTGGTGGCCATACCCACGGCAATGCCCGAGGCGCCGTTGACGAGCAGGTTCGGGATGCGGGTGGGCATCACCGTGGGTTCCTGCAGGGTGTCATCAAAGTTATTCTGAAAGTCCACCGTCTCCTTATAGAGGTCCTGCATCATGTCCTCGCCAATCTTCTTCAGACGGGCCTCGGTGTAACGCATCGCCGCCGCGCTGTCGCCGTCCACGGAACCGAAGTTGCCCTGGCCGTCCACCAGCGGGTAGCGCATCGCCCAGTCCTGTGCCATGCGCACCAGCGCGCCATAGACGGACGAGTCGCCGTGCGGGTGGTACTTGCCGAGCACCTCACCCACGATACGGGCGGCTTTCTTATAAGGTTTGTCGGAGGTGTTACCCAGTTCCATCATACCGAAAAGGATGCGGCGGTGAACGGGCTTGAATCCGTCTCTCACATCCGGGAGGGCACGCGAAACGATGACTGACATGGAGTAGTCGATGTACGACGACTTCATTTCCTCCTCGATGTTGACCTTTCTAATTCTGTCTTGTTCTTGCATTTAAACGATTTATTAATTACACGTCTTTACATTGGTTCATTAAAAACCACGCTAAATTACGGCTTTTTCCTGAACTGGCAAAATAATCGGTCGAAAAAAAGTATTTTTTTACGGCCGGCGGCTGACAAGGCTGTCAGGCGGGCGTGCCGGAACGGCCGTGGGAGCGGTCATGGCACATTTTTTGTAATTTGACCGGGGAAAGTGCGCAAGAACCCGGAAATATTGCGTATCTTTGCAAAATAATTTGGAACAAAACAATATGGAACAACAATAACCCGATTGGAGACAAACTGACATGAACAATCCTATATCACAAAAGCTGGCGGACATCTTGCAGTTCAGCGGAGAGGAGGCGCGGCGCCTCCGCAGCGACCGTATTCACCCCGAGCACCTGGCGCTGGGGATGCTCCGTGAAGGCGAGGGACGCGCCGTCCAAATCCTCAAGGACCTGAACGTGGACCTGCGCTTCCTGAAAGAGGAGCTGGAGCATTTCCTGCGGAGACGGTACGGGAACTGCCCCCCGCCCAAGGACCTGAAGGACGCCGCCGACCCGGAGACGGAGAAAATCCTCCGCATGAGCGTGCTGGAGGCCAAGCTGACCCGCTCGGCCACCACGGACACGGAGCACCTGCTGCTGGCCCTCCTGCACGAACGGAAAAACGAGATGGCCCAGATACTGGAGTTTCAGGGCGTAATCTACGAAATGGTGCTGGACCAGATACGGCCCATCGACCTGACGGCCGAGGACGGACTGGGCGGCCTGGAGGACGACGAAGACGAGGAGGAGGACGAACAGTTCGCACACGCCGGCGGCGGAGCCCCCAGGGGGCAGTCGGGACCGGCGCCCAAGCCCCGGACCGAAAAGCAGCAGCAGGGGACGGGCACACCGGCGCTCGACACCTTTGGTACGGACATGACCTGGCTGGCCGCCGAGGGGCGGCTGGACCCCGTGGTGGGCCGCGAGAAGGAAATCAACCGCCTGGCCCAGATCCTGAGCCGCCGCAAGAAGAACAACCCCGCCCTCATCGGCGAGCCGGGCGTGGGCAAGTCCGCCATCGTGGAGGGACTGGCCCTGCGCATCGTGGAGCACCAGGTGTCGCCCGTGCTGTTCGGCAAGCGGCTGGTGATGCTCGACATGGCCGCGGTCGTGGCGGGCACGAAATACAGGGGGCAGTTCGAAGAGCGTGTCCGCACCATCCTGAACGAGCTGAAGAAGAACCCTCACATCATCGTGTTCATCGATGAGGTGCACACCTTGGTGGGCGCGGGCTCGGCCAGCGGCACCATGGACGCGGCCAACCTGCTCAAGCCGGCGCTGGCCCGGGGGGAGATTCAGTGCATCGGCGCGACCACCCTCGACGAGTACCGCAAGAGCATCGAGAAGGACGGGGCCCTGGAACGCCGCTTCCAGAAGGTGATGGTCGAGCCGACCACGCCTGAGGAGACGCTCCAGATCCTGCGCAACATCAAGGAGAAATACGAGGAGCACCACTCCGTGACCTATACGGACGCCGCGCTGGAGGCGTGCGTGCGGCTGACGGAACGCTACATCACCGACCGCAAGTTCCCCGACAAGGCCATCGACGCCCTCGACGAGGCGGGCTCGCGCGCCCGGCTGGCGGGCATCACGGTGCCCAGGGAGCTGGCCGACGAGGAGAAGCTCATCGAGGCGATCCGACAGCTCAAGCTGCAGAACGTGAAGGAACAGAACTACGAGTCGGCCGCCAGCTGCCGCGACCAGGAGCTGGAACACTGCGCGCGGTTCGAGGAGATGAAGCGCCGCTGGGAGGAAGAACGCCGGAACAAGACCGAGACGGTGGACGAGGACCTCGTGGCCGAGACGGTGTCGATGATGTCGGGCGTGCCCGTGCAACGGATGCTGCAGAGCGAGGGCATGCGCCTGAAACAGATGGAAGAGACGCTCCTGGGCAAGATCGTCGGCCAGGACAGCGCCGTGCGCACCGTGGTGAAGGCCATCCGGCGCGGGCGCGTGGGACTGAAGGACCCCAACAAGCCCATCGGCACGTTCCTCTTCCTGGGCCCCACGGGCGTGGGAAAGACTTACCTCACCAAGCAGCTGGCCGAGGAACTGTTCGGCTCGCCGCAGGCGCTGATACGGATTGACATGAGCGAGTTCATGGACAAGCACACCGCCTCGAAGCTGGTGGGCGCGCCTCCGGGCTACGTGGGCTACGAGGAAGGCGGCCAGTTCACCGAGAAGGTGCGCCGCAAGCCCTACTCCATCGTCCTGCTCGACGAGATCGAGAAGGCGCACCCCGACATCTTCAACCTGCTGCTGCAGGTGATGGACGAGGGACGGCTGACCGACAACAACGGGCGCACGGTGGACTTCCGCAACACGGTCATCATCCTCACCTCCAACGTGGGCACCCGCCAGCTCAAGGAGTTCGGCCAGGGGGTGGGCTTCGCCGCCCGGCTCCGCGCAGACAGCAAGGAGTATGACCACTCGGTCATCCGCAAGGCGCTGGACAAGACGTTCGCGCCCGAGTTCCTCAACCGCCTGGACGAGATTGTCATGTTCGAGCAGCTGGACGAGCCGGCCCTGGAACGCATCACCGAGCTGGAGCTGAAGGGGCTCTACGCACGCATCGAGGCCTTGGGCTACCACCTGGACATCGACGAGGAGGCGAAACGCTTCGTGGCCCGCAAAGGCTACGACCGGCAGTTCGGCGCGCGCCCGCTGAAACGGGCCATCCAGACGTGGCTGGAGGACGGGCTGTCGGAGCTCATCGTCAACGAGCAGCCCGCCGAAGGCGCCACGCTCCGTGTCACCCCGGAGGAAGACCGGCTGCGGTTCAGCGTGGAACCCGCCGAAGAAACGGACGAGGCTGAAGCAGCGGACAAGGCTGAAGCAGCGGACAAGGCTGAAGCAGCGAACGAGGCTGAAGCGGCGGACGGTACGGACGAAGCGGACGGTACGGACAAGGCTGACGTAGCTGACGGAACGGACGGGACAGAAGCGTGACGACGGCCGGAACGGACAAAAATTCTGCCAAAATGTCAGGTGCCCTGCATCTGGCATTTTTTTTGTCCCCCTGTGGGGCGTGAAACGATAAAAACAACAACAGCATCAAAAAACAACTAAAAAATATAGATAGCGTATGCAGAAAGGTAATATCGGGGTTACAACCGAGAACATTTTCCCCGTCATCAAAAAGTTCTTGTACAGCGACCATGAGATTTTCCTCCGCGAACTGGTGTCGAACGCCGTTGACGCCACCCAGAAGCTGAAGACCCTCTCGTCGAAAGGCGAGTTCAAGGGCGAGCTGGGCGACCTGACCGTCCGCGTGAGTGTGGACAAGGACACCATCACCATCAGCGACCGCGGCCTGGGCCTGACCGCCGAGGAAATCGACAAGTACATCAACCAGATCGCCTTCTCGGGCGCGAACGACTTCCTGGCCAAGTACAAGGACGACGCCAACGCCATCATCGGCCATTTCGGCCTGGGCTTCTACTCGGCCTTCATGGTGGCCAAGAAGGTGGAGATCGTGACCCAGTCCTACCAGGACGCGCCGGCCGTGAAATGGTCGTGCGACGGCAGCCCGGAATTCACCTTGGAGGAGACCGAACGCGCCGGACGCGGAACGGACATCATCCTCTACGTGGACGATGACTGCCGCGAGTTCCTGGAGCCGTCGCGCATCCAGGGCCTGCTCACCAAGTACTGCCGTTTCCTGCCCGTGCCCATCGCCTTCGGCAAGAAGAAGGAATGGAAGGACGGACAGCAGGTGGACACCGACGAGGACAACCTCATCAACGACACCACGCCCCTGTGGACCAAGAAGCCGGGCGACCTCACGGAAGAGGACTACAAGAAGTTCTACCGCGACCTCTACCCCATGGCCGACGAGCCGCTCTTCTGGATTCACCTGAACGTGGACTATCCGTTCAACCTGACGGGCGTGCTCTACTTCCCGAAAATCAAGAGCAACCTCGACCTGCAGAAGAACAAGATCCAGCTCTACTGCAACCAGGTCTATGTCACGGATTCGGTGGAAGGCATCGTGCCCGACTTCCTCACCCTGCTCCACGGCGTCATCGACTCGCCGGACATCCCGCTGAACGTGTCGCGCTCGTACCTGCAGAGTGACGCGAACGTGAAGAAAATCTCCACCTACATCACCAAGAAGGTGGCGGACCGCCTGCAGTCCATCTTCAAGAACGACCGCAAGCAGTTCGAGGAGAAATGGGATGACCTGAAGATCTTCATCAACTACGGCATGCTGACGCAGGATGACTTCTACGACAAGGCGAAGGGCTTCTCGCTGCTGAAGGACACGGAGAAGAAGTACTTCACCTTCGAGGAATACCAGACCCTCATCAAGGACAACCAGACTGACAAGGAGGGCAACCTCATCTACCTGTACGCCACGAACACGGACGACCAGTATGCCTACATCGACGCTGCCCGCAACAAGGGCTACAGCGTGCTGGTGATGGACGGCCAGCTGGACGTGCCCATGATCAACCTGCTGGAGCGCAAGCTGGAGAAGAGCCGGTTCACCCGCGTGGACAGCGATGTCATCGACCGCCTGATCGTGAAGGACGAGCCGAAGGGCGAGGCCCTGCCGGCCGAACAGAAGGAGATGGTGACCACGGTCTTCAACGGACAGCTGCCGAAACTGGACAAGACGGAGTTTCACGTGGAGGCCGAGCCGATGGGCGAACAGGCCGCTCCGGTGCTCATCACGCAGTCTGAATACATGCGCCGCATGAAGGAGATGGCCAGCATCCAGCCGGGCATGGGCTTCTACGGTGAAATGCCGGCCATGTACAGCTTGGTGCTGAACAGCGACCACAAACTGGTGAAGGGCGTACTGGCCGACGCCGAGGCCGCCTGCAGCGAGAAGCTGGCGCCGGTGGAAGGCGAGATAGCCGTGCTGAAGATGCGCCAGAACGAGCTGAAGAAGGCGCACGAGGGCAAGAAGGACGAGGAGATCCCGACCGCCGAAAAGGACGAGCTGGAGGACATCGAGAAGAAAATCGGCGAACAGAACCAGCAGAAGACGGCCATCGTCAACGAGTACGCTGCCGGCAATCAG
>JAQXRG010000154.1 GCA_029218405.1 Bacteroidales bacterium
CAGCCGGCCGATTACCGCTGAGGAGTTGAAGGAAGACCACCATGCCTATTGATGTTTTGTATGAACTTTTGGTAGAATCAAAAATATTGTTTATCTTTGTCCCATTACTCAATTCTAATACATTTAACTAATTATGGAAGAAGCTAAATTGAACTCCCTCTTACAGATTTTGCAACATTTCCCCGAGGTGGGTCCCGTGAAGGAAATTGTGGCGCTGACCTCCGGACTGATTAACCAGACATACAAGGTGATTACCGAAGACCCGAATGCTTGTGACTATATCCTGCAGCGTGTCAACCACCAGGTGTTTACCAACGTGCCTCTTTTGCAGCGGAACATTGAACTGGTGACCCGCCACATCCGCAAGAAGCTGGAAGAACGGGGGGAGACGGACATTGACCGCAAGGTGCTCCGTTTCGTACCTACCGAAGAGGTAGTGACTTACTATTTCACCGGCGAAGGTTATTGGCGCGTCTGCGCGTTTATTCCTGACTCCATGACGCTGGACGCTGTCACTCCCGAGACTTCGTACCTCGTAGGCTTGAAGTTCGGTGAGTTCGAGGCGATGCTGGCCGACATTCCTGAAAAGTTGGGTGAGACCATCCCCGACTTCCACAACATGGAATTCCGTCTGCAGCAGTTGCAGGAAGCGGTGGCCGCCGACAAGGCCGGACGTCTGGCGGAAGTGCAGCCGTTGGTGGATGACATCCTGAAGGATGCCGAAGAGATGTGCTCTGCCGAGTGCCTGTACCGGGAGGGCAAGTTGCCCAAGCGCATCTGCCATTGCGATACGAAGGTGAGCAACATGATGTTCGACAAGAACGGGGAGGTGCTGTGTGTCATCGACCTCGACACCACCATGCCGAGCTTCATTTTCTCTGACTTCGGAGACTTCTTGCGCTCGGCCGCCAATACGGCACCCGAAGACGAGCCCGATTTGGACAAGGTGCAGTTCAACGCGGAGGTCTTCAAGAGCTTTGCCAAAGGCTACATCGAATCCGCTTCCAGCTTCCTCACTCCGTTGGAGAAGGAGATGTTGCCCTATGCCGTGGCCCTCTTCCCGTATATGCAGGCAGTCCGCTTCCTGGCCGACTACCTGAACGGCGATACCTACTACCAGATCAAGTATCCTGAGCACAACATTGTCCGGACCCGCGCGCAGTACAAGCTGTATCAGGAAGTGCGCAAGGCTACTCCGATGATGGAAGCCTACATTGCTTCCCTCTGATAGTACAGGTTTTCTCATTACAGCTCCGCTTCCCGACAGAGGCGGAGCTTTTTTTTCGTCACGGGATGCGTGAAGGTCAGTTCGGCCGCATGGAGGCAAAGGCGTTTCGCTGGACGGCCGTAGAGCGGATCGCCCACGATGGGCGCGTTCAGTCCGTCCACATGGGCGGCATGTACCCTCAGTTGGTGGGTGCGTCCGGTATGGGGGAAGAGGTCCACCAGGGTTTGGCCGTCCCGCCGTTCACGTATGCGGTAATGGGTCAACGCCGGTTTCCCCTGCAGGGGGTCCACCTTCTGGCGGGGACGGTCCAGCCAGTCGGGGGCCAGAGGGAGCCGGATGTCGCCCTCTTCCATCGGCAGGATGCCGTCTAACAGGGCGGTGTAACGTTTTGTGACCTGTCGGGCCTCAAACTGTTGCTGCAGTGCTTCGTGGACGGCTTTCGTCTTGGCGGCCAGCAGCAGGCCAGAGGTGTCCATGTCTAAGCGGTGGACCAGTAACGGACCAGTTGCGGTGGGGTAGCGCTGCCGCAGGCGGGCCAGTACGGAGTCCTCTTGTTCCTTGCCGGGAACGGACAGCAGGCCGGCGGGCTTGTTCACCACCACTATCCATTCGTCTTCGTACACGATGTCCAGTTCCTGGACGGGTGTCCAGGCCGACGGAGTGTCCACCTCCAGGCCGCAGAGGGTATGGCGCAGGATGGGGGCGCACTTTCCCTGGCAGGAAGGGTAAAAATACCCGTGGTGGCGCACTTCGTTTTTCGGGGAGGCTCCCCACCAGAATTCCCCAAAGGCAAGGGGGTGCAGATGGTGCAGGAAGGCATGTTGCAGGAGTTTCGGCAAGGCACATTCGCCGGCACCTGCGGGAGGGGTAGGAGTAGAAGTGTCGGCGAACAGTTCCGTCAGGTCTTTCCATTCTCCCCGTGCGTTGAGCAGTCGGAACGACCGGAACAAGCGTTGCTGGAGGGCGGCCGAACGGGCCTTTCGTTCCTGTCGGAGGGCCTCGATGCGCCCTGCTTCCTCCCGGAAGGCGGTTTCGGCCGCTTCCAGTTCCGTTTTCAGCCGTTTCTCCTTTCGCTTGTAGTCGGCTTTCTCAAATTGACTTTCCCGAATCAGGGCCTCCAGTTCCTGCCGGACCGCCGTTCCCGGTCCTGCCGTCCCGTTTCCATTGTCTGTTTCGTTTCCGTTGTCCGTCTTGCCTTGCAGTTGCCTGCGACGTTCGTCCCGCCGGGCCTTGGCGGCCTTCAAGGCTTGTCTGGCCGTGGTCAGTTCCGCTTCCGTCCGTTGTCGGGCCTGCTCGGCCGCCTTCTTCAGGAGCAGATAGTCGGGTGCGGCGGTCATCTCGTCAATGCGGTGGTTGATGGCCGAGATGGCGGCTTCCTCCTGACGGAAGTACCCGTCGGGCTGGAGCAGGTCATAGATAGGAGGTACAAAGTAGTCGTGGTGGTTGCTGCTTGCCAGAATGCCCGAGAAGGCGGCGGTAAATCCCACCTGCCCGTCGGGTTGTCGGACCACTAACACACCGAACATCTTCCCCTTGGCCAATTCGTCCTGCCACTCCGTTTGGGCAGAAAGATAACGCTCCACCTCCTGAGCGGCCAGAACCGTCAGAGGGTGGGGCGAATAGTGAAACGGATAGGTGAAACGTTCCGGGAGGGGAATCTGCGAGATATCCGTTGAGAAGCGATGTATCATTCCAGGATACGTTGGCGGGTGAAGCAGTCCACGAACTTCTCGTCCACGTTCTCTACCGCCTCCTTGAAAATGCCGAACACGGCGGAGCCTGAGCCGCTCATTTGGGCATAGACCGCACCCAGGTCGTACAGCTTGTCCTTGATGGCGGCAATCTCCGGATGGATGCAGAACACGCTTTCCTCGAAATCGTTTTTCAGGCAGTCCTTCCACGTGGCGATGGGCTGACGGATCAGTTCCCGCAACGGGGTCTCGGGACGGTGCGGACGGATGGCGGCGTATGCCTCCCGGGTGGAGACTGAGATATCGGGTTTGATGAGCACGATGTGGTAGCCGCGGAGCGACAGGTCCACCGGTTCGAACACGTTGCCCGTCCCCGTGGCTAATACCGGCCGGTTCTGGATGAAGAACGGACAATCCGAACCCAAGCGCGAGGCATAGGCTTCCATTTCCGCCTTGCTCAGGTCAAGATTGAACTTCTTGTTGAGCGTCTTGATCATGAACGCGCAGTCCGACGAGCCGCCCCCCAGTCCTGCTTCAGTCGGGATATGTTTGTGCAGGTGGATATCCACCGGCGGCAGGTGGTGTTTCTCGTTCAACAGCCGATAGGCTTTTACGACCAGGTTGTCCTCCGGGCTTCCGTCCAGGTTGGCTCCCGTCACATGCAGGCGGTACGCGTCGTCGCTGCCCGTGAGACGTGTCACCTCCAGCGCGTCCTGCAGGTTGATGGGATAGAACACGGTCTCCAGGTTATGGTAGCCGTCGGGGCGTTTCTCCACCACGTTCAGTCCCAGGTTTATCTTAGCGTTTGGATAAGTTATCATAGCGTAGCAGTTTAAATTTCCGGTTCAAATATAAATAATCTTTTTGGAAATTTAGTCAGACAAGACCATTATTTTTTAAAGAACGGAGAATCTTCCATAATGGTCCACGGTGTACGTCTTTCCGTTGTCGGGCAGTTGGAGAGCGATGCGGAAGGTGTTGGGAGTGGCCTCCATCCTGAGGTCCGTCCCCTTCTTGACCGATGCCCGGTCGCTGTCCGTCAGTCCCAGGTCCTCTAAGCGGGTAGCGTACGCCTTGTGTTGGCCGTACTGTGCCAGTTGGGCGTAATAGAGGGCCCACAGCAGGCGGTAGGCATCCATGTCGTACGGGTAACGGAACGTTTCCGTGCCTTTGCCCACCGGTTGGTCGGAGAAGTAGAGGAAGCCCCAGCGGTCGGGCATGTGCATGTCAATCTTGCCCGTGGGCATCCACACCCAGTTCTCCTCCGGCTTCTTGAGCCACTGCACGCGCGAAAAGTTGATGCGCCACCAGTTGCCCGCCTGCAGCGGGTTCAGGAAGTTCAGGGTCAGTGCCTGTCGAGGGATGGCCATTTCCACGCTCCAGCCCCGGTCCTTGTCGGCGGGTTGGTTCAGCGTGCCGTCGCAGTGGACAGCTAACCGCAGTCCTGGACAGTCCCATTGCAGCAGGAAATTGCCGCCACAGCGATAGGGGCGGTCCAGCATCAGGTCGAAGATGACACCGCGTGCGTTGTTCTCTATCTCGAAGTAGTTTTGTCCGTCGCCGTCCGGGTCGATGAACACCTCGAAGTCGTTGTCGTAATAAATGATGGTGTCGCGTTGCGAGAGCTTGGCGATGATGTTCGGCTCTTCCAGTTGCGCGCTCACGTACAGGTAGTCATCGTCCCACAGCATCTTGGCGCGGGTCTCGTAGAGGGGAGTGGCGAACCCCTCACCGCTGATGTCGGCGAAGGGGGCGGTCGGTTCCGCTTGTTGCCAGTCTGCCTCATCGGCGATGCCGTCGATGTTCAGCGTTCCGGTCGTGCGGTAACATACATAATGGTGGGGGAGGGTCAGCGTCCGCTGGTGTTGTTCCAGCAGGCCGCCCTGTGCCACTGCTGGCGCAGTGGCGGCCAGCAGTGCAAGGGTCAGTAAGGATTTGTTCATGGTATTCATCGGGTTAATATGGATCAATGATGGAGCGTCAGTTGCTGGAGATGACCTGTCCTTCTCCGCGGTACAGTTTCACGGGGCCGTCCAGCAGTACGGCGACGACAGTAATCTGAGGGTCAAGCGCCTGTTCGGGCACGTCAATGTACAGGTTGCCCGGCACGCTGCTCCAGTAGCTCTTGTTATGGACGCGGTAGTTCAGCATCTGTCCGCTGCCGACCACCCATACACGGTTCACCTTGTTCACCAGTCCCTTCACTTCGATGGGACCGTTCGGTCGGTAAGGCAGGTAGAGGTACAGGATGTCACCTCCCTTGTTCAGGGTGGAGTAGCCTTGGAAGTGCTCCATCGGGATGCCCGCGCGGGTATCGTAGATGGCTTCCTTGTGTTTGTTGGTCCAGCGGCCGAATTCTTTCAGGATGGCCACCTGTTCCTCCGGCAAGGTACCGTCCTCTTTCGGGCCGATGTCTAACAGCAGGTTGCCGCCCATGCTCAGGCAGTCCACGAAGGTGCGGAGCAGGATGTGCGGTGTCTTGTAGTTATGGTCGGTCTGCTGGTAGCCCCACGAGTCGTTCATGGTCAGGCAGAGTTCCCAATAGCGGTCTTTCGGCCGCACCACGGGCACTCCCTGTTCCGGCGTGGCGTAGTCGCCGTAGCCCTGGATGCGTGAGTTCACGATGACGTTCTTGTTGCCTGAACGCAACAGGTCGATGATGCCTTTCGAGTTCCAGGCTTCCGCCGACTGTTCCCAGTCGCCGTCAAACCAGTAGAGGTCCGGCTTCCAGGTCTGGTTCAGCTCCCTCAGCTGCGCGAAGTTGAAATCGACAAACTTCTTCCAGCGTTGCGGGTCATCCTTGTAGCGGGTTTCCGTGCGGGTCTTGTTCGGGTAGTCAGGATGCGACCAGTCCAAAAGTGAGTAGTAGAAGCCCAGCTTCAGTCCCTGCTTGCGCACCTCCTTGACGAAGGGATCCACCAGGTCACGGCCGGCCGGCGTGCTTTTCACTGTGCTCAGAGAGCCTGCCTTCGTATCCCACAGAGCCACTCCGTCGTGGTGCTTGGTAGTGATGACCGTATAGCTGGCGCCACTCTCCTTGATGAGTTGCACCCACTGCTTGGGGTCGTAGTGGGCGGCGGTGAATCCTTCCGCCTGCTTCATGTATTCCTCGTAGGGCAGGTAGTTGTTGAAGAACGACCAGCTCTCTGACACTCCGTTCACGGCATAGATGCCCCAGTGGATGAAGATGCCCAGCTTGGCATGATCGAACCATTCCATACGTTTTTCTTTCTGTGCCTCCGTCTCCTGCGAGGGAGTGGAAGTCTGGGCCGGGAGGCTGGCGGTGTTGAGTGCCGCCCACAACAAGGCGGCTGCTTGATAGGTCAGTTTCATGTTTTCTGTATAGGTTGAAAGGGTTAATACGGTTACAAATATACTTTATTTCTACGAACCTACCATACATTCCACTGTTTTTTTCTCCCATCCGCTGCTGATTCTTCACCAACCGTCTGGGCAGGGTCGTCCCAAGCACATGGAACGACCCTGCCCAATCGATTTCGGAAATGACTTTCTGACCGGTCCGGTCACCGCTCTTCCGCCGCGGGTTCCATAGAGGGTTGCAGGTAAGTGACCGGTTGGCGCTTCTCCTTGTCCAAAGGGGCCGACTGGTACTTCACCCGTTCGAAGGGAAGGGTAGCGAGATCGATGCACCGGATGGAACTGTCGTACATCGTGCGGTAATAAATCTTGCGGTGCTGCAGGTCGGATGCTACGGTCCACTGGGTGGCGCTGGGGATGTCGGGAACGGGCGTCCCCTCTGTAAACTGGATGCCGGTAGGGATGTCGAAGTTGTTCAGGAGGTGGAACGCCTGCATCACCGTTTCCTGCGTGTCTGTCAGTTTGGGGGCCGTGGCCTGGAAGAAGGCCGCCCGTACAAAACGCGAGGGAGGGGTCATGTCGCCCGGAATGCCGTGCAGTCCGCTTCCGCCCCCGAACGCACTCAGGGTGAGTTCGCCTACCTTTCGGTGGACGATGGGTCCGGCAAAGAGGTTGACGTAGTTGTTCAGGTTCGTGAGCTGCCAGTCGAATCCCGGCGAGTTGGTCAGTACGCCCAAAGGATTTTCGTAGCACCGAAGCTGCCCGTCGGTGTACTCCAGCACCACTTGCCGTCCGCTTTCCTCTGTCACCCGCCAGTGGACGGTCGATGCCCGTGGGTCGATGCCCACGACGTGTATCTTGCCGAGGGCTGCGGTCAGGGTGTCAATGTCCCGGAAGTTACCCAGTATCCACGATACGAGCTGCAGGTCGCTGAGGCTGCTTTCCTTGTGCCGTTGGTCGTAGCGTTCGTATTGTCCGTAGCCGGGAAAGTAGAACAGTCCGGCGGACAGTCCGGCTTCGTTCAGCCCTTCCACTACGAATTCGTCCTGCTCCACGCTCAGTCCCACGTAGCCGTAACGGGCGGTGAAGGCCAGTCCCTCCTTCCCGCCGTCGGGTACATACGACTGCTGGGTGAAGCCTCGGGGTACGATGACATAGCGGCTTTGCAGGTCATTGCCGGCCCATTCGATGGTACGGGCGGCCACGGGTTGCCCACTGAGGGTACGCAAGGTGATGCCGGTGCAGGCCTCTGCGGTGAGGGTGCAGCACAGTCCCATGAAGACTGTCGCTGCCAGTAAGTTTTGTTTTTTCATACGCGGTGTGTTGTTTAGTTGAGTTTAGTTCAGTGCCAGGAGTCCGGTCTGTCGGCCCCTGTATCGTATCAACAAATCCGTGGGCCCACCGTATCGTTAATGAAAAGGAAAGAAAGACAATCTCCGTGAACGGCCTCCTTCCGGGGAGGGATAGAAAAGAAAAAATCCGCCTCCGTGGTGCCGGAAGCGGATTCCTGTGTCAGTGATTCGGCTGCGACTCGAACGCAGAACCGTCGCCTTAGAAGGGCGATGCTCTATCCAGTTGAGCTACCGAACCAGCCTTTCAATGGTGATTCCGCTGCGACTCGAACGCAGAACCGTCGCCTTAGAAGGGCGATGCTCTATCCAGTTGAGCTACGGAACCAGCCTTAATTGTGCCGCAAAGGTACTACTTTTTTCGAAACTATCAAAGATTCGCGGCAAAAAAATCTTTTTTTGAGGCTCGAATCAAGAATAGCGGCGAGGATAGCGGAGGAAGATGCTGCCGACGGCCAGCAGGGCCAGTGCCATCGGATAGTAGAGATGGCGGATGATTTCGATGGGCGACAGCTGGGCCAGTTCGGCGGCGATGAGCAGTTGGGCACCGTAGGGGATGATGCCTTGCACGACGCAAGAGAAGGTGTCGAGCAGGCTCGCGCTTTTCCGCCGGTCCACCCCGAAGCGTTCGGCGATGTCCTTGGCCAACGGGCCTACTGTAATGATGGCGATGGTGTTGTTGGCGGTGCACACGTTGGCCAGGCTCACCAAGGCAGCGATGCAGAGTTCCGCACCCCGTCGGCTGTTGACCCGCCGGGTAAGGGCTTGGAGGATGTAGTCCACGCCGCCATTGTAGCGGATGAGCTCCAGCATGCCGCCGGCCAGCAGGGTGACGATGATGAGGTCGCCCATGCCCGACATGCCTTCGGACAAAGCGTTGAACCATCCGAAGAGGTCGTGGCTGCCCTCCGCCAGCCCGATGCAACCCGTGGAGAGGATGCCGAGCAGCAGCACGACGGTGACATTCACTCCGGCAAAAGCGGCACCCAGGACAATGAGGTAGGGCAGGACTTTCACCCATTCGACAGGGGCGGCGGCCTCGCTCAACCGCAGGCCCCATCCGTGTGCGATGTAGGTGCCCAGCACGAGTAGGGCGGCAGGCAGGACAATCAGGAAGTTCACCCGGAACTTGTCGCGCATGGCGCAACCTTGGGTGCGGGTGGCGGCGATGGTAGTGTCGGAGATGAACGAGAGGTTGTCGCCGAAGAAGGCGCCGCCCACCACGACACCGGTCAGGAAGCCGGGGTCGGTGCCGGTTTTCCCGGCAATGCCGACGGCGACCGGGGTCAGGGCGACGATGGTCCCCACGGAAGTGCCGATGGACAGGGATACAAAGCAGGCGGCCAGGAAGATGCCGCCCAGCAGTAGCTGTTCGGGTAGCAGGTGAAGGGTGAGGTTGACCGTCGCTTCAATGGCACCGATGGCTTTGGCGGACTGGGCGAACGCGCCGGCCAGCAGGAAGATCCAGATCATGAGCAGAATGTTCCGGTTGGCGGCACCCGATGAGAACTGCAGGATGCGGTCGTTCAGGCCGATGCTGCGGGTGATGCCGACGGCATAGATGGAAGAGAGGAGGAAAGCCACTGTGATGGGTACCTTGTAGAAGTCGTTGACAACGAGGGAAGTGATAAGGTACAGACAGAGGAAGACGGCCAATGGCGACAAGGCGCGGATACCGGAGGGGATGTTCATGCGTTGAAAGTTTTTTAGGGTTGATGAATGCAGGAAGTGGGGGAGAGGGGGCCGGAAGCTCCTAAGGGCCTGTCCTTCTTCGGACCTTCCTCTCCCGCGCTTCTTGTGGGTCAGATACCAGTGGTTACAGGGTCACGCCCGTCTTGAAGATGGCGATTTCCCGGTAGCCCTTTTTCTCGTTGTTCACGTATTCGCCGCTGGCCACACGGATGACATAGTCCGTGAAACGGGCGCAGGTGACGGCCATCGGCTCGTCTTCCACGATTACGCCGGCGTTGAAGTCAATCCATCCCGGCTTGCGGGCGGCCAGACCGGAATTGGTGGACACCTTCATCGTGGGTACGTAGGTGCCGAAGGGAGTTCCGCGGCCGGTGGTGAACAGCACGAGGTGGCAACCGCAGGAGGCCAAGGCGGTGGCGGCCACGAGGTCGTTGCCGGGTGCCGACAGCAGGTTCAGTCCTTTCGTCTGCAGGCGTTCGCCGTAGCCCATCACCCCTGTCACGTAGCTTTTGCCACACTTCTGGGTGCAGCCCAAGGCTTTCTCCTCTAGCGTGGAGATACCGCCCGCTTTGTTGCCCGGCGAGGGGTTCTCGCCTACCGGCTCGCCGTGCGAGAGGAAGTACTCCTTGAAGTCATTGACCAGCCGCACGGTCTGCTCGAACAGTTCCGGGGTCTTGCAGCGGTTCATCAGGATGGTTTCCGCGCCGAACATCTCTGGCACCTCGGTCAGCACGGTCGTGCCGCCTTGGGCCACCAGGTAGTCGGAGAACATGCCCAGCAACGGGTTGGCGGTAATGCCCGAGAAGCCGTCCGAGCCGCCGCACTTCAGTCCCACCCGGAGTTCAGACAGTGGGATGTCCGTGCGTGTGTCGGTCGTGCACTTGTCATAGAGGTCGCGCAGCAGCGCCATGCCGGTTTCGAACTCATCGTCCACCTTCTGGGCCACCAGGAACTTCACCCGCTCCTCGTCATAGTCGCCCACGAACTGCTGGAACACATCGGGCTGGTTGTTCTCGCAACCTAAGCCCACCACCAGCACGGCGCCGGCGTTGGGGTGCAGCACCATGTCGCGCAGGATTTTCTTCGTGTTCTTGTGGTCATCGCCCAGCTGCGAGCAGCCGTAGTTGTGGGGGAAGGCGACGATGGCGTCCACCCCTACGCCGTTCGTTTCCTGGCGCAGTGCCTCGGCCAGCTGGTTCACAATGCCGTTCACGCAGCCCACGGTCGGGATAATCCAGATCTCGTTGCGCACGCCCACCTCGCCGTTCTTGCGCCGGTAGCCCTTGAAGGTGCGGTGCTCGGCAGGGATGTCTAACGAGGCATCCACCGGTTGGTACGTATAGTCCAGCAGGCCGGCCAGGTTGGTCTTGATGTCCTGCTCGCAGATCCACGTCCCTTGGGGCACCGGCCGCAGGGCATGCCCGATGGGGTAGCCGTATTTGATGATGTCCTCGCCTTCGGCCAGGTCCTTCAGGGTCACTTTGTGGCCGGCGGGAACGTCCGTCTTCAGGACAATCCGTTGTCCGTCCACATCCAGGGTGTCACCGCTTTTCAGCGGTGCGATAGCCACTGCCACATTGTCGGCAGGGTTGATTTTCAGGTAAGTTCTTTCCATTTTCTACTACTTTATATTAGAGTTGTGAATACTGTTATTTGTGTTCACTCAGGTAGAACTCAATGTTTTCCACACTCAGCAGGTGGATAGGGATGTAGTTGCATTCGCAGATGGGCTTGCGCAGGATGAGGTGGTTGCACAAGCTCTCCACGCAACTGAATCCCTGCAGCGTAGGCTGCTGGGCGATGATGAAGTCGATGTAGCCTTTCCGCAGGCAGTCCACGTTCCGTTTCAGCAGGTCGTATCCCATGAGGTGGAACCCCGTCCTGCGGTGGCGCATCATGTACTCGCCGACGATGTACGCCTTCGAGTTGAACGTGATGCCATGGGACACGTCGGGATGCCGGTTGAAGAACTCGTCGAGAGCCTCCTCGTTGCGCGAGGGATTCTTCGGGTCGAGGTTCATCTCCCAGGTGCGGAGCCGGAAGCTGTGCTGGGCCAGGTAGGCCTGGAACCCTTCCTCCCGGTGCAGCTGCTGGTTGGACCCCAACCGGCTGTCGGCGATTTGCCGGAAGAGGACAATCTCGTTGCACTCTCCGGCCATCAGCTTCATCATCCGGGCGGCGAAATAGCCGCTCTGGCTGGCGTGCTGGCCATAGAACGTGAGGGGACGCAGTTCGGGAATGTTCGAGTCGATGAACACGAAGGGGATGTTCAGCCGGTGCAGTTCCGCAGTGAGGATTTCCGTCTCGGTCCGCTCGGTGGGGGCGATTACCATTCCGTCGGGAGACGACTGGAGGAGGTGCAGTCCCGCCTGGGCGAAGGAGCCGGAGCTGTACTGGTCGTAATACTCGATGGACAGCGAGATGTTGAAGTCCGAATACTCATGGATGCAGCTCCAGAATCCGTTCTCCACATCGTCCCAATACTCGCCTGCCTCGTGTTGCGGAATCAGGCATACGAAACTGTACTTCTTGTTCGAAGCCAGCGCGCTGGCGTACATGTTGGGCTGATAGTCCAGCTGCCGGAGGATTTCCTCCACTTTCTTGCGGCTGGCTTCCGATACGCCCGACCGATCGTGTAGCACTCTGTCCACGGTGCCCACCGAGACGCCTGCCTGGCGGGCAATGTCCTTGATGCGTATTCTCTCGTTCTGTTTCATGTTTCTACCTTATTAATATAAAGAGGTTGTTCAAAAATTAGGTTAGAAAAAATTTCGACACAAATATAGCACTTTTTTTTGGTATATAAAAAATAAATCGTACCTTTGTGTGCGTACACGGAGCCAATATTTATCATTTCTGCCAATCAGCAGGGTAAAGAAGGGCTCCGAGGGTACGGTTTGACAAGACAGTATAACAATTTAGATTAATAAGAGACTTTACGATGGGAAAAATTGTAACTTTAGGTGAGATTATGTTGCGGTTGTCCACTCCGGGAAATACCCGTTTCGTGCAATCCGATAGTTTTGATGTGGTGTATGGCGGCGGCGAGGCCAATGTGGCGGTCAGCTGTGCCAACTATGGACACGACGCTTATTTCGTCACGAAGCTGCCGAAGCACGAAATCGGCCAGTCGGCGGTGAACGCGTTGCGCAAGTACGGTGTGAAGACCGACTTCATCGCCCGTGGCGGCGACCGTGTGGGCATTTATTACTTGGAGACAGGCGCCTCGATGCGTCCCAGCAAGGTGATTTACGACCGTGCCCACTCTGCCATCGCCGAGGCGGACGCCTGCGATTTCGATTTCGACGCCATTATGGAAGGAGCCGACTGGTTCCACTGGTCGGGCATTACGCCGGCCATCTCGGACAAGGCGGCCGGACTGACCCGGTTGGCCTGCGAGGCCGCCAAGCGTCACGGCGTGACAGTGTCGGTTGACCTGAACTTCCGCAAGAAGCTGTGGACAAAGGAGAAGGCACAGTCCATCATGCGCCCGCTCATGCAGTACGTGGACGTTTGCATCGGCAATGAGGAAGACGCCGAGCTCTGCTTAGGCTTCAAGCCCGATGCCGATGTGGAAGGCGGCAAGACCGATGCCGAAGGCTACAAGGGCATCTTCACCGCCATGGCCAAGGAATTTGGCTTCAAGTATGTCATCTCCACCCTGCGCGAGTCGTTCTCAGCGACCCACAACGGCTGGAAGGCCATGATTTATAATGGCGAGGAGTTCTATACTTCCAAGCGCTACGACATCAATCCGATTATCGACCGTGTAGGCGGCGGTGACTCCTTCTCCGGAGGTATCATCCATGGACTGCTGACCAAGCCCAACCAGGGCGCCGCGCTCGAGTTCGCAGTGGCTGCTTCGGCCCTGAAGCACACCATCAACGGCGACTTCAACCTGGTTTCAGCCGAAGAAGTGGAAGCCTTGGCGGGCGGTGATGCCAGCGGACGAGTACAGCGTTAAATCGAATCAATAAGAAAAGAAAGAATGGCAAAGTTTGACAAGATAGCCGTGTTGAACAAGATTGGTTCGACCGGTATGGTTCCCGTGTTCTACCATAAAGACGCGGAAGTGGCAAAGAAAGTAGTGAAGGCCTGTTACGACGGCGGTGTCCGTGCCTTCGAGTTTACCAACCGGGGTGATTTCGCGCACGAGGTGTTCGCCGAAGTGGTGAAGTTTGCCGCCAAGGAGTGCCCGGAACTGGCGATGGGCGTGGGCTCTATCGTTGACCCCGCTACGGCAGCTCTCTACCTGCAGCTGGGTGCCAACTTCGTGGTAGGCCCGCTGTTCAATCCCGAAATCGCCAAGGTATGCAACCGTCGTCTGGTGGCCTATACCCCGGGTTGCGGCAGTGTGTCCGAGGTGGGTGCCGCCCAGGAAGTAGGCTGCGACCTGTGCAAGGTGTTCCCCAGTGACGTGCTGGGCCCAAAGCTGGTGAAGGGACTGCTCGCTCCGATGCCGTGGTCGAAGCTGATGGTGACGGGAGGCGTTGAGCCGACGCAGGAGAACCTGACGCAGTGGGTGAAGGCCGGCGTGTTCTGTGTGGGCATGGGCTCGAAGCTCTTCCCCAAGGACAAGGTGGCTGCCGAGGATTGGGCGTATGTCACCGCCAAGTGTCAAGAGGCGTTGGGCTACATCGCCGAGGCCCGCAAGTAAGCCCGGAATTTCATTTTGTTTAAAGGTGTATAAAACGAAAGACACCGTGGGAGCCTTAGCTCTTGCGGTGTCTTTCACGTCATTCCGGTAAGTATTCGGTGAACCGTGTATTGCCTATTTCAGATTTCACGAGGTAGCCTTGATGGCATTGTTCATCTCGTCAGCCACCTCCTTGTTGGGGATATAGCACTCCTGCCCATCATTGTCGTATGCCAGATAGCCTAGGTGGATGAGAACGGTGAGGACATCATTCTTGCTCCTCACAATATGCATGTCATTGGTGAACTCGGTGGTGTCCACATACACGCGATCCCCTGCCAGCATACGGATGATGTCGTCCTTCAGGCCCTCGAAGTTCATCTGGATGTAGGTGATGACAGAGTCGTATGCGCCAGTGGTTGTCCAGTAGCTTCGGCATTC
>JAQXRG010000155.1 GCA_029218405.1 Bacteroidales bacterium
ATGTCAACATACCTCGCCAATCGGAAAAACAAGTGAAGAACTGTTTAAACTTCTCAGAATATTTGATGAGGCCGACCGGAAGCCGTACCTTTGTGTAAAAACTTGATATTCATAGAAGAAATCAGACATGGACTGAAAGATTGAGCCAAAGGACATTTACGACGCTTACAGCCCTCCCCCATTGTACAGCAGACCTATTTCTGGTCGAAGGTGAAGGAACGGTTAGGACTGCATTCCTGCGCCTTCGAGTTTTCGGTCAGGAACCGCGACCTGTACAAGGGGTGGGCGGCTATTCGCGTACCAATGCCGACTTCATCGTGTTTTACCAGTATCTGAACCAGGAAGACTACATCGCCTATGTGCCCTACGGCCCTGAGATAGAGCCTTCCGAAGAGAACCAGGGTGCTTTTTTAGAGGAGCTCTCGGAGGCGCTCCGCCCTTACCTTCCCAAGCGGTGCATCGCCCTGTGTTACGACCTGAACTGGGAGTCGCACTGGTGCAAGCAGGAGGACTTCGACAGCGAGGGCAACTGGATAGGCCTGCCCAAGAAAGAGTTCCAGGAGCTGCAGCTCAACTTCGGGACTGTCTGCCATCCGCTCCGGAAAGCCAACACCAATATCCTTCCGGCCAATACGGTGGTCGTGGACCTGTGCCGAAGCGAAGAGGAGATACTGTGTCGCATGAAGTCTAAGACCCGCTACAACATCAAGCTGGCGCTTCGCAAGGGCGTGGAGGTGAGGTCGGTTGGCATTGAGGGGCTGCCCTGGCCGCCATGTTCCTGGTGCTCTCCGCCCACCGGGCCACCTATCTGTATGGCGCGTCATCGTCTGTCCATAGAAACCTCATGCCCACCTATGCGCTCCAATGGAAGGCCATCCAGTTGGCCAAGCAGAGCTATAGCAAATTTGGGGCCAAATTTTAGTTAAATAATATGTAATTTATTGTTTTGCTGTCACCTCTGTCACCCTTCTGTCACCTCATCATGTTATTGGAATACAGTGTATTGAAAGGAAATTGGTGTAGGTGACAGCAATGTTACAAAAATCACAGGTAGGGAAGTTGTCTCCTGTCATGGTTGCCGCCTTCCTGTGACAAGGAGGGAGGAGGGTCAGGATGCTTCTTCTTGGGTCACAAGAATGCCCATTCTTATACCGTCATGAACTCGTTCGTGAGGGGGTGATGAACTCGTTCGTGAGGAGGTCATGAACTTGTTCGTGAGATGGTGATAGAGACTCCAGCATATTTCTGAGTGACCCCTGCCCGTACGTAGTCATAAAAAGCGGCCGTTGATAAAACGGCTGTTTTTTTTTGGAGGAATGAAAGAGAAATCCTAATTTTGCGGAAAAGGAGAAGACAATATGGGAAACTATGTGAGATTTGACTGGGCCATGAAGCGCCTGCTGCGCGACAAGGCGAACCATGCCGTGCTGGAGGGTCTGATGACTTCCCTGCTGGGGGAGCGTTTCACCATCCTGAACTTCCTGGAGAGCGAAGGCAACCAGGAGGACGAGACGGACAAGTTCAACCGTGTGGATATGCTGGTGGAGAACGAGCGGAAGGAGCTTGTCATCATCGAGATCCAGAACAGCCGCGAGCTGACCTACTTCCACCGCATGCTCTACGGTGTCTCGAAGGCGGTGACCGACTACATCAGCGTGGGTGAGGACTACGGGAAGGTGCGCAAGGTGTATTCTGTGAACATCGTGTACTTTTCCATCGGCCAGGGCAATGACTATGTCTATCACGGCAAGACCGTCTTCCGTGGCCTTCACGACTCGGAGGACATCCTTCGTCTGTCCAAGCGCCAGCAGGAGATCTTCATGGGCACGTCTCCCGCACAGGGTGCGCTCCCGCGTGAAGCGGGTGACCTCTTCCCGGAATACTACCTTCTCCGGGTGAACGGTTTCGACCAGGTGGCCCGTACACCGCTTGACGAGTGGATTTCCTTCCTGAAGACGGGCGATATCGCTCCCGACGCTACCGCTCCCGGCCTGGCTGAGGCCCGCGAATGTCTCCGCATCGACCGGATGTCTGTGGAGGAGTACCGCTCCTATATGCGGCATCTGGAGAACCTCCGCTACCAGCGTAGCGCGCTCGGCACGAGCTATGATGACGGCGTGCAGGAAGGGCGCCGGGAAGGCCGCCGGGAGGGACTGGAGGAAGGGACACGAAAGGTGGCGTTGAACCTGCTGTCGCTTCGCGTTCCCGTGGCCACCATTGTCCAGGCTACGGGACTGACGGAAGAGGAGATAAACGGGCTGCGCTCGGAGTAAAACGAAAGAATCCTAAAAAGCAAATAATGATGAACCTGAACTTGAAAAACACTTGCTGCGCTGGAGCTTTGGCCTTGGGAGCCGCCGCTCCCTTGTGGGCGCAGGACCGTCCGAATATTGTAGTCTTCTTGGTGGATGACATGGGACTGATGGACACTTCGCTCCCGTTTGATGTGGACGCGCAGGGCAACCCCGTGCGCCATCCGTTGAATGACTGGTACCGTACGCCCAACATGGAGCGGCTGGCCCGGCAGGGCATCCGTTTCAGCACGTTCTATTGCCAGAGCGTCAGTTCGCCTTCGCGCACTTCGCTGTTGACGGGACAGAACGCCGCCCGGCATCGTACCACTAACTGGATTAATTCAGAAAGTAACAACGCGACTCCGTTCGGTCCTCCCGACTGGAACTGGATGGGACTGACGCACAGTGACAGGGTTTATCCGGCCGTCCTCCAACAGGCCGGATACCGCACGATTCATGTGGGGAAGGCTCACTTCGGCTGTAACGAGAGCGAGGGGAAAGACCCCACGCACATTGGTTTTGACGTGAATGTCGCTGGGTCATCCATCGGGGAGCCGGGCAGTTACCTGGGTGAGAACGGGTACGGATGGATAAAGGGCTACAAGCCGAGGGCGGTGCCGGGACTGGAGGCGTATCATGGTACGGACACCTTCCTGACCGACGCGCTGACGATAGAGGCGGAAAAGGAAGTGAAGAAAGCGGTGGAAGCCGGCCAGCCGTTCTACCTGAACATGGCGCACTATGCCGTGCACAATCCGTTCGAGACGGACAAGCGTTTCATCGAGCATTACCGGCAGGGCGGCAAGAGCGGGCAGGCACAGGGATTCGCCACGCTCATCGAGGGTATGGACAAGTCGCTGGGCGACCTGATGGACTACTTGGACCAGCTGGGCGTGGCGGAGAACACCCTGATATTCTTCCTCGGCGACAACGGTGGCGACGCACCCTTGGGCGGTGCGGCGGATTATGGGTCATCGGCCCCCTTCAAGGGCAAGAAGGGTTCTGAATACGAGGGAGGGGTGCGCGTGCCCTTCATCGCCGGATGGGCGAAACCGCAGCGCTCGAACCGGTTCCAGCGGGAGTTCCCCATCGCTGAGGGAGCGGTGCAGACCCAGATGGGGACCGTCATGGACCTCTATCCCACCATCCTGTCGGTGGCCGGTGTGAAGGCTCCCAAGGGGCACACGTTGGACGGCAGTGACCTGAAACGCCTGTTGCAGGGCAAGGCGGACAAGAAGCACCGTGATGACTTCCTGATGCACTTCCCCCACGAGCACCGGGGCAGTTACTTCACCACCTACCGCAAGGGTGACTGGAAGCTCATTTACTATTACCATCCCGATACGGACGGCGTGCCGACGTGCCTTCTCTTCAACCTGAAGGAAGACCCCTACGAGCACCAGGACGTTTCGGCCTCCCATCCCGAGGTGGTGAAGCGTCTCTGCCGGCAGATGATGGAACGGCTGGAAACGGAGCGGGCGTTATATCCCGTGGACAAGACAGGGAAGGCATTGCGTCCGGTCATCATTGAATAAGCAGAAAGCTGTCCAGTATGAAAGAATGGTGGAGACAAATGGCGGCAGGGGTGTGTCTGGCTGCAGCAGCGGTGCCCATGACGGCCGGAACGAGGAAGGAGGCATCGGTCGTGCCCCTTCCTACGTCCGCCCAGATAGCCTGGCAGGAGGCAGAGTTGGTGGCGGTGTTCCATTACGACTTGCATGTGTTTGATGGGAAGCTGTACAATCAGGCGGAAAACCGCATTACACCTATCCCGGATGCGAACATTTTCCATCCTAATCAGTTGGATACAGACCAGTGGATTCGGTCCGTCAAGGCCATGGGAGCGAAGATAGCGATTCTGACCGCTACCCACGAAACCGGTTTTGCGCTTTATCAGTCGGACGTGAATCCGTATTGTATGAAGGCACTGAAATGGAAGGACGGGAAAGGGGATATTGTGGCCGATTTTGTAGCTTCGTGCCGCAGGCATGGCATCCGTCCGGGCATTTACATCGGTATTCGTTGGAACTCGTTTTTCGGTATCCATGATTTCTTGGTGCCGCAGGATGGGAGCCGGTTTCAGAACAACCGTCAGGTCTTCTATAACAAGATGTGTGAAGGGATGACGGAGGAGCTGATGTCGCGTTACGGTGAGCTGGCCATTGTGTGGTACGACGGAGGTGGCCATGGTCCTGAACTGGGTGGACCTGACATCCTGCCCATCGTGGAGAAATACCAGCAGGACATCATTTTCTATCACAACAGCCAGCGTGCGGACATCCGCTGGGGCGGATCGGAGACAGGAACAGTGCCATATCCGTGCTGGGGGACCTATCCTTATCCCTATTCGCATTCGAAGAACCAGGAGGTGGTGTTCAAGAACAACTTCCAGTTGCTGAAGACGGGCGACCCCGAGGGCGAGTATTATATGCCTGCCATGTCGGACACTCCCCTGAGAGGCTACGACGGACGGCACGAATGGTTCTGGGAACCGGGGGATGAGGCACATATCTTTCCGTTGGAAAAACTGATGGAGATGTACGAGAAGTCGGTGGGGCGGAACTCCACGCTGATTCTGGGTATGACGCCGGATGACAGGGGGCTGGTGCCTGAGGCGGATGCGGAACGTCTGCGCGAATTCGGAGAGGAAATCCGCCGTCGGTACGGTAGGCCTGTCGCTGTGGTACGGGGCGAGGCCAGAATGTTGACGATGGACTTGCCACAAAAGCCCCGTGTGAGTGCCTTTGTGCTGGAGGAGGACCTTCGACAAGGGGAGAGGGTCCGGAAATACCGGATTGAAGGCAAGGTGGAAGGTCGGTGGAAGGTGTTGTGCGAGGGCAGCTGTATCGGGCACAAGCGGATAGAGCGGATTGTCCCCGAAAGGGTATCCGCCCTCCGCCTGCGTGTCGAAGAGGCTGTGGGTAGTCCGTGCATTGCCGGTTTTTCTGCGTATGAATGAGTGGTTCCCCGTCAGTGGTGTTTTTTTCTGGTGGTGATTCCTATCCGTCAATAGAATGGGGCTGTTAATTATTTTTGTATTATATACGGTGGTTTTGGTTGTGGCATATTGCCTGCAATGTGGCCCGTTGTTTCCATGGCGGGTGAACCTGCTTCGGTCGATGACCAGCGGCCGAACATTCTGTTTATCTTGAGCGATGACCATACCTCGCAGTCGTGGGGCATCTATGGCGGCGTATTGGCCGATTATGCCCAAAACCAGCATATCCGTCGGCTGGCGTCGGAAGGGGTGGTGCTCGACAATTGTTTCTGTACCAACTCCATCTCCGTGCCGAGCCGTGCCTCGATTCTGACGGGGCGTTACAGCCATCGTAACGGGGTCTATACGCTGGAGGATTCGCTCGACACGTCCTTGCCTACCATTGCCAAGAGCCTGCAGTCGGCAGGGTATCATACCGCTTTGGTCGGGAAATGGCATCTGCAGTCGCAGCCTCAGGGCTTCGACTACTATTCGGTCTTCCACGACCAGGGCGAGTACCGGGACCCGACGTTCAAGGACAGTGACCGTCCGTGGCCGGGCAACATCCATTATGGGGAGTCTGTATCTCTGCGCCTCCGGACTCTTGCCCTTGGGGCTGCCGGCCGATGATGTTTTTTGGTCGGCACCGGCCGCCGACTGGACCAGTCGGAAGGCGTGGAAAGGAGTGAATATGCCGGCCGACAAGGCCTTGAAACAGTGATTGAGCAGTGTTCGAACAATGATTGAACACTGTTTGAATGATTACCGAGACCATTATCCATTGCCGGATTGGCAGGAATTGATTACCTTTGCCCTGTACTAACATCAATGAACGTAATTATGAGCAACACACAGTTATGGATGCTGGCCGGAGGCTGGATGCTTTCGATGGCCGGCGCTGCCGCCCAGAAGGGGCAGCCGAACATTATTTATATCATGTGCGACGACATGGGTTATGGCGACCTGGGCTGTTACGGACAGCCCTATATCCATACGCCCCACATCGACCGTATGGCGGAGGAAGGGATGCGGTTCACGCAGGCCTACGCCGGCAGTCCGGTCAGTGCCCCGTCGCGTGCCTGCTTCATGACCGGCCAGCATTCCGGCCATAGCGAGGTGAGGGGCAACAAGGAGTACTGGCGGGACGCTCCCGTCGTGATGTACGGCCAGAACCGTGACTACGGTGTCGTGGGCCAGCACCCTTACGACCCCGGCCATGTCATCCTGCCCGAGATTTTGAAGGACCAGGGCTACACCACCGGCATGTTCGGCAAGTGGGCGGGCGGCTACGAAGGTTCTGTCTCGACACCCGAGAAGCGGGGCATCGACGAGTTCTACGGCTACATCTGCCAGTTCCAGGCGCACCTGTACTACCCCAACTTCCTGAACCGCTACAGCCGTTCGCTGGGGGATACGGCCACTGTCCGTGTGGTGATGGACGAGAACATCCGTTACCCGATGTTCGGCCGTGATTACGGCAAGCGTCCGCAGTACTCCGCCGACCTGATTCACCGGGAGGCGCTGAAGTGGCTCGACCGTCAGGACGGCAGTCGTCCGTTCTTCGGCATCTTCACCTACACGCTTCCGCACGCCGAGCTGGTGCAGCCTGAGGACTCCCTGTTGGAGGGCTACAAGCGTCGTTTCTTCCGCGACCACACGTGGGGCGGCCAGGAAGGCTCCCGCTACAACGCCTCGGAGCATACCCACGCCCAGTTCGCGGCGATGATCTCGCGTTTGGACGCATACGTGGGCGAGGTGCTGGCCAAGCTGCGGGAGAAGGGGCTGGACGAGAACACGCTGGTCATCTTCACCAGCGACAACGGCCCTCACGAGGAAGGCGGTGCCGACCCGTCCTTCTTCGGCCGCGACGGGAAACTCCGTGGCCTGAAGCGTCAGTGCTACGAGGGCGGCATCCGCATCCCCTTCATTGCCCGTTGGCCGGGTCGGGTGCCGGCAGGTACGGTGAACGACCACCAGCTGGCGTTCTACGACCTCATGCCCACCTTCTGCGAGCTGGCAGGTGTGAAGAACTACGTGAAGAAGTACACCAACCGGAAGCGGCAGCCGGACTATTTCGACGGCCTTTCGTTCGCGCCTACCCTGCTGGGCCGGTCGGACCAGTCGAAGCACGAGTTCCTGTACTGGGAGTTCGAGGAGACCGACCAGATCGGCCTTCGGATGGGCGACTGGAAGATGGTGGTGAAGAAAGGACAGCCGCTGCTGTACGACCTGGCCACTGACATCCACGAGGACCATGACGTGGCGGCGGAGCATCCTGACATCGTGCGGCAGATGGTGGACATCATCCGCCGGGAGCATACCCCCAGCCCTTATTTCCAAGTAACCTTACCTGAATGACATAATAATGAAACCATTGTATCTGTTTTCTGCCCTGGCGGTGCCGATAGGTGTCGCCGGGCATGTGTCGGCGCAGCAGTTGCCCGACATCATCTTTATCATGACCGACCAGCAGCGTGCGGATGCCGTGGGCTGTGCCGGCAACCCGACCGTCATCACGCCCCACTTGGATGCGCTGGCGGCTGATGGTTATTGGTTCGACAATGCCTATACGTCCTGCCCCAGCAGTACACCGGCCCGGGCGGGCCTGCTCACCGGCCTGTCGCCGTGGCACCACGGCATGCTGGGCTATGGCGTGGTGGCTGAGCATTACCGGTACGAGATGCCGCAGCTGCTGCGTGACAACGGCTACCACACCTTGGGCTTGGGCAAGATGCACTGGCACCCACAGAACGCCCTTCACGGTTTCCATGCTACCTTGGTCGATGAAAGCGGCCGGGTGGAGTCGCCCTACTTCTGTAGCGACTACCGCAAGTGGTTCGCCGTGATGGCTCCGGGGAAGGACCCGGACGCGACAGGCATCGGCTGGAACGCACATGCCGCCGCCGCATACAAGTTGCCCGAGGAGGTGCATCCCACCCAGTGGACGGGCGACATGGCCGTGAACACCATCCGGCATTACGAGAGCGAGAAACCGTTGTTCCTGAAGATTTCCTTCGCGCGGCCGCATAGCCCCTACGACCCGCCCCAGCGGGTACTCGACCTGTACAAGGACAAGCCGGTGCCCGCACCGGCAGAGGGGGCCTGGAGCGCGGAGCTGGGAAAGGACATCACCGACCCCGGACAGAAGGCGGACGCGGCGTTCGCCCAGTTC
Source organism: Bacteroidales bacterium (assembly GCA_029218405.1). GTDB lineage: Bacteria > Bacteroidota > Bacteroidia > Bacteroidales > Bacteroidaceae > Phocaeicola. Next base: position 8,444 of record JAQXRG010000155.1, read on the forward strand.
TCTCCCGACTATGTGGCGAACAGCCGGCGGCATTACTATGCGTCGGTGACCTTTGTCGATGAGCAGGTGGGACGCATCCTGCAGGCCTTGAAGGAAACCGGACGCTATGACAATGCGCTGATTGTCTTCACCTCCGACCATGGCGACATGATGGGCGACCACCATTCGTGGCGCAAGACGTATGCGTACGAGGGGTCGGCGGCCATCCCGATGATTGTGAAGGTACCGGCCTCGCTGCAGGGCACGTTGCCGAAAGGAAGTGTTGTCAGCCAGCCGGTGGAGCTGCGGGATGTGCTGCCCACCCTGCTGGATGCGGCAGGGGCGCAGGTGCCGGCCGACATGGACGGACGTTCGATGCTGGCGCTGGCCAAGGGGCAGACCGAGGGATGGCGGCGCTGGATTGACCTGGAACATGCCACCTGTTACTCGGACCACAACTACTGGTGCGCCCTGACCGACGGTCGCCTGAAGTATATCTGGTTCCTTCGTACAGGGGAGGAGCAGCTGTTCGACCTTGTGAACGACCCGCAGGAGACGACCGACCAGTCGTGCAGCAAGAAGTACCGCAAGCAGTTGGCGGAACTGCGGCAGGCCATGGTCCATCACCTGTCGGAACGGGGTGAGGAATGGGTGAAGGACGGACAGCTGCAGGTCCGTAAGACCACGCAGCTCTACAGTCCGAATTATCCGCGTCCAACGAAAAAGTAAGCCATGCGTTATTCAATCATCATACCCGTTTTCAATCGTCCCGACGAGGTGGACGAGCTGTTGCTGAGCCTGACTACGCAGCGGTTCAAGGACTTTGAGGTCATTGTGGTGGAGGACGGTTCGTCGGTGCCGTGCGCTGCTGTGGTGCAGAAGTACCAGGACCGGTTGGAACTGGCCTATTATGTGAAGCCGAATTCGGGGCCGGGACAGTCGCGCAACTACGGGGCGGAGCGCAGCCGGGGCGAGTATCTGCTGATACTCGACTCCGACTGTGTGCTGCCCGAGGGATACCTGACTGCGGTGGAGGAAGAGTTGCGAAGGGAGCCTGCCGACGCGTTTGGGGGACCCGACCGGGCGCACGATTCCTTCACGCCGGTACAGAAAGCCATCAACTATGCCATGACCTCCTTCTTCACCACCGGCGGCATCCGGGGCGGCAAGCGGAAGATGGACAAGTTCTATCCCCGCAGTTTCAATATGGGCATCCGTGCCGAGGTGTACCGGGCGTTGGGTGGATTCTCGAAGATGCGGTTCGGCGAGGACATCGACTTCAGCATCCGCATATTCAAGGGAGGCTACCGTTGCCGCCTGTTCCCCGAGGCATGGGTGTGGCACAAGCGGCGCACGGACCTGAAGAAGTTCTTCAAGCAGGTGCACAATTCGGGCATCGCCCGCATCAACCTTTACAAGAAATACCCGGAGTCGCTGAAGCTGGTCCACTGCCTGCCGGCGGTGTTCACGCTGGGGGTGGCGGGGGTGCTGCTGGCCTCCCTGTGGTGCGGCTGGAGCCTGCTGTTGCTGGCCTTGTTTGCCGCCGTCATCTTCATCGATGCTTCCTTGCAAACAAAAAATCCGAAAATAGGTATATTATCTGTCTGTGCGGCGGTTATTCAATTGACAGGGTATGGAACCGGTTTCCTGTGGGCAGGGTGGCAACGCTGCGTGCGGGGGAAGGATTCCTTCTCTGCGTTTGAGAAGAACTTCTACAAATAGACAGCAGCATGACAGCGGACGAACGGAAGGACGAACAGAAGGACGTACTGAAGAAAGAACGGAAAAACAGACGGAAGAACCCTCCGAAAGGCGGATTCCAAGACGATGGGCAAGACGAACCGAAAGACGAACCGAAGGAGGAGCGGAAGGAGGAGCGGCTGACCATCAGCCAGTGGGCGGAGGAAGACCGTCCGAGGGAAAAGATGATGCAGCACGGTGCGGCCGCGTTGAGCAATGCCGAACTGCTGGCCATCCTGGTCGGGTCGGGCAGCCACGAAGACTCTGCCGTAGGGCTGATGCGCAAGGTGCTCGACCGGTACGGCAACAGCCTGAGCCGGTTGGGCAAGTGCGGGGTGGAGGAGCTTTGCCGCTTCAAAGGCATCGGTCCGGCCAAGGCGGTCACGATTCTGGCCGCCTCGGAGTTGGGGAAACGGCGGAAGGAGGAGGAGCCGCAGCAGCGGCAGGCCATCACCTGCTCCACCGACCTTTATGCGTATTTCCATCCGCTGATGTGCGATTTGCCGGTCGAGGAATGCTGGGTGCTGCTGCTCAACCAGGCCGCAAAGGTCATCGATGCGGTCAAGATCAGTCAGGGCGGACTGGCTTCCACCCAGGTGGATGTGCGCTGTGTCCTGCGCGAGGCGTTGCTCAGGCGCGCCACCTCACTGGTCTTGGCGCACAACCACCCGTCGGGCAGCTGCCGTCCGAGCGCCGATGATGACCGCCTGACCCAGGCGTTGGCCACGGCCGCCAAGACGCTCAACCTTCGTCTGCTGGACCATATTGTGGTGACGGATGGTCGCTATTACAGCTATTCCGATGAAGGGAAACTCTGAGCACTGGGGCTGAGCGTTGGTCCTGAGTGCTGCGGACTTCCCGCTCAGCCACGGTGCTTTTCCTTGTATTCCGTCGGTGTCATGCCGAAGCGGTGCTTGAAGCACTTGCTGAAGTAGCGCGGGTCATTGATGCCCACCATGTACGAAATCTGCGTCATGTTGTAGTCGCCGGCCTCGATGAGGCGGGCGGCGCGCTGCACCCGCATTTCCTTGATGAACTCGATGGGGGCCAGGCCGGTGAGCGACTTCAGCTTCTTGAAGAAGACGGAGCGGCTGACGGCCAGCTCCCGTACCAGGTCGTCCACCAACAGGTCGCCGTTGTCCATGTTCTTTTCCATCAGCTCGGTCAGCCGTTCCAGGAACTTCCGGTCCTGGGGCGACATGCTGTCCTCCGTCTCCTTGCGTTGCTGCTCCTCCACGGGGGTGTCGCGCTCGTCCATCAGGTGGGTGCGGAAGAACTCTTGTAGGCGCTGGCGGCGTTGCAGCAGGTTCTCCACACGGGCTTCCAAGTAGGTGGCGCTGAAGGGCTTGGTGATGTAGCTGTCGGCCCCTAACTCAATGCCTTTCAGCCGGGTGTCCATGTCGGTCTTGGCGGTCAGCAGCACCACGGGGATATGGCTGGTCTGCAGGTTGTTCCGCAACTCCTGCATCAGTTCGATGCCGTCCTTGCGGGGCATCATCACGTCGGTGATGACAATGTCGGGGACAAACTTCAAGGCTTTCTCCAGTCCGTCCTGTCCGTCGGACGCTTCGACCACGTGGAAGCGTTCCGCGAAGATGGTGCGCAGGAAGCCGCGCAGCTCGATGTTGTCCTCCACTAAGAGCAGCGTCTGCTGTTCGGATGCGGGAACTCCCGTTTCCGGTGCGGCGGTTTCCGCCGTTTCCGTTGTTTCCGCCGCTTTCGCGGGCGTGGCGGCTGCCAGTTCCACCCCGTCGTTTACGATGAACTCCGTGTCTTCGGCATAGTGCGCTTTCCCTTTCTGGAACACGAGGGTGAAGCGGCTGCCCTTGCCTTCCTCGCTGTCCACCTGGATGCGGGCGCCGTGCATGTCGGCCAGCTCCTTCACCAACGAGAGGCCGATGCCCGTGCTGTTGGCGGTGAAGAGGTGTTTGTCCACCAGGTTCTCGAAGCGCACGAAGAGGGACGACTGCCGGTTCTTGGCGATGCCGATGCCCTGGTCCTGCACGCCGATGGCGACGGTCTGCTCGTTCTCGTGGATGAAGACGGTGATGGTCTTGCCGTCCGACGTGTATTTAAAGGCGTTTGAAAGCAGGTTGAACACCATTTTCTCCACCTTGTCAGGGTCTATCCACAACTTCAGCGAGGCGCACTCGCTCTCGAAGAGGAAGTCCATCTTGTGCTCGGTAGCCAGGGTCTCGAAGTTGTCCATCACCTTCCGCACGAAGGGCACGATGTCCACCTGCTCCACCATCAGTTTCATCTTGTTGTTCTGTATCTTGCGGAAGTCTAGGATTTGGTTCACCATGCGCAGCATGCGGTCGGTGTTGCGTTCCACCACCTGCAGCTGTCCGCGCACCTCGTCCGTCAGCTCTGAGTGCTTCAGGATGTGCTCCAGCGGGCCGGCGATGAGGGTGAGGGGCGTGCGCAGCTCGTGGGAGATGTTGGTGAAGAAGCGCAGCTTCAGGTTGGTGAGCTGCTGCTCCACGGACACCTCGTGCTTCAGCCGGAAGATGGTGAAGAGGATGTAGGCCCCGCCGGCCAGTACGATGAGGAAGCCCAGCACGTAGAGCACGTAGGCCATGGGAGTCTCGTGGAAGGCGGGACTGATGTGGAGGTGCAGATCGCGCTGGTTGTCCACCCACACGCCGTTGCCGTTGGTCGAGCGGACCTGCAACGTATAGTCGCCGTGGGGCAGGTTGGTGTAGGTGGCCGTGCGCTGCCGGTCAATGTAGTTCCAGTCCCGGTCGAAGCCTTTCAGGCGGTAGGCGTAGCGCACGTTCTCGGGGTAGGTGAAGTCGAGGGCGGCGAAGTGCAGCGAGAGCGTGTTCTGCCGATGGCTGAGCTTGAGCCGCGAGAGGGTATTCAGGGATTCCTGGAGCGGAGAGTCCTCGCCGGGCCGCACCAGCTGGCCGGCGATCTTCAGGCCCGAGAAGACAATCTCGGGCACATAGCAGTTTTTGTGAATCTGCTCCGGGCGGAAGGTCAGGACACCCCGGTTGGAGCCGAAGGCCAGCCGGCCGTCGGACAGGGACAGGGAGGTGCTTTCCTCGAAGACGAGGTCCTCACCCAGTTCCTGCCGGAGGTAGTTGTCGAAATGCCGGGTCTGCATGTTCATGCAGCTCAGGCCGTTCTCTGAGCCAATCCACAGGTTGCCGTGGCCGTCTTCGGCCAGCGAGTACAGCACGTCGGTGGGCAGTCCCTCCCGCTGGGTGAACGACTCGAACTGTGCCCTCCCGTTGTCGTCGGTGCCTTTCAGCCGCATCAGTCCTCCGCCGAAGGTGGCGAGGAACAGCTCTCCCTGTCGGGTCAGCAGCATGTCATAGACATTGTTCTCGCCCAGTCCGTCCTGCGGGTCCTGCTCGTGGGCGTACAGTTCGAACCGGATGTCCTCCGCTTGCTGGAAACGCTCGTCGAACGACAGCAGGCCGTTGGCCGTGGCCACCCACAGGCGGCCTTGCGTGTCGCGTACCATGCGCCGGGCCTTGCTGCACCGCTCCATGGGGTACGACTTCAGGTGGTTGCGGCTGTTCACGAAACGGGCGCTCCCGTCGGGTCGGCGTTCCAGGTAGTTGATGCCGTCGTAGAAGGTGATGACCCACAGGCGGCCTTGACCGTCCTCCGCCACGTCGTACACGCTGTTGCCGCTCAGGCTGTACAGGTCGTCAGGGTTGTGGGTGAAGTGCTCCATGCGGAAGGCGGGGCCTTTGCCTTGCAGGTGGAGGACCCCCTGTCCCTTGGTGGCGATCCAGAGGTCGCCGTGCGAGTCCTCGATAATCTTGTAGGCCACCCCGATGAACGGAGTCCCTTGGCGGGCGATGCGCCCGTCGGTGGCCAGGTAGCCCAGGTGTTGCCGGTCGGCGCCATAGACATTGATTCTTCCGTCGCGGGTGCCGATCCACAGGCGGTGGAGGCGGTCCTCGCAGAGCGAGCGCACCTGGTTGACGTAGGTGTCGTAATTGCACGCCAAGGGCTGCCACAGGCGGAACTGGTCCTTGAAGAAGGTCACTTTCTCCAGTCCCTTGGAGTGGGTACCCAACCAGAGGTTGCCCTGCCGGTCGGTCATCATGGCGTGCAGCTTGTTGGAGAACCGCCATTGCGACGATCCGATTTCGTCGTAGAAGGGGATGAGCCGGTTGGCGGCCCGGTCGAACCACGACAGTCCGCCTCCCATGGGATGCACCCACAGGTGGCCGGCAATGTCCTCGCAGATGGCGAAGTTCGGGTTCGAGCGGTCGGCGGGCTCAATCTCCACGGCCATCCGCTCCACCTTCAGCACTTGCGTGCGGGGATTGAAATGGCAGACGGTGCCTTCCCGGTCCACGTTCAGCCACAGCTCTCCCTCACGGTCTGTATAGACACTCTGCACGGGGTATTTCCCGAAATCGAACACCGGACCGGTGGGCACGACGCTCAGGCGCCCGTTGGCGATGGAGCCCGTCACGATGCCTTGGGTGGCGGTGACCGCCACCTGCTGTCCGTCGCCCGTCTCCTGGATGGCGATGACATCATCCTTCAGCGGCAGTTCGCGCAGATCGAACAGGTCCTGGCTCATCGAATACATCCACACTCGTCCGTTGGCGGAGCCGAACAGGAGGGTTCCGTCCGTTTCCTCCACCGAGAAGAACGGCTGTCCGCCGGTTGTCCCGGTGCCTTGCTGCGTGAAGTAGGAGACCACCTTCCCCTCCTTCGGGTCGATGCGGAGCAGGCCGTTGTCGGTCAGCACCCATTCCGTGCCCTGACTGTCGAGGAACACCTGGTGGATGCGCGTTCCCTCCCCGATGACGACGGCTTCTCCGTCTGTCATCCGATAGCCGCCGTCGTGGTCGGTCAGCAGCCACATCGTGCCGTTGTCCAAGGGGCGCAGGGCGATGATGGGCTTGTGCTGTCCGTCGGTCTGCACGGGTACTTCCTGGAAGGTCTCCAGGTGCCGGTCCAGCCGGAAGGCATGGCTGTCGTAGCTGATGCACCACACGTCGCCTTTCGCGTCCACGCTCAGGTGATCGATGCGGTTGGAGGTCCATTCCGCCGTGTGGCTCTGCCGGGCGGTGAACACGCGGAAGTTGTAGCCGTCGAAGCAGTTGATGCCGTGCCAGGTGGCGATCCACACCAGTCCGTCGTGGTCTTGCACCATGTCCATCACGGTGTTTTCGGAAAGGCCGTTCTCCAACGAGTAGTGGGTGAACGTGCAGTGCAGCTGTGCCTGGGCGCACAGGGTGGCCAGGCAGCTGATGAGCAGGGAGAGGAAGGGTCGTTTCATAGTTCAGGTCTTTATCTTGGGTTTTGGATTCATCATAGGTTGGGGGCTCACTGAGGTAAACCGTCCACAAATATACAAAAAAAGCAATGTCATGCCGCTTGGAAGCCTACTTTTATTCTTCTTCGAAGCCTGTTTCATTCCCCTTGGATACCTGTTCTGAAGGTGGCCGGACGAGGTGTGGAATAACGGGATAAGGAGACGTATGCAAGGACCATGATGCCGGTCTTCGTCTCCTTGTCCGGACGGCTGTCCTGGGGTGCCCCATCG
>JAQXRG010000156.1 GCA_029218405.1 Bacteroidales bacterium
ATCGCCATGATGCTCAAGGGGGCCAACGCCAACGTGGTGACCGGCCAGCTGGAGCAGCGCGTGGCCAAGGTGCAGAAGATGTTGCCCGAAGGCATCGTCATCGAGCCTTACCTGAACCGATCGGAGCTGGTGGGCCGCAACATCTCCACCGTGGTGCGCAACCTGATAGAGGGGGCGCTCATTGTGTTCCTGGTGCTGATGGTCTTCCTCGGCGACGTGCGGGCCGGCCTCCTCGTGGCCTCGGTCATCCCCCTGGCCATGCTGTTCGGGTTCATCCTGATGCGCCTGGCCGGGGTGTCGGCCAACCTGATGAGCCTCGGTGCCATTGACTTCGGCATTGTGGTCGACGGATCCATCGTCATCGTCGAGGGCATCCTGGCCCACCTCTACGGCCAGCAGCTGGCCGGACGGCGGCTCACCGCCCAAGAGATGGGCCGCGAGGTGGAACGGGGAGCCACCCAGGTGGTGGGCAGCGCCACGTTTGCCGTGCTCATCATCCTCGTGGTGTTCTTCCCCCTGCTCACCCTGACGGGCATCGAGGGCAAATATTTCACGCCGATGGCCAAGACGCTGGTGTTCTGCATCGTCGGCGCCCTGCTGCTCTCGCTCACCTACGTGCCCATGATGGCCGCCCTCACGCTGCGTCGCACGGCGGCACACCGCCCCACCCTGGCCGACCGCTTCTTCGGGTACCTGGAGCGGACCTACCGCCGCACCCTGACGCGCTGCCTGCGGCACTCGGGGGCCACCGTAGGGATGGCCTTCGCGCTGCTGGCGGCCTCGCTGTGGCTGTTCACCCGGCTGGGGGCAGAGTTCATCCCCACGCTTGACGAGGGCGACTTCGCCATGCAGATGACCCTGCCGGCCGGCAGCTCGCTCAGCAAGAGCGTCGACGTGTCACTCCGGGCCGAGAAGATACTGAAAGAGCGGTTCCCCGAAATCAAGCACGTGGTGGCCAAGATCGGGACCGCCGAGGTGCCCACCGACCCCATGGCGGTAGAGGATGCCGACGTGATGATTGTCATGAAGCCGTTTGACGAGTGGACCTCCGCCCGCAGCCGCGCCGAGATGGTGGAGAAGATGAAGGCCGCCCTTGCGCCGCTGGCCGACGAGGCGGAGTTCAACTTCAGCCAGCCCATCCAGCTGCGCTTCAATGAGCTGATGACGGGGGCGAAGGCCGACATCGCCATCAAGCTCTACGGCGAGGACATGGAGGAGCTGTACGCCAAGGCAAAGGAAGCGGCCCGGTATGTGGCACAGGTGCCCGGTGCGGCGGACGTGATTGTAGAGCAGGCCATGGGACTGCCGCAGCTGGTGGTGGACTATGACCGTACGAAAATCGCGCGCTACGGCATCGATATCCAGGCCTTGAACGATATTGTCCGTACGGCCTATGCCGGCGAGACGGCCGGCGTGGTGTTCGAGAACGAGCGACGTTTCGACCTGGTGGTGCGACTGGATGGTGAGAAGGTGAAGGACCTCGACCTGAACCGCCTGTACGTGCGTACGTCCGATGGCCTGCAGGTGCCCGTGAGCGAGGTGGCCACCATCCACTTGGTCAACGGCCCGTTGCAGATTAACCGCGATGCTACAAAGCGGCGCATCGTCATTGGGGTGAACGTGCGCGATGCGGACATCCAGCAGGTGGTGGCACAGATCAGCGAGACCCTCGACCGCCATATCCGGCTTCAGCCCGGGTATTACTTCGAGTACGGCGGCCAGTTCGAGAACTTGCAGAACGCCATCCGTACGCTGATGGTGGTGATTCCCATCGCGCTGCTGCTCATTCTGCTCCTGCTGTTCTTTGCCTTCCGCAGTGTCATCTATTCATTGGTGGTCTTTTCCACGGTCCCCCTCTCGCTCATCGGTGGGGTGGTGGCCCTGTGGTTGCGCGGCCTTCCGTTCAGCATTTCCGCAGGGGTGGGCTTCATCGCCCTGTTCGGGGTGGCGGTGCTCAACGGCATCTTGATGATTAATCATTTCAACGACTTACGTCACTCTACGCCTTATCGTATGTGTACCCATCGTATTATCTTCCAGGGATGCCGCCACCTGCTGCGCCCTGTGTTCCTCACCGGACTGGTCGCTTCGCTCGGATTTGTGCCGATGGCGGTGGCTCAGTCGGCCGGGGCGGAAGTGCAACGTCCGTTGGCCACGGTGGTCATCGGTGGCTTGATGGTCTCCACGGTGCTGACCTTGATTGTCATTCCGGCATTCTACCGGGTGGTGAACGCCTCTGATGTGTGGCTCCGTAAGTGGCGCAGGCGCAAGTCTGCAGCAAATGTCCTTCCGCTGACCCTGTTCCTGCTGGCCCTCTCCTTCGCCACTGTAGGCACGGCACAGCCGGTTGTCCGTCGGGTATCTCTCGACGAGGCAGTGGCGGAGGCAGTGGCGAACAGTCCCCGACTGAAGCGTGCCGACAGCGACGTGGCCCGTCAGCGGGCGGCGCGTGGCGAGGTGTGGGACGGAGGTAGCCTACAGGTAGGCTATTCGTGGGGACAGCTTAACGGCGAGCCGCGCCACGACTGCGAGTGGAGTGTCGAGCAGTCCCTGGGCTCCTTGCTGACTCCTTTCTACCAGCATGCCCTGGTCCGTACCCGCGTTACGGGCAGCCGTTTCCAGCGTGAATTGGTCAGGAAGGAGGTGGTGGCCGAGGTCAAGCGTGCTTGGATGGAGTGTCTGGCTGCTACTGAAGTCTGTCGGTTGGCGCAGGCGCAGGATTCGCTGGCCATACGCCTCAAGGAGACGGCCGCCCTGCGTTACCAGCAGGGCGACATCAACCAGTTGGAATACCGCATGATGGCTACCTTAGCGACCGACCTGCACACACAAGCCCTGCAGGCTACCGAGGAAGTGACACTGGCCCGCCGACGTTTGGCATGGGCGGCGTATGCCGACGGCTCTCTGGCACCGGCCGATTCAGCATTGGCTTTGGCGGAAACGCCGGCTTCCGGTTTGCTCTCGCCCATCCATTTGGGACTCTTCGCCGCACAGGCCCAGGAGAAGCGCGACCTGTTGAAGGTGGAGAAGAGCCGTTTCTTCCCTGAGTTGTCGGTGGGGTACGCCGTGCAGAAGATAGCACCGCTGAAAGGACTGGACAGCTGGACGGTAGGAGTGTCCTTCCCCCTCTTGTTCTTCCCTCAGCACAGTCGGGTACGCCAGGCCCGTCATGAGGCTCGGATGGCGGAGTGGGAAGCCGAGGACAACCGTCTGCAGCTGCGCAACCGGGTTGATGACCTGCGTGGCCGCCTGGCCAAACAGCGAAAGACCGTGGACTATTACCTCACAGCCGCCCTGCCCGAAGCGGACGATCTGCAGCGCAACGCCTTGATACTCTACGAGGCCAGCGAGACGGGCATGGCTGAACTGCTGCAAAGCCTGGCCACCGCCCGCGATATCCGTAAGTCGTATGTGGAGGCTGTGCGCGACTACAATATCTTGATCATTGAACTGGAATTGTTTACTGAATAATGTAGAATACGATGATGAAAAAAGAAACCTATACCTTGCTGGCCGCAGCGATGCTGCTGGCCGCCTGTTCCGGAAGTTCTTCCCGCGAAGCTGCTGTACCCGATGAGGCCGAGCCGCCTGCCGTTCTTCCCGTTGCTTCCGATTCCACTGCCCAAGTGCGGCCCCTGATAGCTGACAGTGCGGCGGTGGATGGCGTGACGGCCGCTACCAACGTAGCCAACCGTCCCACGTTCAACGGGCTCATACGGGTGGCTCCCCAGCAGGAGGCGACCCTTTCCCTCACCATGGGCGGCAAGATTCACAGCCTGTCCGTCATGCCGGGACAAGCTGTCAGCCGTGGACAGGAAGTGGCCACACTGGACAACCCTGATTATGTCGCCTTACAGGAGACCTATCTGGATGCAGCCGCACAGTTGGAGTACCTTGAGAAGGAGTATGCCCGTCAGCGCACCTTGGGCGAGCGCGATGCCGCCTCGCAGAAGAAAGTACAGCAGAGCAAGGCTGATTACCTTTCCATGAAGGCCCGTTGGGAGGCTGCCGGGGCACGGCTACAGGCACTGGGGGCGGACCCGAAGTCCCTGCAGGAACAAGGCATTCGCCCTTACCTCTCTATCACGGCCCCCATCAGCGGCTATGTCACTCGTCTCAATGCCAACCTCGGTAAGTACCTGGATGCCGGTGAGCCCGTCTGCGACCTAATCAACAAATCGCAGCTCCTCCTTCAGCTGACGGTCTATGAGAAGGACCTCTCGCTCATGCAGGTAGGCGGTGCCATCGAGTTCCGGGTCAACGGGATGGGCAAGCAGACCTTTGCCGCAACGGTGGTCTCCATTGACCAATCGGTAGATCCTACGGACTATTCCATTAAGGTCTATGCCCGTGTGTTGCATCCTCAGCCCGACTTTCGTCCGGGGATGTATGTCCGGGCCCGCATGAAGTGAGGCGATGGACAAGCTGACAAAGGAGCAACGCCACCGGTGTATGGCGGCCATTCGGGGAAAAGGTACCCGTCCTGAACTGTTGGTGCGGAAGTTTCTGTTCAGCCGGGGCTTCCGTTACCGGCTGAACCATCCCCGTCTGCCCGGTCATCCCGATATCGTGTTGCGGAAATACCGCACGGTCATCTTCGTCAATGGCTGTTTCTGGCACGGCCATGCAGGCTGTCGCTATTTTCGTTTGCCGCAGACCCATGTGGAGTTCTGGGAGCGGAAAATCACCCGGAACCAGGAGCGCGACAAGCGGGAGCAGCAGGAACTGGCCCGCATGGGCTGGCACTGCATCACTGTGTGGGAGTGCCAGCTCAAGCCTGCCGTGCGTGAGCGGACGCTGGAGTCCTTGGCCTACACACTCCATTGCATCTACCTGCAGGACCGTCAAGTCAGGCCTTACCCTCCGGCCGAGGAAGACAACTTGCAGGCGGCCGAACCGTGATAATACTCGCCAGTCGTTCTTTGTCGGCTCTCTCCGGCCGGTCGTTCTCCCGCCGGTCGTTCTCCCCGGACATTTCTATCCAGCCTTTTCCAAGCGTGCCGTATCGGCACTCTCTTCTGTATTTTAAGAATATTTAAGTTTGTGGTTTCAAAAAATAGCCCTACCTTTGCACCCGCAAAAATCAATCAGGCAACACTTGCCAGCTTGCTGTTATAGCTCAGCGGTAGAGCACTTCCTTGGTAAGGAAGAGGTCCCGGGTTCAAGTCCCGGTAACAGCTCTTGATTCTCCAGAACCCTCACAGCCACTATCGGTATATCTGGTGTCATGTCCCTGAGTCTTAGCAGAACACTTCCACCGTTTTCGCTGTGATATAAGTTTGTTCTCTACTGAAAAAACTTCTTTGGTAACGGCATCAACGGCTCCTAATACGTTCTGTCTGTTTCTTCCAGCTGCCGTTTTCAGATACACTCTTTCCCTTGACCACACGTTACACACAAAGGCGGAAAGCGTGAAATGCACTGCATCAGAAAACAAAAGGCGGCACTTTCCGGCTTGTGATGCAACTATATATGGCTGTAAGGAGTCCAGCCATTGTTGCTGCAAAAACGGGGTTTGCCTTACCGGGTACCTGTTCCATCTTACGGAACTTATAGCCGTTACAAAGGCGATTCCCAGCGCATCAATGCCCAACCGAATGGGCTCCGACAACAGTAACGGTTTTTTCTTCCGTCAGAACAAGAAGCAGAAGCAGTGACTGAACATCGGGAGGGTGCCGCTCATACCGCGAATAACGATACACAGACTCTCATTTTAACTTTCTACGACGGCATCCTCCTTCCCGTTTCCCGCCATTGCTTCAGCTTCTTGTTTCTGTCAGATCATTGTTTCGTGAGCTCTATGACCCGAGAGCTCATCTGCTTTCCGGTAAATACGTCTAATCCTACCTTCATCAAGTACTCGCCACTGACCACTTCGCCGTTGATATGCAGCTCCGATGGTGAGCCAGGCATCAGGTTGATTTCCGTGATTTTATATCTTGCCTTAGCTTCCAGTCCCTGTAGGCATACACGATGCATCGTCTCCGAGAAGCGGGGATGTATGTCGTAAGCGAACAAGACTGCAGAGGATCGGTCTTTTGACACATAGTTCACGGCCATGTGGTTGGTCTCGTAAGGCGATACCAGCCGGTACAGGTCTCCGTCCATGATGGCAGGATTGAGCCGCCTCCAATTGCTGATGGCCTTTCTGCAATATTCCAGCTCCTCGTCCGACATTTCCTTGAGGCCGATGTCGAAACCCAGCTTGCACATAGAAGCCACATCGGTACGGAACTTTATGGACGAATCCTTGTTCCATGAAGTGACATGGGCACACATGGCTTTTGCAGGGAAGAATTGTGAGAATCCCCATTGGATGAAGATACGCTCTACGGGGTCGGTATTGTCGGAACACCAGAATTCGGTGAAGTGTTTCATGGCTTCATAGTCACACCGTCCACCACCGCCGGAGCACAGCATCATCGGAATATCGGGGTATTTCTCTGCGACCCGTTTCATGACGTTCATCACTCCTCTGGCATGATCAATGTAGAGATTCCCCTGCTGTGTCTTTTCATATGGAGAATAGATGTTTGTGATGGGCGAGTTGCAGTCCCATTTGAAAAATGCCACTTCGGGATTTTCAGTCATGATGTCCTCTACCACTTTGAATACATAATCCTGCACTTTGGGGTTGGCCAGATCCAGCACAAGCTGGTTACGATAGTAATAGGTATCCCGGTTAGGCAGGGTAATGACCCAGTCTGGGTGCTTCTTGAACAGCTCGGATTTCGGATTGATCATTTCCGGCTCAATCCATATGCCGAACTTGACGCCCGTCTGTTCTGCGGCTTTCACCAGCCCCGGGATGCCGTTTGGCAATTTTGAACGGTTCACGCCCCAATCTCCCAGTCCTGCCTTATCGCTGTTGCGGGCATTTTCGTCATTGCCAAACCATCCGTCATCGAGCAGGAACAGGTCAACACCCAGTCCTTTTGCCTCCCGCATACATTCTGCCAGCTTCGCCTCATCGAAGTCGAAATAGGTATTTTCCCAGTTGTTCAGCAAGGTGACGCGGCGGCCCATGCCGTCCTTGATCTGGTACCGTCGGGCCCAGTCATGGAAATCGCGAGAAGCCTGACTCCTGCCCGAAAGAGAGAGCGTAAAGATGAATTCCGGCGTGACAAATTCCGTATTCGCAGCCAGCAGATAGTCGGAAGCTGTAGGATTGATTCCCGGAAGGACACAGAGCAGGTTGTTGTTGTCCACCTCCAGCGTATATCTCCAGTTGCCCGTCCAGGCGATGGTTCCCATCAGTACGGTGCCCTGTTGCTCATGGACAGGCTGGTTGATGCCGACCTCGAAGAGCGGCTGGCAGAACATATTGGACCGGGAGCCGAGTTTGGTGTCCACTACCTTCTTGCCGAATCCCAATTCGAGGGTCTTTTCGCGCATCTCTTCTGCCCAGTCGCTATGAAATTCCGTGAGATAGTACTTGGGGGCATCCAGATAGAGCATGGTGGAGTAGAAGGAGGTCAAACGTACGGCTTCCTTCTCGTTATGAGAAATGACAGACCATGTCTTGATGATGTTTTCCTTGCTGTAGGCTACATAGTGCAAATCAACTTTCACGGGATATCGGTCATCGGCGAGACGGATGATGGTCTCTTCGCCACCCTCCACAGGACGCTTGTCAACTCCCTGGAAATACAGGTAAGTGGAACGGTTTCCGTCGGCATGGACAATGCCCAATGCCGGCTCAAAATAATCTTCGTTACCTGAGCAGGAATACACTTCGCGCTGACGTTTTTCCAGTGTCCCATTGTCCGACTTGCAGACCGGCCGGCCTATCCATGCCATGTCTGTCGTGTCGTCCAGGTGTTCTCCGAAGTAGATCTGGTACAGCCTGTTGTCGTCGGCCACTTCCATGATAAGGTCTAGTCTGTCTGTGGATATGCGCAGGATCTGCTGCCGCGATGCAGCCGAAGAAAGACAGATACAGGCCATCGATATGAGAATCGATACGATATATTTTCTTTTCATATTCAGGGATGTTAACGTGTTAATAATTAGGGTTCTGGTCCATCTCGCCGTTTTCTGTTCTCATGTCGTCATTCTGGTTCAGCTCCGTCTGGGGAATCGGGAACAGCATGTTGCTTTCTACGAATGTTCCTGCAGCGACAGAGCGGGCCGTCCATTTGTTGCGGGCACTTACCAGCTCCTTCCACGTACCGGTACGTATCAGGTCAAAACGACGCCAGTTTTCGGCAAAGAGCTCTCTCATCCGCTCGTCAAGCATCTCGGTGCGGAAGTTTTCTTTGGACATGGGTGTCCAGTCCGCTACATGGGCTCTTTGGCGGACGCTATTGACATAGTGCAAGGCGGCAGGCTGATCGCCGGTCTCGTTCAGACATTCGGCGTAGGAGAGGAGGACATCGGCATAGCGGATGACCGGAATGTCCTTTCCTGACAGCCACATATTATTGATGTTGAGCCCTGCGTTGGCATCCGTACGGGGATCCTCATATTTCTTGATGTGAGGAAGCAGTTCGTCGTAGTCATCACCAAGTCCTTCCCATACGAGCGTCGAGAGGTCTGGGGTCACACCGTTGTAAGTGAAGTCCGTGCGCAGCGAGGCATCATAGCGTACGTCACCGTCTTCCCACAGTCCGCCTTCTGACTTGGCCGAATAGGCATATTGGGTGGGAACAGCCTTGTCATAGCCGGCAAAACTGCATGCATCCGAGAACCAGTTCTGTGCCGCACGGCTGCCTATCTGGAACTGCACTTGGTTGGCATACCCACGTGCGGGTGAGAAGGTATGGGCAAAGATCACTTCGTCAGCCGCACTCTTTGTGTAGTCATAAAGGTCGGCAAAGTTGTCCATCAGCCGATAGTGTCCGCCATCGACGACCTGTTTGTAGGCCTCGGCGGCTTTCTGGAAATTCCGAAGGCCGGTGCTTTCCGGAGCACTCATATATGCCTTGCCTAACATGGCATATCCGGCCCATTTGTTGGCTCGGCCCACATCATTGGTCTCAGGAGCTTTTGTGGCACGGGTGAAGTCGTCCAGAATGAACTGCCATACTTCTTTTTCACTCTTTCTT
>JAQXRG010000157.1 GCA_029218405.1 Bacteroidales bacterium
ATAAAGGTGTACGTTTAATAGTGTAACTCAATTCGGCCGCAAAGATAGTGATTTTCCGAATACCCACTACTACAAAAGTCTAAATTTGTTAATATCCCTTTCATTTTCCTGACTTTTCCCTGTCTCGGCACGTCCTTTGTCTGCCTTCTGTAGAAACAATAAAACTGACAGACATGGCTTATATAGACTATTACAGTGTCCTGGGCGTGGACAAAGGAGCCACGCAGGACGACATCAAGAAGGCCTACAGACGACTGGCACGGCAGTACCATCCTGACCTGCATCCCGATGACGCGACGGCCAAGGAGAAGTTCCAGCAGATCAACGAGGCCAACGAGGTGCTGGGTGATCCAGAGAAACGGAAGAAGTACGACGAGTACGGGGAGAACTGGAAGCATGCCGATGAAATCAAGGCGCAACAGGAGGCGTACCGCCGCGCGCACGAAGGTGCGGCAGGCGCAGAAGCCAGCGGCGGATTCGGAGGCTTTGGGTTCGGCGGATTCGGGGGTACGCACCACAATGCGAGCGGATTCTCAGACTTCTTCGAGGAACTGTTCGGACACGGCTCGGGAAACGCCCGTACGGCCTTCCAAGGGCAGGACATCGAAGGTGAACTGCACCTCTCGTTGCGCGAGGCGGCCGCCACGCACCGGCAAACCTTCAGCGTGAACGGGGATCAGCTGCGCATCACCGTGCCGGCTGGCGTGGACGACGGACAGGTCATCCGCCTGAAAGGCAGGGGTGGCAAGGGAGTGAACGGCGGACCGGACGGTGACCTCTACATCACCTTCCGTGTGGACCCCGACCCGGTCTTCCGGCGCGAAGGGAACGATTTGTTCACCGAGGTGACCCTCCCGCTCCGCACCGCCGTCCTGGGCGGTGAGGCCACCGTCAACACCCTCGACGGACAGGTGAAGCTGAAGGTGCGTCCGGGCACACAACCCGAGACGAAGGTGCGGCTGAAAGGCAAGGGATTCCCGGTCTATCGGCAGACCGGTGCGGCGGGCGACCTCATCGTGACCTGCCATGTGGCCCTCCCGACCGCACTCACCGACCGGCAGCGCGAACTCTTCGAGCAGTTGGTGTGAGCCTCTCACCCGGCCGCCGGAAGAATCTGTCCCTCCAACACTGGGCAGAACCATAATTATTATGTATCTTTGTCCCCCGGAAAACAAAACAAGAACAGACATGGATACATTCAGCCCGATGATCGCGGCAGCCATGAAGCTGCCCGAACACCGCATCGACAATACCCTGAAACTGCTCCTCTCCGGAGCCACCATCCCTTTCATCAGCCGCTACCGCAAAGAGGCGACCGGCGGACTGGACGAGGTGCAGATAGGCGAAATCAACGACCGCTACCACAAGCTGGCCGACCTGGCCAAGCGGAAGGAGACCGTGCTGGCCACCATTGAGGCGGCCGGCAAGCTGACCGACACGCTGCGCCAGCGCATCGCCTCCTGCTGGGACGCGACAGCCCTGGAGGACCTCTACCTGCCCTTCAAGCCCAAGCGGAAGACACGCGCCGAGGCGGCCCGACAGAAAGGACTGGACCCGCTGGCCCAACTGCTCCTGCTGCAACGCGAGACCCACCTCGACGCACGGGTACGCGCCTTCGTCAAGGGCGACGTGAAGGACGAGGAGGACGCGCTGAAGGGGGCCCGCGACATCATTGCCGAACAGGTGAGCGAGGACGAGCGCTCCCGCCAGCTGCTGCGCGGGCAGTTCGGACGGCAGGCGGTCATCAGCGCGCGGGTGGCCAAAGGCAAGGAAGCGGACGAGGCTGCTACCAAGTACCGCGACTACTTCGACTTCAGCGAACCGCTGCGCAAGTGTTCCTCCCACCGCCTGCTGGCCTTGCGCCGGGGCGAGGCGGAGGGCATCTTGAAGGTGAGCATCGCCCCCGGCGACGACGAGGAGTGCGCCACCCGGCTCCAACGCCAGTACGTACGCGCCGACAACGCGTGTGGCCGACAGGTGGCGGAAGCCGTAGCGGATGCCTACAAGCGGCTGCTCCGCCCGTCCATCGAGACCGAGTTCGCCGCCCAGAGCAAGGAGAAGGCCGACGAGGAAGCCATTCGGGTGTTCGCCGCCAACCTGCGCCAGCTGCTGCTCGCGCCACCGTTGGGGCAGAAGCGGGTGTTGGGCATTGACCCGGGTTTCCGCACGGGCTGCAAGGTGGTGTGCCTCGACGCGCAGGGAACCCTGCTGCATAATGAGGCCATCTTCCCTCATCCGCCCAAGGCGGACACGGCAGGAGCCGCCCGCAAGCTGACACAACTGGTGGAGCAATACAAAGTGGAGGCTATCGCCATTGGCAACGGCACGGCCAGCCGCGAGACGGAGCAGTTCGTCAACGCCCAGCGTTTCGGCCACGAGGTGCAGGTATTCGTAGTGAGCGAGGACGGTGCCTCCATCTACTCGGCCTCGAAGACCGCCCGCGAGGAGTTCCCCGACTACGACGTGACAGTACGTGGGGCAGTGTCCATCGGCCGCCGCCTCATGGACCCGCTGGCCGAGCTGGTGAAGATTGACGCCAAGTCCATCGGCGTGGGCCAGTACCAGCACGACGTGGACCCGGTGAAACTGAAAGCCTCGCTCGACCAGACGGTGGAGAGCTGTGTGAACCTCGTGGGAGTGAACGTGAACACGGCGAGCCGCCACCTGCTGACGTATGTCTCGGGACTGGGTCCCACCTTAGCGCAGAACATCGTGGACTACCGCACGGCCAACGGTCCCTTCCGCTCCCGCCGGGAACTGCTGAAGGTGCCGCGCATGGGGGCGAAGGCGTTTGAGCAGTGCGCGGGCTTCCTGCGCATCCCCCACGCCGACAACCCGCTGGACAACTCGGCGGTGCATCCTGAGAGCTATGGCATCGTGGAACAGATGGCGAAGGACCTGCACTGCACGGTGGCGGAACTCATCCGGAAGAAGGAACTGCGCTCGGCCATCCGTCCGGAACGGTACGTCACGGATACGGTGGGACTGCCCACGCTGACGGACATCCTGCAGGAGTTGGAGAAGCCGGGACGCGACCCACGCCAGCCGCTGCAGACCTTCGCCTTCGATCCGGACGTACGCACCATTGACGATGTACGCGAGGGAATGGAGCTGCCGGGCATCGTGACGAACATCACGAACTTCGGCTGCTTCGTGGATTTTGGCATCAAGGAAAACGGACTGGTACACATCTCTCAGCTGGCCGACCACTACGTGAGCGACCCGACCGCGGTGGTGAACCTCCACCAGCACGTCCGCGTGCGCGTGATGAGCGTGGACCGCGAACGGAAACGCATCCAGCTCAGCATGAAAGGAATCGTATGAGAAAAAGCGAGGAAATCGTATGAATACAGCAACAGAAAATCGTATGGAACAGAACGAAACGTGCGCCTGGTTCGTCTTCAACAGCGGCCAGGTGCTGATTGAGAAACAGGCCGACGGCTACCACATTCCCGTCGGTGCCGAACCACCCGTGGAAGTGCCGGTGGGCAGCACGGTCCACCTCATCGGCGAGCTGGACGGACGGCCCGCCAAGACCTACCTCATCCACCATCCGGTGCCGGGCGACGAGCACAGCCCGCGCATGATGAAAGACCTCCGGGCCTCGTTCGACGTACTGCCCTTGGAGGAATACTTGCGGGCCGGCAAGGCGTCACAAATCCTCAACTGGGACCGCAACAGCCGCTACTGCCCCATGTGCGGTGTGCCCACAGTACAGGTGGCGCCCATCGCCAAGCGGTGCCCCGAGTGCCGGCAGGAGTTCTATCCGCGCATCTCGCCGGCCATCATCGTGCTCATCCGCAAGGGCGACAGCATCCTGCTGGTCCGCGCCCGCAACTTCCGAGGCGCCTACCGCGGACTGGTGGCCGGCTTCCTGGAACCCGGCGAGACCCTGGAGGAATGCGTTCACCGGGAGGTGATGGAAGAGACCGGACTGACCATCCGCAACCTGCGCTACTTCGGCAGCCAGCCGTGGCCCTACCCCAGCGGCATCATGGTAGGCTTCACCGCCGACTATGCGGGCGGCACCATCAAGCTACAAGCGGAGGAGCTGAGCGCGGGTGACTTCTTCACCCGCGACCAGCTGCCGGAAATTCCGAAAAAACTAAGCATCGCCCGCCGCCTCATCGATGCGTGGCTGGCAGGGGAAGTGTAGAACAATACACATTGGTGACCTTCCGCTCGAAGCCCATCGACTGGTAGAGGCGGTTGGCCGCCACCCGCGCGGGATTCGAGGTGAGGTAAAGTTTCGCCGTCGTGCCCCCTTCCAAGGTAGCGGCAATGGCGCCGAGCATCGTACGGGCCACGCCCCTGCCCCGGCAGGAAACATCGACCACCACGTCCTCCAGCCAGTACTTGCGGCCGGTGGGGGCCAGGTAAGTGCCGATGGTGGCCATCCCTACGGTCGTGCCGCCCAGGCGGGCCAGGTACAGCCGCGAGGCGTCCGAGGCCACCAGTGCTCCCAGGTCCTCACGAGTGAACGTGATGCTTCGCGTCGTCAGCTGGGCCAGCAGGCGCCCCACATCAGCCACCCATTCATCAAGCGGTTCCGTCACACGGATCAGTTCAAGCTGTTCGTCCATCCTTCATCGGTTTAGGTTCGCCGTCACAACTCCTCCGCCGGTCATTTCGCGGGCGTATTCTCCAGGGTCGCCGTCAGGAAGTCATAGAACTTGCTGACCGTCGGGATGAGGCAACGCTCTTCGGGCGTATGGGGGCACTGCAGCGTAGGACCGAAGGAAATCATGTCGAGTCCCGGGATGACAGCACCGATGATGCCACATTCCAGTCCGGCGTGGATGACCTTCACCTCGGGCTCTGTACCAAACTGCGCCGCATAGCTCTGCTTCATGGCGTGGAGGATGGGCGAGTTCACGTTCGGCTCCCAGCCCGAATAGCTGCCGCTACGTTCCACGTGCATGCCGGCCATCGAGAAGCAGCTCTCCAACGCCGTGTTGCGATAATCCTTCATCGACTCCCGCGCGCTGCGGGTCAGCACCTGCACGGAAGCCTTTCCGCCGCCAATCTGCACGATGGCCAGGTTCGACGAGGTCTCCACCGTATCGGGGATGGTGGGAATGAACCGCTCCACCCCGTTGGGGCAGGCATAGATGGCATCCACCAGGTTGTCGCGGATTTCATCGGGCACCATCAGGGCCGGCAGTTCCACCCGTTCGCACTGGAAGCTCAGGCCCTCTTCGATGGGAGCGAACTCATCGCGCCACACCTGCTCGCATTCGCCGACAAAGGCCTCCACGTCCTCCACCTCGCTGGCGGGTACCGTGATGACCACCTCACACTCGCGTGGGATGGCGTTGCGCATGTTGCCGCCAGTCCACGATACCAAGCACGCCTCGTCGTACGCGATGACCTGGTTCAGGAAGCGAGCCATCAGCTTGTTGGCGTTGGCGTGTCCCCAGCCGATCTGGATGCCGGAGTGACCTCCGCGCAGTCCCTTCAGCGTCACCTTCAAGGCCACGTCGTCCGGGTCGGTCGGCTCTTCCTTGTATTCCAACGTCGCGGTCAGGTCCTCGCCGCCGGCGCAGCCGATGTAGAGTTCCCCCTCATCCTCCGAGTCGAGGTTGAGCAGGATATCCCCCTCAATAGTGCCGGGCTTCAGGCCGAAGGCACCGAACATGCCGGTCTCCTCATCGGCGGTTACCAGTCCCACTAACGGTCCGTGCTTCAGGCTCTTGTCCTCCATCACCGCCATGATGGCAGCCACGCCCATGCCGTTGTCCGCCCCCAGGGTAGTTCCCTTGGCCCGTACCCACTCGCCGTCAATGTACGTCTGTATGGGATCGTTCTCGAAGTCATGCTCCGTCTCCTTCACCTTCTGAGGCACCATGTCCATGTGCGCCTGCAGGATGACGGTCTTCCGGTTCTCCATACCGGGAGTGGCAGGCTTGCGGTAGATGATGTTCCCCGCCTCGTCCTGGAAAGTTTCCACTCCCGCCTTCTGTCCGAAGTCGAGCAGGAACGACTGGATTTTCTGCAAATGGCCCGACGGACGGGGCACCTGTGTCAACGCATAAAAGTTTTTCCACACCTGTTGTGGAGCTAATGAAAGAATTTCACTCATAGAACTGTTTTTTTTGGAGTTGATAGTCTGTAGGACAGCGGCAAGGCCACTAATCCATAAATACCCAACAAAATTAATAATAAAGTTTGGATTCCGTGTACTAAAAGGGCAAAAATTCCCGCATCCTCCTTCGAAATGCCGAACATCATCATCAGGGTGATGATAACGAAGTGCCAGGGCCCCGCTCCGTTGGGGGTAGGCACGATGACGGCGATGCTGCCCGCCACGAACAAGGCCAGCCCTGCCGCCCAGCCCAAGCCCTCGGTAAAGGGAAAGCAGTAGAAGGTGAGGTAGAAATGGAAAAAGTAGCAGGTCCAGATGGCCGCAGTATATATAAGGTAGAGCCAGGGACGGCGCACCTGGCGGATGGACAGGCAGCCCTGCCAGATGCCCTGCAGCAGTCCGCGCAACCGCCCGAACAAGGTCAGGTTGCGCACCAGCCATACCCCCAGCACCGCGACGGCCACCAAGCACACCACGGTAATGTAGAAATTGGTGGTGGTGAAGAGGCGGAGGAAGAAGGCCCCGTCGGTGCCCGTCTGCCGGAAGAATGCAGAGAAGGTGGACGACTGCACCAGCAGAGTGACCGCCGTGATGAGCAGCACGCAGGCCGAGTCGATGACCCGCTCCGTGACCACCGTGCCGAGCGACTTGGCGAACGACACACCGTCGTACCGGGACAGGATGCCGCAGCGCGACACCTCCCCCACACGGGGCAGCACCAGGTTGGCGGCATAGGCCACAAAGACGGCATAGACACTCGTGGAGCGGCGTGGGAACTCGCCGAGCGGCGCCAGCGCCAGGTTCCACCGCCAGCCCCTCAGCACGTGGGCCAGCACCCCAAACAGCAACGAGAAGGCCATCCAGCCGTAGCCGATGCCTCTCGCGCTCACCCTCCACAGATGCGCGAAATCAAACCCGTGGTACGTCCACAGCAGGATGGCGGCCCCCAAAAGCAAGGGAAATCCGACCTGCACAGACTTGCTGATGATCTTTTTTAGTACACTTCGTTCCAAAATCTGTTTCTATTTTAAAGATTAATGTTACCTTTGCACGTTGCAAAGATACTAAATAATAAGGAATGAAATCAGTAAAGCCAAAGAAGTTTTTAGGGCAGCACTTCCTGACCGACCTGCAGGTGGCCAGCGACATCGCCGATACGGTGGATGCCTGCCCCGGCCTGCCCGTCCTTGAGGTGGGGCCCGGCATGGGCGTGCTCACACAGTTCCTCCTGCCCAAGGGCCGGGAGGTCAAGGTGGTAGAGCTGGACCGCGAGTCGGTGGCCTATCTCCATGAGCACTTCGCCGCCCTGGGCGAGAACATCATCGAACAGGACTTCCTGAAGATGCGGCTTGACGAGGTGTTCGGAGGCAACCCCTTCGTGCTGACGGGCAACTACCCCTACAACATATCCAGCCAGATTTTCTTCAAGATGCTGGACTACAAGAACCTGATTCCCTGCTGTACGGGCATGATACAGAAAGAGGTGGCCGAACGCATCGCCGCCCGGCCGGGCAACAAGACCTACGGCATCCTGAGTGTGCTCATCCAGGCCTGGTACCGGGTGGAATACCTCTTCACGGTGCACGAGCACGTGTTCAACCCGCCCCCGAAGGTGAAGAGCGCCGTCATCCGCATGACGCGCAACGACACCCAGGAGCTGGGGTGCGACGAACGCCTCTTCAAGCAGATTGTGAAGACCACCTTCAACCAGCGCCGCAAGACACTGCGCAACTCCATCTCCCCCATTCTGGAGAAAGGACACCCGCTCAGCGCCGACCCCCTCTTCAACCGGCGCCCCGAACAATTATCGGTCGAGGAGTTTGTCGCCCTGACCAACCGCGTGGCGCAGGCCCTGGCCGACTCCTCCCCGACCGGCGGAACGGACAACCAGACAGAACGCTAACTACAGACTACAAGTATGGAAAACGAAGAAGTGAACAAAGTATCCGAACTCATCGCCGGCAAGAAGTCGGACGAGCTGAAGGAAATGCTGGGCGGACTGCACCCGGCCGACATCGCCGAACTGTGCAACGAACTGGACACGGAAGAGGCGAGGTTCATCTACCTGCTGCTGGACAATGAGAAAGCGGCCGACGTGCTCATCGAGATGGACGAGGACGCGCGAAAAGAATTCCTCGACATCCTGCCCTCGGAAACCATCGCCAAGCGGTTCGTGGACTACATGGACTCCGACGATGCCGTGGACATCATCCGCGAGATGGACGAGGACAAGCAGGAAGAGGTCATCAAGCACATCGAGGACATCGAGCAGGCGGGCGACATCGTGGACCTGCTGAAGTACGACGAGGACACGGCCGGCGGTCTGATGGGTACAGAAATGGTCATCGTGAACGAGAACTGGAGTATGCCCGAATGCCTGCGCGAGATGCGTCTGCAGGCCGAGGAGATGGACGAAATCTACTACGTCTATGTGGTGGACGACG
>JAQXRG010000158.1 GCA_029218405.1 Bacteroidales bacterium
AGCCGAAAGGTTCTCCGGGGCTTTCTTCTGTTCCGGGGAGCCTTCTTGTTTCCTCCCAGGGGTCTTCGTCCTGGGGAGCCTGTTCCGGGACTTCCTTCGTTCCGTAGCTTTCTCTGTTCTGGAGACTGGCTTCTTTTTGGGATTTTCTTCCCTCTTTTCTTTGGCCTTTGCCAGACATTCATTACTTTTGTAGTTGTAATCTTGAAAACTATAACTGTATGGACACAATCATTCCTTTCGCACTGTTGTGCTTTACTTCATTTTTCACGTTGACCAATCCCTTGGGTACGATGCCCGTGTTTCTGACCATGACCAACGGACTGGATGAGCAGGAACGTCAGCATATTGTTCGGAGGGCTACGTTCATTTCGTTTGTCATCCTGATTGCCTTTACGTTCTGCGGGCAGTTCCTCTTCAAGTTCTTTGGCATTTCCACCAATGGTTTCCGCATCGCTGCGGGCATCATTATCCTGAAGATTGGGTACGACATGTTGCAGGCCCGTTATTCAAACACGCGTTTGAAGGAGGAGGAAATCAAGGCCTATGCCAATGACATTTCCATTACGCCGCTGTCCATTCCGATGCTGTGCGGACCGGGAGCGATTGCCAATGGAATTATTCTGATGGACGATGCTGGCACCTGGCCGCTGAAGGTGACGTTAGTGGCTGTCATCGCTCTTGTCTATATCCTGACCTATATCATCTTGCGGTTGTCCACCCGGTTGGTAAATATCATTGGTGAGACCGGCAATAACGTGATGATGCGGTTGATGGGATTGATACTGATGGTGATTGGCGTAGAGTGTTTTGTAGGGGGCGTACGGCCCATCCTGTTAGAGATATTGGGGAAATAATGTGCCGGATGGGAAAAGAGCAATAAACAGGAAGAAGTCAAAGGAGCTACCTAAGCGGACAAACGTCATCCATCGGCCGAATGGCCTGACAGTGCCGTTTTCCGGTCTGAACTCCTTTGACTTCTTTTTTACGAACTCCTTCAGACCTTATTTTTCGGGCCCTTGCGGATGGATGACCTTGTCCAGGTACAGGTCGAACCGCATCACGGAGTAGCCAGGAATGGAGGAATAGGCATTGGTGCCATATCCTAACGTGTGGGGAATGAACACCTCCACCCGTTCGCCTTCTTTCATGTACAGCAGGGCAGTCGTCCAACCTGTCACCACGGCCGAAGCCTGGGTGGAAAAAGTCGCCTCTGTGAATTTCGGGTCGAAGTCGCCTGTGTAGCTACTGTCGAACAGGGTGCCGTTCATCAGGTAGCCCTTGTAGGCGGTATAGACCGTGTCGGTGCTCAACGGAGTGATGCCGTCAGCCTTTCCTTCCTGCAGCACCTTCACATAGACGTAATCGCGTTTCGTCACAATGTCACCCGTCAGGTTTTCCGATTTAATCTTATAGTTCAGGTGCTTCCGCCAAGTCTCTCCTACAGGAGGATTCTCGGACACCCGGATGACAGAGTCCAGATAGGCTTCGTTGCGCTCAGCCCATCTTTCGTAGGGGTCGGCTTCCACCGTATCCTTGCTGCAGGACGCGAGTCCCGACAGCAAGGAAGCGGAGAGAAGTGCAAGTCCAAATGCTCGTTTCATGTGAGTTTCAGATTAAGAGGATTATTGCAGGGTCTTCAGCAAGCTGGTGATGCTGACTTTGTCCGCAATCAGGTTGTCAAGTTCGGAGATGGCCACGCGCTCCTGTTCCATGGTGTCACGGTTACGCAGGGTCACGCAGTTGTCCTCCAGTGTCTGGTGGTCGATGGTGATGCAGTAGGGTGTGCCGATGGCATCCTGGCGACGGTAACGCTTGCCGATGGAGTCTTTCTCATCGTACTGGCAGTTGAAATGGAACTTGAGGTTGTTCATGATTTCGCGTGCCTTTTCGGGCAGTCCGTCCTTCTTCACCAACGGCATGACAGCCAGTTTCACCGGTGCCAATGCTGCAGGCAGTTTCAGTACGACACGGGTCTCGCCGTTCTCCAGCTTTTCTTCGGTATAGGCGGCGCTCATCACGCTGAGGAACATACGGTCCACACCGATGGAGGTCTCGATGACAAACGGCGTGTAGCTCTCGTTGATTTCGGGATCGAAATACTTGATACCCTTGCCCGAGAACTTCTCGTGCTGGCTCAGGTCGAAGTTGGTGCGCGAGTGGATACCTTCCACTTCCTTGAAGCCGAAAGGCATCAGGAACTCGATGTCGGTAGCGGCATTGGCATAGTGCGCCAGCTTCTCATGGTCGTGGTAGCGATAGTGGTCATCGCCGAAGCCCAGTGCCTTGTGCCATTTCAGGCGGGTTTCCTTCCAGCGCTTGAACCATTCCAGCTCTGTGCCCGGCTTCACGAAGAACTGCATTTCCATCTGCTCGAACTCGCGCATGCGGAAGATGAACTGGCGGGCCACGATTTCGTTGCGGAACGCCTTACCGATCTGTGCGATACCGAACGGAATCTTCATACGGCCGGTCTTCTGTACGTTCAGGTAGTTCACGAAGATACCCTGAGCGGTTTCCGGACGCAGGTACACCTTCATGGCTCCGTCGGCGGTGGAACCCATTTCGGTGGAGAACATCAGGTTGAACTGGCGCACTTCCGTCCAGTTCTTGGTGCCCGAGATGGGGCAGACAATCTCCTCGTCAAGGATGATCTGGCGCAGCTCGTTCAGGTCCATGGCGTTCATGGCCTTCGAGTAGCGTTCGTGCAAGGCATCGCGCTTGGCCTGATGCTCCAGCACGCGGCCGTTGGTGGAGCGGAACTCCTGCTCGTTGAAGGCCTCGCCGTATTTCTTGGCAGCCTTGGCCACCTCTTTGTTGATCTTATCGTCGTATTTGGCAATCTGGTCTTCAATCAGGACATCGGCACGGTAACGTTTCTTCGAGTCGCGGTTGTCGATGAGGGGGTCGTTGAAAGCGTCCACGTGTCCGGAAGCCTTCCAGATGGTCGGGTGCATGAAGATGGCGGAGTCCAGTCCCACGATGTTCTCGTGCAGGAGCACCATGCTCTGCCACCAATACTGCTTAATGTTGTTCTTCAGTTCCACACCGTTCTGGCCGTAGTCATACACGGCGCCCAGTCCGTCGTAGATTTCGCTGGAAGGGAATACGAAACCATATTCCTTGCAGTGTGAAACCAGTTTCTTGAAAACGTCTTCTTGTGCCATTTTTCTTTACTTATTTAGAATTTTCTTACTTAATATCCCTGTTTAACAGGCTGCAAAGATAGGCAATAATCCCCATATAAGCACTATGGGTCTATTAATTTATCTTACGAGGGAAGTTCTTTTTGGGGGAGGAAGGGGACGGAGTGCCGATTTTTTTGCTATTTTTGCCACCGTTTTACCAATCCGAATACCATGTCGCAAACCGCGAAAGACAAATACGTCCGGATGACGACGGCCCCTGTGCCCCGGCTGGTCGGGGAATTGGCCGTACCCACCATCGTCAGTATGTTGGTCACCTCGTTCTACGTGATGGCCGACACGTATTTCGTGGGCCAGCTCAATACCCAATCGACAGCGGCGGTGGGCATCTCCTTTTCCGTGATGGCCATCGTCCAGGCGTTCGGCTTTTTCTTCGGGCATGGATCGGGCAACTACATCTCCCGCATGTTGGGAGCGCGGGACTACCGCAGTGCGGAGACCATGGCCTCCACCGGTTTCTTCTGCGCCTTTCTGGCGGGGCTGCTCATTCTGTCCGTGGGGCAGTTGTTCATTACGCCCATCTGCCGCACGCTGGGCTCCACCCCTACCATCCTGCCTTACGCATGCACGTATCTCGGCATTGTCTTGTGGGGGGCTCCCTTCATGGCCTCGTCCTTAGTGCTGAACAACCAGATGCGGTTCCAGGGCAATGCCGTCTATGCCATGGTGGGCATCATCGTGGGGGCGGTGCTGAACGTGGGACTGGACCCTCTGCTCATCTTTGTTTTCGACTTGGGCATTGCTGGTGCCGCCTTCTCTACGTTGGTGAGCCAGGTCTGCAGCTTTGTGGTGCTGGTACTGATGGACCGTCGGGGCACCAACATCCGCATTCGTTTCAGGAATTTCTCGCCCCGTCCGGCCTTGTTGAAGGAAATCGTCCTGGGCGGCAGTCCGTCCATGTGCCGGCAGGGATTGTCCAGCCTGTCCACCATCCTGCTCAATGTGGCGGCCGGAGGGTATGGCGATGCCGCCATTGCCGCCATGTCCATTGTCACCCGCATCTGTATGTTCATCAATTCGTTTGTGGTGGGATTCGGCCAGGGCTACCAGCCGGTGTGTGGCTTCAACTACGGTGCGGGGCTCTACCACCGGGTCTATCAAGGATTCTGGTTCTGTGTGAAAACCGGCACGGTGTTCCTGTTCGTGTTCGCGGTGACCGGTTACTGGCAGGCACCTGCTGTGGTGTCGTGGTTCCGGGCGGACGACCCGGAGGTCATCGCTATCGGGGCCCGTGCCCTGCGCTGGCAGCTCATCACCCTGCCGCTGGGGGCCTACGTCATCCTCTGCAACATGATGCTGCAGACCATCCGTAAGCCGGTGCGTGCGCTGGTGATGTCCTCCGCCCGTCAGGGACTCTACTTTGTGCCCTGCATCCTGCTGCTGCCCGCGTACTTCGGACTGCAGGGGGTAGAGATGTGCCAGGCAGTGGCCGATTTCTGCGCTTTCCTGACCGGATTGCCCATGGCACTTCCCGTTTTGCGGCAGTTTACGGCCACTTCTTCCCCGTCGGTATCATAAAAAGTTGAAAACAGGAACGGATTATCCGTATTTTTTCCTAATTTTGTGCGATACTTAACTTGCACTGAAAATCTATAGATATGAGCGAAGATACCATCGACAGGGAAGGGATGCAGTCTTCCGGTCACGAAGAACACTCCGATTACAAGCCAGCCGACGCGAAGGACGGGCACGTGAAGCACCAGTTGAGCGGCATGTACCAGAACTGGTTCCTGGATTACGCCTCTTACGTGATTCTGGAACGTGCCGTGCCGCACATCAACGACGGACTGAAGCCTGTGCAGCGGCGCATCCTCCATTCCATGAAGCGGTTGGACGACGGACGCTACAACAAGGTGGCCAACATCGTGGGCCACACCATGCAGTTCCATCCGCATGGCGACGCTTCCATCGGCGACGCGCTGGTGCAGCTGGGCCAGAAGGAACTGCTGATTGACTGCCAGGGGAACTGGGGCAATATTCTGACGGGCGACGGAGCCGCCGCTCCCCGATACATTGAAGCACGGCTTTCAAAGTTTGCCTTGGACGTGGTGTTCAACCCCAAGACCACCCAGTGGCAGTCTTCCTATGACGGGCGCAACAAGGAACCGGTCACCTTGCCTGTCAAGTTCCCTTTGCTGCTGGCGCAGGGAGTGGAAGGCATTGCCGTAGGCTTGTCTTCGAAAATTCTTCCCCATAACTTCAACGAGATTTGCGATGCCTCCATCGCCTGTCTCCGGGGCGAGCCTTTCCAGCTGTATCCCGACTTCCAGACCGGCGGATCTATTGACGTG
Source organism: Bacteroidales bacterium (assembly GCA_029218405.1). Lineage (GTDB taxonomy): Bacteria > Bacteroidota > Bacteroidia > Bacteroidales > Bacteroidaceae > Phocaeicola. The sequence goes on from JAQXRG010000158.1 coordinate 5,495, forward strand.
TCCCGCTACAATGACGGAGAACGGGGTGGCGTGGTACGGGTACGGGCCAAGATTTCCAAACTCGACAACAAGACCCTTTGCATCAGTGAGATTCCTTATGGCAAGACTACCTCCTCGCTCATCGACTCCATCCTGAAGGCCATCGAGAAAGGAAAGATCAAGGTGCGCAAGGTCGATGACAATACCGCGGGGAAGGTGGAGATCCTGGTTCACCTTGCTCCGGGTACCTCGTCCGACAAGACCCTTGACGCCCTGTACGCTTTCACCGACTGCGAGGTGAACATTTCGCCCAACTGCTGCGTCATCGACAACAAGAAACCTCACTTCCTCACCGTGAGCGACGTGCTGCGCAAGTCGGCGGACAATACCCTCTCCTTGTTGCGCGAGGAACTGAATATCCAGCGTGCGGAGGCGCAGGAGACCCTTCACTTCGCTACCCTGGAGAAAATCTTTATTGAGGAGCGTATTTATAAGGACCGTCCCTTTGAGCAGGCCGAGAACATGGATGCCGCCTGTGCCCACATTGACGAGCGGCTCACTCCGTACTATCCTCAGATGGTGCGCGAGGTGACGAAGGAGGACATCCTCCGCCTGATGGACATCAAGATGGCCCGCATCCTGAAGTTCAACAAGGAAAAGGCCGATGAACTCATCGCTCGGCTGAAAGGACAGATAGCCGACATTGACAACCACCTGGCTCACATCGTGGACTACACCGTGGACTGGTACACCCGCCTGAAGGAGAAATATGGTCCGCTCTATCTCCGCCGTACCGAAATCCGCAGCTTCGACAATATCGAGGCGACCAAGGTGGCCGAGGCGAACGAGAAACTCTACATCAACCGCGACGAGGGATTCATCGGGACGGGGCTGAAGAAGGACGAGTTTGTGTGCAACTGTTCCGACATCGACGATGTCATCGTATTCTACAAGGACGGAAAGTACAAGATTGTGCGGGTGTCCGACAAACTTTTTGTCGGGAAGAATATCCTCTACGTCAATGTCTTCAAGAAGAATGACAAGCGAACCATCTACAATGTCATCTATCGCGACGGAACCGATGGCTTCCATTACATCAAGCGCTTCAACATCACGTCCATGATTCGTGACCGTGAGTACGACGTGACCCAAGGAACCCCCGGCTCGCGCATTGTCTATTTCACGGCCAATGCCAACGGTGAGGCGGAAATCATTAAGGTGACCCTGCGTCCCAACCCGCGCATCAAGAAGCTGGTGTTCGAGCGCGACTTCAGTGAAATCAACATCAAGGGCCGCCAGTCGATGGGTAATTTGCTCACCAAGTTCGAGGTACACAAGATCGGGCTGAAGCAGCGGGGAGGCTCCACGCTGGGAGGCCGGAAAGTGTGGTTCGACCCCGATGTGCTCCGCCTCAATTACGACGGGCGCGGTGACTACCTCGGGGAATTCCAGAGCGATGACACCATCCTTGTGGTGCACCAGAACGGAGAGTTCCATACCACGGATTTCGATCTCAACAACCATTACGACTCCGATATTCAGCTGATGGAGAAGTACAATCCTGACAAGGTCTGGACCGCCGTGCTCTACGATGCCGACCAGCAGAACTATCCGTACCTGAAGCGGTTCCCGTTGGAGAACACCTCCCGTCGTCAGAACTATTTGGGCGAGAACCGCTCCAACCGGTTGCTGCTGCTCAGCGGCGAGGCGTATCCTCGTATCCGGGTGACCTTTGGCGGCAACGACGCGTTCCGCGAACCGTTGGTCGTTGAGGCGGCTGATTTCGTGGGGGTCAAGAGCTTCAAGGCGAAAGGAAAGCGCCTCACCACCTACACCATCGGCGAACTGGAAGAGCTTGAACCTGTCCGTCGCCCCGAACCGGTGTCCGATTCGGCTGAAGTGCTGGAAGGCGACGGAGCTGGAGGGACGGCCGATGATGAGAACGGACAAATGAACCTGTTCACTCATGAGAACTCTGATGTGTAACCGGTGGCCGTTCATTCGGGTGGCCTTCTGGATAGCGGTGCTGGCGTTCCCCCTCAGCCGGATGTCCGCGCAGGGGACCGACAGCCCGCCGGCACCCCGAGAGTTTGCCCGCTCCTTGTTAGTAGGGGGTGGACTGGCCCATACCCTCGACACCTACCTCACTCCGTTGGAATACACCGGCGGCGGTGCTTGCATCGTATTCGAACAGGTGCGCGGTGTCCGTAGGTGGGGACGCACCTGGTTGTCCCAGCACTGGGTGCAGGCAGATTACACCTACACCCACAATCCCGCCAAGAGTGCCTACATGCACAGCGGGATGCTGCAGTACGCCTATTCCCTGCAACGACCGTTTCCGCTCACTTCCTGGCTCACCGGCACCGCCGGTCCGCAAGTGGAGGCCGGAGTGGGAGGCATCTACAATCACCGCAACTCCAACAATCCCGCCCAGGCGAAGGCGACGCTCTCCTTGGGGGCTGCCGCTCGCCTGACCGCTCTTTGCCGGGTCGGGAGTGTTCCTTTGCGGGTGGCCTGGCAGGCCCATCTGCCGTTAGTGGGACTGGCCTTCTCTCCCCAGTACGGTGAGTCCTATTACGAGATGTTCTCCCTCGGTGAAGGGGGCTGGCACAACGTGGTCTTCACTTCCCTTCACAACCGTCCGACCTTCCGCCAGCTGCTTTCGGTGGATGTCCCCGTAGGCCGAGGCGTGTGCCGTGTCGGCTGGCTGGCCGACATCCGGCAGACCCGTATCCACCATCTCAAGTACCATTCCTGGACGCACAGCCTCCTGGTGGGCTATGTGCGCCACTTCCGTCTGCTCGATGCCCGACGGGAGTATCGTTCCACCTCCTTCTTCTATTGATACCATGAAGCGAACCTTCCTTCTCCTCTGTGCTGCCATCGCCTTCCTGCTGCTCGGTGCCTGTGTGCGCCAGGACGTGCAGGGCCATTCTCCCCAGGCCAACTTTGAGACCTTGTGGAGCATCATCGACCGTCAGTATTGTTTCCTCACCTACAAGCACGAACAGTACGGGCTCGACTGGGACGAGGTGCACGAACGCTATGCTCGCCGCATCACCGACACCATGACAGGCGAGCAGCTCTTCGAAGTATTGTCGGAGATGGTGGCCGAGTTGCGCGACGGCCACGTCAACCTCTCCAGCTCCATCGGCACCTCGCAGTACCGCGAGTGGTTCGACGCTTATCCCCGCAACTTCAGCGACAGCCTCCAGCGGGTCTATTTAGGCAAGGATTACGTCCGTTCGTCGGCGCTGGTCTATCAGCTGTTGGAGAACAACATCGGTTACCTGCATGTCGGCAGTTTCGCCTCTGGTCTGGGAGAGGGCAACCTCAGCCAGGCCTTGAGCCGCCTGGCGGTGTGCGACGGACTGATTGTCGATGTGCGGGAGAATGGTGGCGGCGACCTGACCACTGCCCAGCGGCTGGCCGCCCGCTTCACGAACGAGCGGGTGCTGGTGGGCTACATCCGCCACAAGACCGGTCCGGGTCACGATGACTTTTCCGACCCCCATCCCGTCTATGTGGAGCCTTCCTCTGGCATACGGTGGCAGAAGCCTGTGGTGGTGCTCACCAACCGTGTGTCCTATAGTGCCACGAACGATTTCGTCAACTGCATGCGCCAGTTTCCGCAAGTCACTGTGGTGGGCGACAGGACCGGCGGTGGTTCCGGTCTGCCCTTCACCTCCGAGTTGCCCTGCGGCTGGAGCATCCGTTTTTCCGCCAGCCCCATGTTTGACCCTTCGATGCGGCAGCTGGAGTTCGGCATCGATCCCGATGTGAAGGTGGATATGACCCCCGAGGACATGGCGCGTGGGAAGGACACCATCATCGAGCGTGCGTGTGAAATCTTGCAGAAGAAATGAGCGGAAAATTTGTGAAATTCAAAAATTAGCCCTACCTTTGCCGCCGTTCTACCCAATGACAGGCGCATGTGGCGTAATTGGTAGCCGCGCCAGACTTAGGATCTGGTGTCGTGAGACGTGTAGGTTCGAGTCCTATCATGCGCACTGTTCCGGTAGGGATTTGTTTCCTTGCATCCTGATACGTATGGTTTCTGGTCTCCTTTTGGGTCTTGTGATGATGATAGCGGTGTTTGCTGTCAGTTTTCTTATTGTCTATTTTATCAACTGGCTTTTGCACAGGCATGACAGCCACTGTCCGTCCTTCTTCCAGTGGCGGGAATGGTATGCCTATCAGCGGGCACTGCAGGAACGTCAGTTGAAACAGTTGGAAGAAGAGCGCCGGACCGTTGCCCGCAGTACGGAGCCCCGTCCCGACCAGTGGGAAGACTGGGAGACCGACCGCCTGAACCAGGTGAAAGCCGAAGAAGAGTAGGTGGAAGAGGAGGAGGACTGAAGCGCTCCTCTCTTCTGGATGACAATCATTTTCGCGCCGATTGTCAGGACTTTTTTCTTTCCAGTTCCTGCAGGTTCTCCATCCGTTTGGTTTCCAGAAACTCGTAGATGCCGCAGAGATGCTCTTTTACGCGCTGGTGGCCGAACTCATAGACCTTGGTCACCAGTCCGTCCAGGAAGTCTCGGTCGTGCGATACCACGATGAGCGTGCCGTCATAGTCGGCCAAGGCCTGCTTCAGGATGTCCTTCGTCTTCAGGTCCAGGTGGTTGGTCGGCTCGTCCAGGATGAGCAGGTTCACCGGCTCCAAGAGCAGGCGCATCAGGGCCAGCCGGGTGCGCTCGCCGCCCGACAATACTTTCACTTTCTTCATCGACGCTTCCGGGCTGCCGAACATGAAGGCTCCCAGCAGGTCGCGGATTTTGTTGCGGATTTCCCCCTTCGCCACTTCATCGATGGTCTGGAAAACGGTCAGGTTCTCGTCCAGCAGCGAGGCTTGGTTCTGCGCGAAATAGCCAATCTGCACATTGTGGCCCAGGGTGAGCGTGCCCTCGTGCTCCAGCTCGCCCATGATGCACTTCACCAAGGTGGATTTTCCTTCGCCGTTGCGTCCCACGAACGCTACCTTGTCCCCTCGTTCGATGGTGAGCGAGGCATTGCGGAACACTGTGTGGTCGCCGTACGTCTTGCCCACGCCGTCCATCGTCACCGGATAGCTGCCGCTGCGGGGCGAGGGCGGGAACTTCAGGCGTAGGGCCGAGGTGTCCTCCTCGTCCACTTCCACCAACTGTAGTTTCTCCAGCATTTTCACGCGGCTCTGCACCTGTAGTGTCTTGCTGTAGGTCCCCTTGAACCGTTCGATGAAGTCCTTCGTCTCCTGAATCATCTTCTGCTGTTCTTCGTATTGCTTCATCTGTTGCTCGCGCCGTTCTTTGCGCAGCGTGAGGTACTGCGAGTAGTTGACCTTGTAGTCATAGATACGGCCCATGGTCACCTCGATGGTGCGGGTCGTGATGTTGTCCACGAACTTGCGGTCGTGGCTGATGACCACCACCGCCTTCGCGCTGTTCATCAGGAACTCCTCCAACCAGCCGATGGACTCGATGTCGAGGTGGTTGGTCGGCTCGTCCAGCAGCAGCACGTCGGGGTTCTGCAGCAGGAGCTTGGCCAGTTCGATGCGCATCCGCCAGCCACCGCTGAAATCGCTCGTGGGGCGGTTGAAGTCCGAACGCTCGAAGCCCAGACCGAGGAGTGCCTTCTCCACATCCTCCTCAAAGTGGGTCAGGTCGATGGCGTAGAACTTCTCGCTCAGGGCCGCCACCTTCTCGATGAGCGCCATGTACGAGTCGCTCTCATAGTCCGTGCGGGTGGCCAGTTCCTGGTTCATCCGTTCGATTTCCGCCTCCATCTCGTGCAGGTGGGCGAAAGCCAGTGAGGCTTCTTCGAACACGGTGCGCCCGTCTTCCGTCATGAGGTGCTGGGGCAGGTAGGCGATGACGCAGTCCTTCGGGGCGGTCACCTTTCCCCGCGTAGGCTGCCGTACGCCCGCCAGGATTTTCAATAAGGTCGATTTGCCCGCGCCGTTCTTGCCCATCAGGGCGATGCGGTCTTTCTCGTTAATCTGGAAACTGATGTCGCTGAACAAGGTGGTGCCGCTGAATTCCACGGCCAGTCCGTCTATTGATACCATAGCTTCTTCTTTATTTATAATGTAGGGATGAATACTGTCGTTTGCGCCGCAAAGGTACAAAGAAGATGTGAGAAATACAAATCCGAACATTTTTTGACGATTTTGTTGATGAAATGACAGAGAATGTATATATTTGCCGCCGATTTACATGAAAAACGAGAAATTTATTAAATAAGTACCTGAAAACAAAACAAAACATTACAACAATGTCAACTGTAAAATTCTATTGCCCGGACCAGCAGGTTCCTTTGGAAATGCACAAAGTACGTGTCGTGCAGAAACTGTTTCTCCCTCCTGTGGAAGAACGTATGAGAAAGATGAACGAAGCAGGCAACAACACTTTCCTGCTCCAAAATAAGGATGTATTCATGGACATGCTGACCGACTCGGGCGTGAACGCGATGTCGGACAACCAAATGGCGGCCATGATGCAGGCCGATGACTCCTATGCCGGCTCGGAGACCTGCAACCGCTTGCTGAAGTCCATCGAGGACGTGTTCGGCATGAAATACTTCCTGCCGGCCCACCAGGGACGCGCCTGTGAGAATATCCTGGCGGAAACCTTCGTAAAGCCCGGCGACGTGGTGCCCATGAACTTCCACTTTACCACGACCAAGGCGCACATCACCCGCATGGGCGGTTCGGTAGAGGAACTGGTGATTCCGGAAGGACTGGAACCCAAGAACGACCATCCCTTCAAGGGCAACTTCGATATCCCGCGCTTGGAAGCCCTCATCGAGAAGGTGGGTGCCAACCATATCCCCTTCGTGCGCATCGAGGCAGGTACCAACCTCATCGGCGGACAGCCGCTGTCGTTGGACAATATGCTGAAGGTGGCTGCCATCTGTAAGAAGCACGGCATCATGAGTGTGCTCGACGCTTCCTTGCTGCAGGACAACCTCTATTTTATCAAGACCCGCGAGGCGGCTTGCAAGTACATGAGCATCCGCGAGATTACCCGCAAGCTGAGCGACCAGATGGACCTCATCTACTTCTCCAGCCGCAAGTTGGGCTTCTCCCGTGGCGGTGGCATCATCTCCAACAACGAGTCGCTTATCCTGAAGATGAAGGCCCTGATTCCGCTGTTCGAAGGCTTCCTCACCTACGGAGGTATGGAAGTGCGTTCGATGGAAGCGATCGCTGTCGGCCTGCAGGAAACGATGGACGAGGAGATTATCAGCCAAGGCCCGATCTTCATCGAGCAGTTGGTGAAGGAACTCGATGCCTACGGGGTACCGATGATTACGCCTGCCGGCGGTCTGGGCGCTCACATCAACGCTTCCGAGTTCCTGCCGGGAATGCCGCACGACCAGTATCCGGCCGGTGCGCTGGCCGCCGCCCTCTACATCGCCGGCGGTATCCGAGGAATGGAGCGTGGCACCATCTCCGAGCAGCGTAACGTGGATGGCACCGAGCGGTATGCCGAACTGGAGCTGCTGCGTCTGGCTTGTCCGCGTCGTGTGTTCACCCTGTCACAGATCAAGTACTGTGCCGACCGTGTGAAGTGGCTCTACGACAACCGTCACCTCATCGGTGGCTTGCAGTGGGAAGAAGAGCCCGAAGTGCTCCGTTTCTTCTTCGGCCGTCTGAAGCCCATCGGCGACTGGCAGGAAAAGCTCGTGGCCAAGTTCAGAAGCGATTTCGGCGACAGCTTGTAATCTCCGGCGGATATGTTAGGAACCATAGTCAATACAGGCACCATCCTTGTGGGTGGTGCCTTTGGTGCGTTGTTGCGGACCGGTATCGGCGAGAAGTACAAGCAGGCGCTGTTCAACGGACTGCGGCTGTGCTGTCTGGTGCTGGGCGCGAACGCTGCCTTGCCGAACATGGCGAAAAGTGAGTACCCCGTGCTGTTCATCCTGAGCTTGGCGGTCGGTGCGGTGGTGGGCGCGCGTCTTGGCCTGTCGGACCGCATCAACCGGGTATCGGAGCGGCGGCGGGGGGCGGTGAACGGCTTGGTGACGGGCCTCCTGTTGTATTGCATCGGATTATTACCTAGGGTTCTGCGTGTCAGTTTTAAGTCCCTATAAAAAGTAAAATTATGAGTAAAACAACAAAGTGCATTATCATGACTAGGGTATCCACTGATTTACAGGAATTGGATATTCAAGAGGAAGAATGTATCAAAATGGCTGTTGCAGATGGGTATATAAACGACAAAGAGCATATTATTCTCATACCCCGATTAGGTGAGTCTGCAAGAAAAATTGGAGAAATAGAGACTGTTAAAACTCGGCGAGGTCTGGTTGACATAGAACTGGATAGAGATGGTATCTGGGATATGAAAGAACATATTAAACTAGACCCTGAAATTGATTGTGTCTATATATGGGAGGTTTCTCGTCTAGCACGTCGTATGGAAATACTTACTCCATTACTGAAATACTTTGCAGACAAGAAAATTCAACTCAAAATCAAGACTAGTGGCATAGAGTTTCTAAATCCTGACAAATCCGTTAACACTGCATCTAAAATGACTATTGAAATTCTTGGCGAAGTTGCGGAACAAGAAATGGACATTAAAATCAAGCGTTTTAAGCGCACAAAAAAAGTGATGGCTGAGCAAGGGCGGTATGCAGGTGGCAAGATACCTTATGGCTATGAAATTGACAGAGACCATGGTAATATTTATATATACTTTGCGCGGTATAATTTTGTGCAAAACAAAAAAAGTAAGCATCTTTATGTTGCCTAAACATAAAAACGATGCTTACAGTAAAATATACAGATGATATATTTCATCGGCTAAGGTACGAAAAAGAAATGAATAAGTCAAGGATCATCCGCAAAAGATACTCCGCATTGTATATGAAGCTATGTAATCCCAGCCTGTGTTGTGACCGTATAGCCAGTCTTTGCGGTTGCCATAGGAATAGTGTGCGTAACTGGATACTCCAATATAACCGTGAAGGCCTTTCCGCTTTATTGTCCACCCATCCACACCACCGCAGTGGGGAACTGGCATCCCACGCCTCTGTCATTCTGTCTTCTCTTGACTCGTCTCCGGTTCGTTCCGTCAAGGAAGCCTGTGCCCGTATCAAGGAAGTCTGCGGTGTGGACAGGAAGCCGACACAGGTACGACATTTCCTCAAGTCGCACGGCTATAAGTTCCGTAAGATGGGACAGGTACCCGGTAAGGCAAACTCCGTTTTGCAGAAGCAATGGCTGGATTTCTTGCAGTTATATATAACTGAATCACAAGCTGGTAAATGCCGCCTGCTGTTTTCTGATGCAGTGCATTTCACGCTTTCCGCCTTTGTGTGCAACGTGTGGTCAAGGGAAAGAGTGTATCTGAAAACGGCAGCTGGAAGAAACAGACTGAACGTGTTAGGGGCCGTTGATGCCGTTACCAAAGAAGTATTTACAGTAGAGAACACCACTTATATCACAGCGGAAACGGTGGAAATGTTCTTGCAAAGGCTCCGGGACATGACACCGGATATACCGATAGCGGTTGTAATGGATAATGCGCGATACCAACATTGCAAGGCTGTCATGGACAAGGCGAAGGAATTGGGCATTCAACTGCTTTTCCTCCCACCTTATTCGCCGAACCTGAACATCATTGAAAGA
>JAQXRG010000159.1 GCA_029218405.1 Bacteroidales bacterium
GGGTGTCGTATGCCCTGCTGAACTAAGGTTGCAGTGGAGGGAGCTGGCGTTGCAGGTGGAGAAGCAGAATGTTTTGCTGAATGAACAATGCCGTCAATTGTGTGAACAATATGAGCATGATGGATTGCAATGCTGCATCCTCAACGGACAGGGGAACACGTTGAATTATCCTGAGGAATTGAGGATGAGGAGGCAATGTGGAGGCATTGATGTATGGGCAATCCCTTTAAAGGATATTGCAATTGCTGTCCAAACTGGTAAACATGAGGTGGAATATGTAGCTTATCAGGGGCGCAGGGCGGTGATAGAATATGTGAAGATGCAGCACAGGTTGGCGGGAAATGCGGCTCCCAAAATGGAGGGAACGGAGGTTGAGGTTCATTACCGTGCCGCCTCCTTGTATTCTCCTTGGAGGAACTGGAGGTTGCAGCGATGGTTCAAGGAACAGTTTGATGTTTGTCATCAGAACAAATGCCTGCTTGGTTTCCCTGTGCTTACTTCATCGGTGAATGTGGTGTATCAGTTGGTGCATCTGTATCGTCATGTGATTGAGGGTGGCATGGGCTTGCGTCAACTCATGGATGGCTACTATGCCTTGAAGGTTTGGCATCATGATGTGATGGAGTGCAGGGACTTGCAGTCACAGGGAATGTGGAGCGAGGGATTGGGCACTCCCGTACTGTCAAAGACGGAAGTGATGTCGGTGATACGCTCCTTCGGGATGACCCAATTCACGGCTGCTGTGATGTACGTGTTGCATAAGGTATTTGATATGTCTTCACATTATTATATATGTGACCCTAACGAAAAGGAAGGGAAGAAATTGCTGCAGTCTTTTACTTTGTAGCCATTACTGGCTCCCTGGGCTATCAAGCTCGTATAGCCTACTTCAAATGTTAACAATGGATTTTCTTGATTACGTATCTGCTTTATTTCTAATAGGGTAGATGGAATTGGAAAGCGTTCCTGCAATTCCATTGACATGGAATACTTCGTAAGCGGCACGCCCTCAAAGACAATCGCAGGATAACATGGATACAAATTGAAGACCGGCAACGAATATTCTGCCCTTTCCCGTTGATTTTTCCGACGATTTTACGTAAGTTTGCATGAAATATTTAGAAAGAGCAAGAAATGGACAACGAGACCAAATTGAAAATAGAGGAAAAAATCGTGGATATGCTGAAAACGGTATATGACCCTGAAATCCCCGTGAACGTGTATGACCTGGGACTGATTTACAAGATTGACCTCCAGGACAACGGAGAGCTGACCGTGGACATGACACTGACAGCCCCCAACTGCCCGGCGGCGGACTTCATCATGGAGGACATCCGACAGAAGATTGAGTCGGTGGACGGAGTGACCTCCGCACAGGTCAACCTGGTGTTCGAGCCGGAGTGGGACAAGGACATGATGACCGAAGAAGCGAAACTGGAACTGGGATTCCTGTAATCCCAACAAAGAAAGGAGGAGAAGATGAAGAATATCTACTTTTTGTCGGATGCGCACCTGGGCTCGCGGGCCATCCCGCACGGACGGACACAGGAGCGGAGGTTGGTGAATTTCTTGGACAGCATCAAGGACAAGGCGGCAGCCGTCTATCTGCTGGGCGACATGTTCGACTTCTGGTACGAGTTCAAGTTAGTGGTGCCGAAAGGCTATACCCGCTTCCTCGGAAAGGTGTCGGAACTGACCGACCGGGGTGTGGAGGTGCATTTCTTCATCGGCAACCACGACATCTGGTGTGGGGATTACCTGGAAAAGGAGTGCGGTGTCATCCTGCACCGGCAACCCTTGACCTGCGAGATGTATGGTAAAGAGTTCTTCCTGGCACACGGCGACGGACTGGGCGACGGGGACTACCCGTACAAGGTGCTGCGCAGGATGTTCCACAACCGCATCCTGCAACGCCTGTTCTCGATGCTGCACCCCCGCTGGAGCATCGAGCTGGGACTGGAATGGGCCAAACACAGCCGGCTGAAACGACAGGACGGGAAGGAGCCCGAGTACATGGGAGAGGACAAGGAGCCGCTGGTGCTCTTCACCAAACGCTACCTGAAAACTCATCCCGACATCAATTTCTTCGTTTACGGCCACCGTCACATCCTGCTGGACCTGATGCTGAGCCGCACGGCCCGGATGGTGATGCTGGGCGACTGGATTACGGAGTTCTCGTACGCCGTCTTCGACGGGGAGAACCTGTTCGTGGAACAATTCATCGAAGGAGATACGGAAATATAGGGCCTGTCGTTCCGGCCCGACGGAAAGAAGCCACCCGGCACCCCGGCGGTCTTTGCAGACTGCACCGTGGGTGCCGGGTGGCTTTCTGTATAGGGACGCCGGTCAGCCCAGCAGTTCCTTGACCTTGGCGGAGATGGCGCGCCCTTCGGCCAGTCCGGCCAGTTCCTTGGAGGCCACGCCCATGACCTTCCCCATCTCCTTGGCGGAAGTGGCACCCACACGGGCGATGATGTCCCTCAGGCGGATTTCCAGCTCCTCGGCCGAGAGCTGCTGGGGCAGGTAGGTCTCAATGACCTGCACCTGTGCCAGTTCGGCCTCGGCGAGGTCGGCACGGCCTTGTCCCGCATAGACGGCGGCAGAATCCTTGCCCTGCTTCACCAGTTTCTGCATGATTTTCAACGCCGCGTCATCGGTCAGCGTGTCGTTCGCTCCCGGAGCCGTCTTGGCTTCGAGGAAACATTTCTTGATGTTGCGCAAGGTTTCCAGACGAACCTTGTCCTTGGCCTTCATGGCCTCCTTGATATCGTTGCTGATTTGTTCGAATAATGCCATATTCATCGTTATGTTTAAGGGTTGATACTTACGGTTCAAAAGCTGATGGTCATCGAGCTGGACATCCCATTGTCAGACTGCGGGCCCGAAGAGGGTTCCTCCGCAATGGCTCTCGACTGGATGCCTTCCAGCACCGCCTTGCTGCGCTGGAACGTCGGTGTGGTTTCCACCATACTGATGACATCGTCGTTGTCGAGGTCCTCCTGCGTGAAGATGTACAGGTTGTGCCGGCGCTTGCGGTTGTTGCGGCCGGTGATTTGCGGGCCGTAGTATTCGCTGCGCCGTTCGTCCTTTTTCTGCTCCAGCTCTTCTTGTTCCTCCAGGCGCTTCTGCTCCTCGGCGGTACGTTTCTTGATGACGTTGTCCATGCCCGGCACGTCCTTGATGCCGAAGCCGGTGGCGAGGATAGTGAACTTCACCTTCTTCTCCAGGGTCTCGTCGGAATAGAGTCCCCACTTGGTCTCCACCTCCTTGCCGAAGTGGCTCATGAACTCGTGCACCTCGTCCATCTCGTTCATCATCAGCTCGCTACCGGGATTGTAAGTGATGACGAACAGCACCTTCTTCGAGTTGAAGATGTCGTTGTTGTTCAGCAGCGGAGAGTGCAGGGCATCGTTGATGGCCTGTGTCACACGTCCTTCGCCCTCGCCGTACCCCGTACTCATGATGGCCACGCCACCGTCCTTCAGCACGGTGCGCACATCGTTGAAGTCCAGGTTGATGGTACCGCGCAAGGTGATGATTTCGGCGATACTCTTGGCCGCGATGGACAGTGTGTCATCCGCCTTGCCGAACGCATTGATGACGCTCAGGTCGGAGTACACGTCGCGCAGGCGCTCGTTGTTGATGACCAGCAAGGCATCCACGTGCTTGCTCATCTCCTCCACTCCGTCAAGGGCCTGGTCAATCTTCACATACCCTTCGAACAGGAAGGGGATGGTAACGATGCCCACGGTCAGGATATTCATCTCCTTGGCTGTCCGGGCCACGATGGGGCCGGCACCCGTTCCGGTACCACCTCCCATACCGGCGGTGATGAAGGCCATGCGGCAACTGCCGTCGTTCAGCATCTGTTTCACCTCTTCCAGACTCTCCTCGGCAGCGGCACGTGCCTTCTCGGGACGGTTGCCCGCCCCCAGACCCTCACGGCCCAGCTGGAGCTTAATAGGGACAGGCGACACCTCAAGCGCCTGATTATCGGTATTGCAGACTACGAATGTAACATCGTGTATGCCTTCTCGGTACATGTGGTTGACGGCATTGCCACCACCACCGCCCACACCAATCACCTTGATGATGCTGGGCGAGTTCTTCGGGAAGTCGAAGGGCATTGTTGATTCGTCTGACATATTGTATCTATTCGTTTATAGTGTTAGTTTTTTTAATCGAAGTTGTCTCTCAGTTCCTCCGCCGCTCAGTCTTTCATGATTTCATCGGCTCCGTTCCGGAGCAGGTTGATGACCCGCTTGAAGGGATTGTTCTCCTCGCGCAGCCGCTTGATGTCGGCGATGAGCAGGTCGATTTCGGCCGACTTCTCGAAGACATGCATGGCCTGTGCCGCCATCGCCCGTTCCAGCGCCCGCTTGAATTCCTTCTTGCGCTTGTGCGCCTCGGCGGCGGCAATCAGGGCCTCACAGTCTCTCTTGCGCTGCTCCTGCCGCATCTGCTCCTGCCGGAGGCGTTCCTCCTCCAGACGTTTCAGGCGGGAGACCTCTTCCGCCTTCCGGCGTTCTTCTTCTTCCTTGCGCTTGGCTTCCGCCTCGGCTTCGGCTTTCCTGCGGGCCTCCTCTTCGGCCTTGCGCTTCTTCTCTTCCTCCTGCTGCGCCTCCATGTCGAAGAAATCCGTCTGCTGGTTGCGGGAATCAATCTTGCAACAGTTCTCCTTTCCGGCCGCGAGCAGTCCGAGCAAGGTGTTCTGGCTGCCGTCCTGCGGAATCAGGTCGGAACGTCCTTCCAGCTCCACACTGCCCGTCAGGGCGGTGCGCACCTTGTCCATCTTGGTGATACGGGTGAAAGCCTCCTCCAGGTCGGGCAGGTTGGCCGCTCCGCCTGTCAGGATAGCACCCGCCAGCAGCTTGTCGCTGTAGTCCGACAGCTTCATCTGGTTCCACACGTTCTGCAGGATTTCCTCCACGCGGGCCTCTACGATGTCCTCCAACTTCCGCGCGCGGATGGAGAACTTGCCGTCGAGGCTGCATTCCCGGAGATCATCCTCCTCATCGTCCGAAGGTGCGGTATAGGCGCTGCCGAACGTGAGCTTGATCTGTTCGGCCTCGGCCTCCTCCACCTGCTGGCTGGCGATGTCCTTGGTGATGTTGCTGCCGCCCAAAGGGATGACCGCCAGATGGCGCAGGATATTGTTCTTATAGACCGACACCGTGGTTGTCTCAGCGCCAAAGTCCACCAGCGCGCAGCCCGATCGCTTCTCGCTGGGAGTGAGGAGCACCTGGGCGGTGACCACCGGCGAGAGCAGGTAGTCGGCAATCTCATATCCCGGACGGGTGCCGGCATCGCGGAAACACTTGCGGATGTTGCTTTTCAGCGTATTGCGTCCGATGATGTTCAAGAAATGCCCTTCGATGCGGTCGGTGGGAACCCCTACCGGCTCCGTGGTCAACTGGTTGTTGCCCATCTTGTATTCCTGCGGCTCCACCGCCAGGATTTCCTGGTCCACCAACGGGAACTCCCGGTTGGCCTTCAACATCTCGTCAATCAGTGCCTGGGAGATCTTCGTGTCCTCTTCCAGCTGCTTGGATTCCGTATTGCGGATGCAGCGGACGGACTGTCCTCCCAAGCCCACATACACCTTCCGGATGGTGGCGCCCAACCGGCTTTCCAGCTGACCGATGACCGTCGTAATCAGCTGCGTGGTCTTGTCGAGGTTGTAGATAACACCTTTCTTGATACAGTCGGATGACTTCTCGCTGGCGTAGGCCAAGACCTGAATGCTGCCGTCAGCATTCTTCTTGCCTGCCACGCCTGTTATTTTGGTCGAGCCCAGTTCGATGGCTACTATAAAATCTGTAACTGCCATATCTCTCTCTTACTTCTCTTTTTTAGTACAAATTATCTGATTCGTAAATTCCACACTAATCCGGCTGTACTTGTTCCAGCCTACCTGGTTCAATGCCTTTTCGTAAAAGGCCTGCAATTTAGCGAATTTTTCGCTATAATTATCAGGTTTTCCCAAAAATAATACATGATTCCCCACTCGGGGGATTAATTCGAGCTCTTTTCGGGGAGTCACATGGATTTGTTCCACCTGTGCCTCCCAAAAAGGATGGGACTGCAAATAGGTTCCCAACTCATACAAACGGGTCTGGGCGAAGGTCTTGTCGATGGAACCGGTAGCCACCGCCACATGGACGGAGCGTCCGGGGGCGGCCAGTATCTTCCCCTCGTTGTCGAGGTAATAGTCGTCGCCGTTGGCGCTCATGACGCGCAAGACAGGGATGCGCTGGTAGATGTCAATCGCCACGTTACCTCCCGAGGTGAGGTAGCATTCGGCTTTCTTGACAAACGGATGGGTGTCGAGCTCCTCCTCCAGCAGACGGACATTGATGTCTTCCTGCCGCTTCTTCAAGGGCAGCAGCCCCTTGCGTTTGAGCAAGGCCTGGACTTCCGACGAACTGACAAAACCATAGTCGAAACTGTCTTTGATGGTCAGCTCCACCCCCTCACACTCGCGCTGGCCGGGAGGGCCGTTGAAGACGGTCACCGCCAGCACCAAGTAGGCCGTCACCAGCAGGAACACAGCGGACAGGAGAATTCTCTTCAGCATCTTTCTTTCAGCAATTGGGTGATTTGGGGTACGTAATTGTCCACATCGCCTGCCCCCAACGTCAGGAGCACTTCCACGGATTTACCTTTCAGCAAGTCCAACAGGTCTTCCTTGCGGCACAGGCATTTCTCCATGCCCGGACGCAACTGGTCATAAATCAACTGACTGGTGACTCCCGGCAACGGGGCCTCACGGGCCGGATAGATGTCCAGGAGGATGACTTCATCCAACAGCGAAAGGCTGTCGGCAAACTCGCGGTAGAAGTCGCGGGTACGGGTAAACAAGTGGGGCTGGAAGACAGCCGTGAGCTTCCGGTCGGGATACAGCCTCCGCAGGGACGTGACGCTCTGCCGGATTTCTTCCGGATGGTGGGCGTAGTCGCTCAGGAAGACCACCCGGTCGGTCTTCAACTGGAAATCGAAACGACGGTCCACACCCTGGAAAGAAGCCATCGCCGCACGAATCTCCTCGGCCGTGGCTCCTCCTATCTGGGCCAACGCCATCGCGGCAATGCCGTTCTCGACATTGACATACACCGGCACGCCCAACCGGATGTCGCGGATATCGCCGAACGGCGACACATAGTCGAAGACAATCTCGCCGTTGCCGATGCGGAGGTTCTCGGCATGGAAGTCACCCTCTTCCACCGAATAGGTATAGACGGTCACCCCTTCCTGAATGTCCGGTTGCCAGCCCAGTCCCTGCTTGAGAATCAGGAAGCCGTCGGGACGCACCAAGGAGGTGTACTTGCGGAAGCTCTCCACGTAGGCCTCGTGTGTGCCATAGATGTCGAGGTGGTCGGAATCGGTGGCCGTAATGACCGTAGCGTAGGGAGTCAGCCAGTGGAACGAACGGTCGAACTCATCGGCCTCGATGACCACCAGATCACTTTTCTCCGACAGCAACAGGTTGGTGCCGTAATTCTTGGAGATGCCTCCCAGAAAGGCGTTGCAGCCTACGTGCGACTGGTGCAGCAGGTGGGCAGCCATGGTGGACGTGGTGGTCTTCCCGTGGGTGCCTGCCACACAGAGCCCCCGCTCGGTACGGGTGAGCATGCCCAGCACCTGGGCCCGCTTTTGGATTTCGAATCCGTGGTCGCGGAAATAGGCCAGTTCCTGATGGGAGGACGGGATGGCGGGCGTATAGACCACCAAGGTCGTCTCCTTGTTACGGAACGGAGCGGGGATGAGCGCCGCATCCTCCTCGTAATGAAGGGCGGCCCCCTCGCGGATGAGTTTCTCGGTCAGCTCGCTCGGCGTACGGTCGTAACCGCCCACTTCCTTGCCTTTCGAAAGGAAGTAACGGACCAGCGCGCTCATGCCGATGCCGCCGGCGCCGATGAAATAGACAGCTTTCAAAGTATTAACATCCATGGTTCTTGAGGTTTTCTTCGGCCAGCCGGCAGACTTCGCGGGCAATGACATTGGCAGAGTCCTGGAAGGCCAGACGGGCAATATGGTTACTTAATTGGTTCAATTTGTCAGCGTCCTGCACGGTACGGACAGCCACATCCAGCAGCTTCTCCACCGCTTCGGCGTCTTTCACATAGAGGGCGGCCTCCTTATCGACCAGCGCCAAGGCATTCTTGGTCTGGTGGTCTTCCGCCACATTGGGCGACGGAACCAGGATGACCGGTTTCCGCAACAGGCAGAACTCGGAGATGGAGCCTGCTCCGGCACGGCTGATGACCAGGTCGGCGGCACTGTAGGCGGCCGACATATCAGCGATGAAGTCGGTCGTGTAAAGCATGGGCAACGGCCCCGCCGCCGCCACACAGGCCCTGGCCTCGACAATGTAGAACTTGCCGGTCTGCCAGATGAACTGCACGCCAGAGGCCTTCACCTTCTCCAGTCCCTGCATGACACACTGGTTGAGCGTACGCGCCCCCAGACTGCCTCCCACGATGAGGACGGTCTTCTTCTGCGGGTCCAGTCCGAAACAGCGCACCGCCTCATCATGTCCCAGCACCGGACGGGTCAGTCCCTGCCGTACCGGATTGCCGGTCAGCATAATCTTGCTGGCATCGAAGAAACGTTCCATCCCCTCGTAGGCCACACAAATCTTGCAGGCTTTCTTCGCCAACAACTTGTTGGTGACACCTGCATATGAGTTCTGTTCCTGCAGCAAGGTAGGGATGCCCATCCCCTGGGCCGCCTTCAAGGTAGGGCCGCTGGCATAGCCCCCTACCCCGACCGCCACCTGCGGACGGAAGTCACGGAGAATTTTCCGGGCCTTCCACTGGCTCCTGACGAGCTTGACGAGCACGCTGAAGTTCTTCCACAGGTGCTGACGGTCGAACCCGGCGACGGGCAGACCGATGATACGGTATCCGGCAGCGGGCACCCGCTGCATCTCCATCCTTCCTTCCGCACCCACAAAAAGGATGTCGGCGTCGGGATGTTGTTCCTTTATGGCGTTGGCGATGGAAATGGCCGGGAAAATGTGTCCCCCGGTGCCACCGCCGCTCACGATGATTCTCAATTGCCTGTTCATGTCTTGTCTAATTTTCTGCAAAGGTAGAAATAAACGGAGAAACAAACTCGTTTTTACCACTTTTTCATTGTTTTTCCTCTTTTTCGTCCAGGATAGCCGCCTCTTTCTGCTCGTCCGGCAAACCGGCAGCATGCTCCTGTTCCGCCGCCTGCAAAGCCAGCTCCTCCTGTCGCTTCAGCTCCTGCACATGCCGGCTCACGCTCAAAAGGATGCCGATGTAGGCACAATTGACCAAGGTAGAGGTACCGCCTTTGCTGATGAGCGGCAACGGCTGCCCCGTGACCGGCATGATGCCTACGGCCACCAGCATGTTGAACATGGCCTGGGTGACCAACAGGATGCCGATGCCCATCACGAGGAAGGAGTAATAGGGCTTGTCGCAGCCCCGGGCTATCTTTCCGATGCGCATCAGCAGGATGATGTAGAGCAACGCGATGCAAGCCCCTCCTACCAGTCCCAGCTCCTCGATGATGATGGCATAGATGAAGTCGGAAAAGGCCTGCGACAGGAAGTCACGCTGCACGCTGTTGCCCGGTCCCTTCCCCACAATGTTACTGGTGGCGATGGCGATGTTGGCATGCGCGATCTGCGCGTCGTTGTTGATGTCGAACTTTTCGGGAGGAATCACCGCATCGTTCATGTGCGTGCCGAGACGGTTCTGCCAGGTGGTCATACGGTGCAGCCCGATGGAGTTCCACACTTCGCCGGGCACCAGCTTGACCGTGGCAAACGCCAGCATCAGCGAACCGATGCCGAAGGCGGTCAGTATCAGCATCTGGCGCATGGGAATGCGTCCGATGAACATCATCAGATAGACACTGCCCACTAACAGGACAGCCGTGGACAGGTTTTCCACCCCAATCAGGACAAACGTGGGACAGGTCACGATGAGGATCCATTTAAACGCCGGCTTGCCTGCTCCATCCTCCGTGTGGAACATCGACAGTATCTTCGCCACCGCAATGATGTTCGCCATCTTGGCCACCTCGGACGGCTGGAACTGGATGAAGCCCAAATCAATCCAACGGCTGGCCCCGTTGATGGCCGACATGCCCAGCACAATGAGCAACAGCACCCAGGCGATAGGCAGCAAGGCCACACCGGCCTTGAACACCTTACAGGGAATGTTGTGGATAATCCAGACAATGAAGGCACCTCCCATCAGCAGCACCAAGTGGTTGGTGATGGGTCCCCAGTGGTCGCCGCTCTTATACGTCAGTGTGCTCGACGCACTGAACACCTCGATGATGGAAACCGTACAAAGCAGCAGGAAAATAATCCAGATGACTTTGTCGCCTTTGAAGAAATTCTTGAGCAGGTCCATGCGCCACGATGTTTAAAGGTTTCTTACACACGCCTTGAACTGGTCGCCACGGTCCTCATAGCTCTTGAAGAGGTCGAAGCTGGCGCAGCAAGGGCTCAGCAGCACGGTCTCTCCTTTGCGGGCCATCTCGTAAGCGGCATCGACGCAGTCCTTCATGCTCTGCACGTCGCGAACGGGCAGTCCGAAGCCATCGAAGAAGGCATGCAGCTTCTCGTTGTGCAGACCCAGGAAGATAAGACCGCTGCACTTCTCCCGCACCAGGTCGGCAATCTCACTGTAATCGTTGCCCTTGTCCTTTCCTCCCAGAATCAGGATGGTCTTGGTCTTCATGCTCTGCAGGGCGTACCAGCAGGAATTGACGTTGGTGGCCTTCGAGTCGTTGATGTACTCTACCCCGCGCACCCGCGCCACTTTCTCCAGCCGGTGCTCCACCCCTTTGAAGTCGCTCAAAGCCTCACGGATGCACTCGTTCTTCACCCCGGCGATATTGGCAGAGATGCCGGCCGCCATCGAGTTGAACAAGTTGTGCGTGCCGGTCAGGGCCAGCTCTTCCTGCTCCATGTTGAACGCCACGGGCTCCATGAACCACACCTTGTTCTCCTCGACAAAAGCGGCCAGTCCGGCCTCCTTCTTGGCGGCAAAAGGATAATAATGGCCGTGGATGCCGTACTTGTGCAGCTCGCGCTGGATGATGGGGTCATCGTTCCAGAAGATGAAAGCATCCTCATCGGTCTGGTTCTGGATGATGCGGAACTTGGCGTCCACGTAGTTCTGCATCTGGTGTCCGTAACGGTCCAGATGGTCGGGCGTGATGTTCATCAGCACCGCGATATTGGCATGGAACTTGTACATGTTGTCCAGCTGGAAACTGCTGAGTTCGATGACATAATAGTCATAGTCGTATTCCGCCACCTGATACGCCAGGCTTTGGCCGATGTTGCCCGCCAGTCCTACGTTCAGCCCCGCCTTCTTGAAGATGTGGTAAATCAACGACGTGGTAGTGGTCTTGCCGTTGCTGCCGGTGATGCAGACCATCTTCGCGTCCGTGTAACGTCCGGCGAACTCAATCTCCGAGATGACAGGGATTCCCTTCTCCATCACCTTCCGTATCATGGGGGCGTCGTTGGGAATGCCCGGACTCTTGATGACCTCGTCCGCGTTCAGGATGAGTTCCTCCGTATGCCGGCCTTCCTCCCAAGGAATGCCTCTCTCGTCCAGCAGTTGCTTATAGTTGTCCTTGATGGTGGACATGTCCGACACAAACGTGTCGAACCCCTTCTTCTGCGCCAGTACGGCTGCTCCCGCGCCGCTCTCTCCGGCTCCTAAAATGACAATTCTTGCCATGGCTCTCTATTGTTTTGTTATCGTATCTTTAATGTAATGATGGTGATGGCGGCCAGCACGATGGTCACAATCCAAAAGCGTACCGTAATCTTCGACTCGTGGAACACGTTCGACGGGTACGTAATCAGGTAGCTGCACTGCGGGTCCAGCTGTGCCATCGTGGTCCGGAAATGGTCGTGAATGGGCGTACGCTTGAAGATGCGCCGCTTCACGCCCTTCTTCTTGCCCCGCTGGAAATACTTCACCTGCAGGATGACCGAAAGGTTCTCGACGAGGAACACGCCGCACAGGATGGGGATGAGCAGTTCCTTGTGGATGATAATGGCCAACACTGCGATGATGCCACCGATGGTCAGGCTGCCCGTGTCGCCCATGAACACCTGTGCCGGAAAGGCATTGTACCACAGGAAACCAATCAGCGCACCAATCAGGGCACAGATGAAGATGACCAGTTCCTCACTGCCGGGAATGTACATGATGTTCAGGTAACTGGCGTACTCGATGTGGCTCGACACGTAGGCCAGGATTCCCAAGGTAGCCCCGATGATGGCCGAATTGCCCGCCGCCATGCCGTCCATGCCGTCGTTCAGGTTGGCGCCGTTCGAGACCGCGGTCACCACAAAGATGGTGACCAGCACGAACACAATCCAGCCCACGTCCTTGGCCTTGTCGCCGAGGAAGCCCACAAAGTCGGCATAATCCAGGTTGTTGTTCTTGAAGAACGGGATGGTGGTCTTGGTCGATTTCTGGTCCTGCGCCTTGTGGATGACCTCCACCACACGGCCGTCCTGCTGAATCTCCACGTTCTCGCGGATGACCACATCGGGGCTCATGTACAGGGTCAGTCCGACAATCAGTCCCAGTCCCACCTGGCCGATAATCTTGAACTTGCCGTGAAGGCCTTCCTTGTCCTTGCGGAACACCTTGATGTAGTCGTCGAGGAAGCCCAGCGTACCCAACCAGAGGGTCGTGACGAGCATCAGTATCATGTAGATGTTCTCCAGCTTGCCCAGCAGCAGGCAGGGAATGAGCACCGCCACAATGATGATGACCCCTCCCATGGTCGGCACCCCTACCTTATTGACGTTGAAGGGGTCGATGGAAGCGTCACGTTGAGTTTCGGTAATCTGCCTGCGTTTCAGCAGACGGATGAAAAACTCGCCGAAAATGGCGGAAATCAGTAGGGAGAGAATGACAGCCATCAGGGCACGGAACGACACATAGCCGAACATCCGCGCTCCCGGGAAGTCCATCTGCTCCAAGTATCTAAACAGGTAATACAACATCTCTTATCGTCTTATTGCTCGTTTTCAAATTGTTCGCGCACCACTTCCTTGTCATCGAAATGGTGCTTTACCCCTTTCACCTCCTGGTAATCCTCGTGCCCCTTGCCGGCAATGAGGATGACATCTCCGGCTTCCGCCAGCAGACAGGCCGTGCGGATGGCCTCGCGACGGTCCACAATGGAGAGGACCTTGCGCAGGTCGTCCTTGCCCAGTCCGGCCAGCATGTCGTTGATGATGTCTTGCGGCTCCTCAAAACGGGGATTGTCGGAAGTGATGATGACCCGGTCACTGTTCTTGACCGACTCCTGGGCCATGATGGGCCGTTTGCCCTTGTCGCGGTTGCCGCCGGCACCGACCACCGTAATGACCTTTCCCCGGCCCCGCAGCACCTCGTGGATGGCATCCAGCACATTGACCAACGCGTCGGGCGTATGGGCGTAGTCCACAATGGCGGTATAGCCTTTGGGCGAACGGAGCGCGTCGAAACGGCCGTTCACCGGTCGCAGCGTGCTCAGTACCAGCAGTACCTCCTCCGGCTGCTTGCCCAAGAGACAGGCGGCCCCATAGACCGCCAGCAGGTTCGAGGCATTGAAGCGGCCGATGAACTGAACGTTCACCTCGCGGTTGTTGATGTCCAACAGCATTCCTTCGAAGCCGTCCTCCAGCACCTTCCCCTTAAAGTCACACAACGTGCGCAGCGAGTAGCTCGCCACCTTGGCACGGGTGTTCTGCACCATCACCATCCCGTTCTTGTCGTCAGCGTTCGTCAAGGCGAAAGCCTCCTTGGGCAGTCCGTCAAAGAACGCCTTCTTCGCCTTCAGGTAATTCTCGAACGTCTTGTGGTAGTCCAGGTGGTCACGGGTGATATTGGTGAAGATGCCCCCCACAAACCGGAGTCCCCCGATGCGCTTCTGGTCGATGGAGTGCGAGCTGACCTCCATGAAGGCATACTTGCAGCCTTCGTCCGCCATGCGTCCCAGCAACCGGTTCAGGGTAATGGGGTCGGGCGTGGTATGGTCGGTAGGAATCGCTTCCCCGTCAATGTAATTGCAGACCGTCGAGAGCAGTCCGACCTTATAGCCGAACCGACGGAACATATTATATAATAAGGTGGCGATGGTGGTCTTTCCGTTGGTGCCGGTCACGCCCACCAAATCCAGTTTCGAGGTCGGGTCGCCGTAGAAGGCGGTCGCCAGCCGGCCCACAGCCTCCTCCGTATCGGCCGTCTGTATGTACGTCACGCCTTCCACCCGCGTTTCGGGCAGTTGCTCGCACACCACAGCGACCGCACCGTTCTCGATGGCCTTCCCGATGAAGGCGTGCCCATCAGCCTGTGTACCTCTGACGGCCACAAACAGGCCGCCTTCCCGCACGCGGCGGGAATCCATCTCAATTCCTTTCAATTCCTTGTCGGTGGTTCCGACAATGCTTGCTACACGAATTGCTTTCAGAATTTCAGCTATTCTCATATTACTTCATCAATTAAGTGTCAATACTATGGTTTGTCCCTTGCGGAGCGCCGAACCCGCAGACAGGCTCTGCGACTTCACTTGTCCCACTCCGTGCAGGCGGACGCGCAGTCCTTGGCTTTCCAGCAGATAGACGGCGTCTTTCGCGCCCATGC
Source organism: Bacteroidales bacterium (assembly GCA_029218405.1). Classification (GTDB taxonomy): domain Bacteria; phylum Bacteroidota; class Bacteroidia; order Bacteroidales; family Bacteroidaceae; genus Phocaeicola. Next base: position 14,649 of record JAQXRG010000159.1, read on the forward strand.
CGATGACGCTGGGCACCCGCTTCGCGTCCGGCTTGCGCAACTTCAGTTCGGTGTGGGTATCCGACCGGCTGGCCGTCCCCCACACGGGATAATTCACGTCGGGCACCGACTCGCTGTTGCCTTTCACCTTCAGCGACCGGAGTACGAGCGCGGCCTCGGCCATATCGCCCTGCTTCACGTCGGGCACCAGCACCGATGTGGAGTCCTTGGCGTGCGACAGGTTGTAGAACAGGTGCTTGGCATAGACCCGTTCGGCAATCTTGCTGAACACACTGCCGGCCTGCAAGCCGCCCGAAGCCGGCCCGTGAGGAATGTGAATCTGCACGATGCAGCTGTACTTGGGATTCTCGGAGGGGAAATAGCCGCAGAAGCTGACTAAGTAGCTGACGCCTCCCGACTTATAGCCCGCCGCGCCCTGTGAAATCTGGGCGGTACCCGTCTTGCCCGACACACTGAACTGCTTGCTGCCGGCCGGCTTGGCCAAGCCCTGCGACACCACCTTGCGCAGGATGGTGCGAATCATGGTCAGCGTGGAGTCGGAACAGATTTTCGGGTTCACCACCTCGGTAGGAATCTCCTCCAGGATTTCCCCGTCCTTGGCAATGGCCTTCACGAATTTCGGTTTCACCATCACCCCGTTGTTGGCGATGGCGTTGTAGAAGTTCAAGATATAGATAGGCGGTATCTGCGTCTCATAGCCGATGCTCATCCACGGCAGGGAGGTGGCGGCAAAATAGCTGCGCTCCTTCGGGCCGCGGATACGCGGGCTGGCCTCGCCGACAAAGCCCAGGTGCAACGGCGTGTCAATGCTCATGCGGCGCAGTCCGTCCACGAATTTCTGCGGATCCTTGCCGTAAAACTTGTCGATGATGCAGGATACCCCCACGTTCGACGACACCTCCAGGATACGGGTCACATCAATCTTGCCATACCCGCCCTTGTACCAGTTCCAGTCCTTCATCGGGCTGCCGTGCATGTTCACCACTCCATTACCGGTGTCCACCTCATAATCAGGGGTAATATACCCGTCCTCCAAAGCCACCATGATGGAGGCCGTCTTGAAGGTGGAGCCGGGCTCCATCAGGTTGCTCACCGAGGCGTTGCGCATCTCGTAATAGTTGCCGTCGCCCGCGCGCTGCATGTTGACATTCGCCTTCACCTCTCCGGTCGCCACTTCCATGACCACTGCCACGCCGTCCACGGCACCGAGGTTCTTCAGCTGGTCGGTCAGCGCCTTCTCGGCGATATCCTGCATGTCCACGTTGATGGTGGTGATGATGTCACACCCGTCCACCGCCGGCTTGTCCACGATGTTCAGGTATTTGTTCATCACCTTCTGGCGGTGCGTGATGCCGTCTTGTCCCCGTAGGATGGAGTCGTACGTCAGCTCCAGTCCGTTCTTCGCCCCCTGCGCCACATCGGGGAACATATCGCCCAGCGTGCGGCGTGCCAGTGATCCGAAGGGCTTCTTGCGCTGGTTGAACGCCAGCTCATGGAATCCCCCCTTGTATTTCGAGAGGTTAAAAACCGGCAGTTTCTTCACCTCCTTCAGCTCCAGGTACGAGATGCGGCGCGGGTACAAGAGGTAGTTCCGGCTCTTCTTCTTCCGTCCGGCCAGCAACACGTTGCGGAACTCCTTGGCGCTCCTGTCGGGGAAAATGGCATGCAATCCCTCACTGATTTCCGTCAGGTGGTTCATCAGCATCGTATCCTTCTGCTCGCCTCCCGCCACGAAGTCCATGTATATCTTGTATTCCGGCAGGCTGCTGGCCATCAGCTTCCCGTCGGACGAGATGATGTTGCCCCGGGTAGGATGCACCACCACGTTCTCCTTGACGAACCGGTCGGCCACCTCCTTCCAGTACTGCCGCTCACCGAACATGATAATGGTCGCCTTCACAATGATGGCGATGGCCAGCAAGGCGAATATCAACACGATGAACGTGTATCGCAGCAAGATGTTCTTTTGTCCGGGTATCATGGTCAGTCATCCTCCTTAATTAGATAGGGCGGAGTGGTGGCAGTCCCCAAGGAGTTCTCCCCCTCTTCCGTCGATATGTATTCCTCAATGCGCGACTGCCGGCTCCGTTCCGTCAGTTCCGACGAGACGGTCAGCGCGTCGTATTTCGTATCCACCAGTTCCTTCTTCAGGCGGTCTATCTCAATCAGTTCCATCTGGCTGGAGTAGCGGTTGTCCACATACAGGATGGTCATGATGACCACCAGAATCAGCAGGTTGCCCTGCCTTCTCAGGAAGTCATGCGCCAGGAAGTCACCGCCCAGGATGCTTCGCAGGCTGATGTGTCCGTGGTCCGGATGCTTCTGCCGGGCGTCAGTCTGTTTCTCGTTCATGATTCAGTTGCCTCCGTTTTTTCTGCAATCCTCAGTTTGGCGCTGCGCGAGCGGGGATTGCGTTCCTGCTCGTCGCTGCCCGGAGTGATGACCTTGTTGTTCACCGGCCGGAAGGGCGACTGCACACGGCCGTAGAAGTCCGTGGTCTGCCGGCCTTCCGCATTGCCTGTCCGGAAGATGTTCTTCACCATGCGGTCCTCCAATGAGTGGTACGTGATGACCACCAGCCGTCCGCCCGGCTTCAGGACCTTGGCGGCGGCGGCCAGCATCTCCTTCAGTGCCTCCATCTCCTGGTTCACCTCTATCCGCAGCGCCTGGAACACCTTGGCCAGCTCTTTCTTCTCGCGCTCGCGTCCGAAGAAAGGCTTCACCACTTCCAGGAAATCACCAATCGTGGCCATCCGCCGCTGCTGGCGGGCTTTCACCAAGGCAGCCGCCAGCTTGCGGCTGTTCTTCAGTTCGCCATACAGGTAGAAGACATCCGCCAGCCGCTCTTCGTCATACTCGTTGACGACATCGGCCGCGGTGCGCTCCGCCCGTTTGTTCATCCGCATGTCCAGCTGGCCGTCGAAACGGAAGGAAAAGCCCCGTTCCGCGTCATCGAAGTGGTGGGACGACACGCCCAGGTCTGCCAGGATGGCATCCACCTGCTCCACCTCGTGGTAGCGCAGGAAATTGCGCAAGTAGCGGAAATTGCTGCGCACGAACGTGAACCGCCCGTCCTCCACCAGGTTGTGCTCCGCGTCCTCATCCTGGTCGAAACTGAACAGGCGGCTGTCAGGCCCCATACGTCGTAAGATTTCTTTCGAATGCCCTCCTCCCCCGAATGTCACATCCACATAGATGCCGCCATCGTGAAGGTCCATCCCGTCAATGCTCTCGTCCAGCAGGACCGGGACGTGGTAAGTCTGTTCTGTTTCGTTCATAAAAAATAAGCTATTTGTGATACGTTTCTTCCATCATCCAATTCAGGCGGTAAAATTACACATAAAAAGAATACCAGCCGCTATCCTTCCTGAAAAGTTATCAACAGGTCGGTTGTTTTTTACACTTTCTTTCCGTTCCATTTCTGCACACTCCAATACCCATGTGTGCAGTTTGAAGGTTTCGTTTCCAACTAATTTCTGTTCTTTGGCACTTTAGGTTTCATTTTTTTGTCAGGAATGGGATTAATTGGAAAAGATACGTTACTTTTGCAAAATAAAAACAGAAGAAAAGAATGTCTGAGCCATCGAACTTTTTAATTGATATTGATAAGATACTGCAGCAGAAGATGGGGAAAAAGGCCCGATACGTACCAGGTTTCGTGGCCTCCTATCTCAAACGCATCGTGCACCAGGAGGAGCTGAACGAGTTCCTGCTCCGGGTGACCGACAAGAAAGGAGTCGATTTTCTGGAAGAGTGCATGGAGTTCCTCGACGCCCGACTGGATGTGCGGGGCCAGGAGAACCTGCCCTCGGAAGGACTGTGCACCTTTGTGTCGAACCATCCGCTGGGCGGACAGGACGGCGTGGCGCTGGGCTGGCTGCTGGGCAAGCATTACGACGGAAAGGTGAAGTACTTGGTCAACGACCTGCTGATGAACCTCAGCGGACTGGCTCCTCTGTGCATCCCCATCAACAAGACGGGCCAGCAAAGCCGTGACTTCCCGAAGATGGTGGAGGCCGGATTCCGGTCGGACAACCACATCATCATGTTCCCCGCGGGGTTGTGCTCGCGGCGCCAGCAGGGAGTCATCAAGGACCTGCCGTGGAAGAAGACCTTTGTCACCAAGAGTGTGGAGACCAGGCGCTGGGTGGTGCCCATCCATTTCGAGGGGCGCAACTCCGACTTCTTCTACAACCTGGCCAACACCTGTAAGCGGCTGGGCATCAAGGTCAACCTCGCCATGCTCTACTTGGCGGACGAGATGCTGAAGAACCGCCACAAGACGTTCAAGGTCGTTATCGGGAAACCCATTCCCTGGCAGACATTCGACCGCTCCAAGTCGCCCGCAGAATGGGCGGACTACGTGAGGGAGCTGGTCTATACCTTATGATAAAGACAACATTACAAGATATGGAAGAGATTATTGCACCGGTTGACCGGGAGCTGCTGAAAGCTGAACTGACTGCCGAAAGACAGTTGCGGACCACAAATAAGAGTCACAATGAGATATACATCGTGGATTGGAAGAACGCGCCCAACGTGCTGAGGGAAATCGGCCGCTTGCGTGAGATTGCCTTCCGGGCAGCGGGAGGAGGAACCGGCAAGGCGCTGGACCTGGACGAATATGACCTGATGGAACACCCCTACCAGCAGCTGGTAGTGTGGAATCCGGACGCCGAAGAGATTCTGGGCGGCTATCGTTACCTCTTCGGCGACGAAGTGGAGTTTGATGAGGCAGGCAAGCCTCTCTTGGCCACCGCCCACATGTTCCATTTCTCCGAGCGGTTCCTGAAAGAGTTCCTGCCCATGACGGTGGAACTGGGACGCTCGTTCGTCACGCTCGAATACCAGTCCACCCGTGCAGGGTCAAAAGGACTGTTCGCCCTTGACAACCTGTGGGACGGCCTGGGTGCCTTGACCGTCATCAAACCCACCATGAAGTATTTCTTCGGCAAGATGACCATGTACCCCAGCTACCACCGGCTGGGACGCGACATGATTCTGTACTTCCTCCACAAGCATTTCTCGGACAAGGACGGCCTGATTACCCCCATGCAGCCCCTACAGCTGGAAGCAGACCCCAAGGCCTTGGAGCAGCTTTTCTGCTACGACACCTTCAAGGAGGACTATAAGATTCTGAACACGGAAGTCCGCAAGCTGGGCTACAACATTCCGCCGTTGGTCAACGCTTACATGAGCCTCTCTCCCACCATGCGGATGTTCGGCACCGCCATCAACGATGGTTTCGGCGACGTGGAGGAGACAGGCATCCTGATAGCGGTCGATGAGATTCTGGAAGAGAAGCGCGTCCGCCACATCGAGTCGTTCGTAAAGGAGCATCCGGAAGCGCTTCGCCTCACCTCCGGCGCCAACCCAGTGTTCTCGAAGAATGCCTAAAGGCCATTGACCGTCCCCGTGCGGCACAGCCGGCACGAGACAACCGGGGCTCCGTTCTGATGGTGCAGAACGGAGCCCCGGTTGTCCATTCGTATTCAGAAACAGGAACTACTCCAGTTCCGTCTCGTTCAGCCGTAACACCCAGCTTCGGATTTGCAGGACAGCGCACGTATAAGGACGTTCCGGCAACTGCGTCTCGTTGAGGAAGAACAGCAGGTTGAAATGGTCTTCACGGTCCAGGTATTCCTGTTCGCCCATCTCCAGAAAGTCAGTCATACCGGCCAGGACCAGGTATTCCGTCAAGGGAATGTCGAAGACCTGCGACCCGGTAGGAACATGAACCAGCCTCATGCGCGCCCCGTCGCCCACGGTCAGACGAAGCACATGGAAACCCGACTGTACCACATGCAGACTATCCAGTTGGGCCGCACGATGTTGGAAAGGAGCATAACTCACGGTACCCGACGGCGTGTTGTAACCGTCTATGGTCCGGTTGGACGCACAGATTTCCAGCCGGAAATCCTCAGCATCCAGGCCGATTTGTTGCGACAGCAGCTGCAAAGTTGTGGTGATCAACTTTGTGTCTTTCACCAGCGATACGTCAATGACACGGTATGCTCCATCGATAGTCACGCTTTCAGAACGTCCGAAGAACAGCCCGTCGAGTGCCTCCTCCTGCACTTCACCGGCCAGCCTCAGCGTTACTTCTGTCCCGGCCAGCTGATAGTGAGGATCATTCAAACCCGCCCACACCAGGATGTCATAGTCGCCCGCTGGAAGCTCCGGAAGGCGTATCCGGTAGTGGTTTACCTCCAATGCGACGCTGTCTGCCGTTTCTTGCGCCACACAGTTTCCCTCCTTGTCCATCACGAGCACAGAAGCGTTGGAGACTTGCGTGGAGACCGCTTCGGAATATAACATATTGTACGTGTACGACAGTTGTATCCACGTCCCCGTAGGGCAATGGTCATAGTTGTCATTGACCCACGAGCAACCCGCCAACAGGATTGAGCATAGCGACCAAAAAAGAGCAGACAGCTTCATCATTCAAAGTAATATTCGAGTTTAATCATTTATAAATTATTCCAGTTCAGCATCCTGGCCACGGACAATCCACGGCTTGATACTAAAGGCGATATCCAAACGTACATCATCCTCAATCGGCTTGATGTCGGTGTCAGGAGTACCGGGACCCAACGCCTTGATATTGGTCACATTGACGCGGTAGATGTTGTTGCGGACAATGCTGTACTCCATCACGCCGAGGTAGGTCGGGTTGTTATTGTCCACGTGCTTGATCCAATAGTTGTAGTACGTGCTGTAACCACCGTTGTTGTTGTAGAAACGGTAAATCTGGTACGACTTCAACTCCTCGTCAGTGGCGTTGTCACCCGCAGTAGGAATCTTGCCCTTACCGACATTCTTCACCGCCGTAGTAGAGGTATAGAACTTGTAGTTGAAGTAATAGATGGTTGCCGGGGTGGACTGAACCACATTGCCCAACTCATCGAAGATCTGCTTTGGGGTCATGGCACCTCTGAACATGATACCCGTTCCATAGCAAGTGTATTGTGCGGGACGGAACATGGCATTCTCATAGCAGTACAGGCTGGTTTTCTGGCCGACTGCTGCCACTGTTCCCCAATCCGTACCTTGGTGCTGCACGAACGGCTGCGCATAGATGCCGTTAGCGTTATTGAAAGAAGGTGCGCCAGCCACGGTCTTCTGGTAAAAAGCCGGGTCAATCAGATAACCGTCCGTAGCGTTAATCGCGCCAAAGTTGTCGGGCAGTTGGTAAGTCGGTTCCGTGGCCGGTGTCTCAGTGCCGTCCGGGATGACATCCACATGGCGGAACGTGTAGTACTGCTTGCTCAGGTTCACAATCTTGAAATTGTTCAGATTGATGGTCGCGTACAGATTCCCTGCATTGTCCTTCAGTTCATAAGAGGATTTCGTGTTGCTCAGCTCAATCTTCGCCAGCACACGTTCCAAAGAGATGTTGACAGTCACCGCACTGCCGTTGGTGGTCGGTTCGAGTAGTACGCCTTGGTTCTCCGCACCACGGTTGGTCATGACAATACCACTGTCGGTGATACCGTTGACAATGCCCGATACATGCTCCACATGGGCCAGGAAGTCATCTTCCATCGCCGCGTTGATTACCTGACGCGTGTTGGCCACTGCATAAATGTTGTAGCTGCCCTTCTTCACAGTGGCGGTTCCCGAGTACTTGACCGTCAGGTCAGCTTCCGTCTCACTGACCAAAGCCAGGTCACCGACATCCACCTTCTCCTTGAACAATCCCGAAGTCGTGTCAAAGAAATACAGCTGCACGTTGTGAAGCTTGTATTCTTCCGAATTACCCTGCTCGTGCACGCCGGAATCCTCCGCGTTACGTCCGGCAGAAGCCGAGTTGTTGAGCGAGAAGATGAAACGGACATTCCCATTGCCCGCCACCTGTTCCGAGCCGTTGCCAGGCACTTCGTTGTTGTAGTCCACCTCTGCATCATTCACACAACTGGACATTGCCAAGGCACTGGCCAGCATCCAAACTAAATGTTTCTTTCCCATAATTTTAGCTATTAAGAAATTAGTAATAATATATTATTCAGGTAAAATAGAGTAGCGGATGGTATAGTCCGTCCGGCGCAGTGCCGGCAACATCTCCTGCAGCAGGCGGGCGAACGCTTTCGGGTATTTCTTCCGGAGTTTCCGCTCCTTCTTGTCCGCAGGCAGCTCCTCGTCCATCACCTCCAGCAGTTCGGGCTTGGCGTCGAGGTCGCTGATCTGCACCAACCGTTTCAGCCCCTCCCAGTCCTCGGGGGTATGACGGACGGTGACAAGACTGTCGGGCAAGGCATATTTTTCCATCAAGTAACGCTTCAGGCTCTCGGTCCGTTCCTTCGACAGGCGCTCATTATTGGCATACGGTCCCTCCGGTGAGGCATAGCCGTGCAACTCGATGGATGACAGTACGAAACGGGCATCGTCGGTCACCTGCGCAATGCTGCGATGAATCTTCTCCAGCTCCTGAGTGTTCGCACTGAACTGCGGATAGATGGCTGTCTCGCTGAGCGGAAAGTCCAGGTAAGCCGTACCGCTCTTCTCGATGATGTTCTTGGGAAGCACGACCACAGGCTCCTCGGGCTGCAGCAGGCGTTCCACTGGCACCGGCTGGGGAGGAATCTCCACATAGCCCAGCAGCAACGAGTCGGTGCGGAACGGAACGCCGCAACCGCAACGGACCTCCTCCACCTCCAAACGCGCGAAGCGCATCCATTCGCTGAAGCGTACAGCCCGCAGGTACTGCACCGTCTGCGACTCCTTGTTGCGGCGGCGCAACTCCACATAGTCTTTCTCCTCCTTCGCCTGCTCACGCTGGAAGACATAATGCTGGTTCCGCCCGTTGATGAAGATGGAAGGCAACTGGATGAAATTGTCCAAGCTGTCCGCCAATTTAGGGGACAGCCGGACGGCTTCATTCGCACGCAGCGTCCGGTCCACCTGCAGTTGCATGGACACAATCAGTTGGTCACCCGAAATGTACAGATGAGAGGAGGTGACACAAATGGAAGAATCCCTTTCCTGCGCCTGCAGGGGGAACAAACAGCTCCAGAAGGCGATAAAGCCCAAAACGATTGACGGTTTCATGAGGATGCGAAGATTAGAATACATAGATGAGACTGACGGAGGCTTTGGTCGGCCCCACGTAATGATAATGGTCCTCCTTGTCCAACCGGGCACATTCGGCGGGACAACGGTAACGCTTGTAATGGATGAACTCGTAACCGGCACTGAGTGAGAGCTCCACGTTCCAGTGGGTACCGAGTATCAGCTGATGGCCGAACGTCATTCCACCTCCCAACAAATAGCCTTCGTAGCGGTGTTCCTTCAGGGAGGGGAAGCATCCGAAAGGCAACTTCTTGCCCCCCACATTGAATTGGGCACCGTTCACGAATCCGCCGATAAAGGTCCCATTGAACTTCTGGCACATCCAGTGCCGGAGTTCAGACTGTACCAACCAGTATTTGTGGACAGCATCCACCTTCCGTTCCCAAGGACGAAGGCTGCCGTACCCCTCCAGCGTAGTGCGCTGACCCAAGGACAGCTCAACCCCCGCGTTCAGCGTACCTTGTACGGCCGACAACAAGTTCGACTTCACGGCGACCGTCTGTCCCGTCAAGGGAAGACAGGCCGTGAGGGAAAGCAGCATGCACAGCAAGAAGGCATTCTTATTCATGACTATCAGTGTTTTTCGGCAGGTTTGTTGGACTCAAAGAACAGTTTCAGATTAATGGCCGCCTCTTCTGAGCCCTCCGCCTTGGCGGATTTCAGCAGACGGATGCCCTCATAGAGATTGTTGCACAGCAGTTCGTAGATACCCCGACAGCTCTTGTAGGCCAGCGTTTCGTGCGAAGCTACCTGCAAGTAGCGGCCCGCCGCCTCCACATTGCCTTGCTCCAAAGCAGCAGCGGCAGCGTTCTGGTTGGCTACCGGATGGGCCGGATAAATCTGGACACTGGTCTGGATAATCCGGTAGAACTTTTCAGGCTGGTTCTTGTAGCTCAAGGCCACCGTGTACAGTTCGCGAAGCGACAACATCTGCGGCGTGATTTCCGCCATGACCCGCGCCTCGTCCAAGCTGAAGTTCAGTTCCTTCTGATTCCGTTCGTCGGTGGCGTCACTTTCCGGCGAAAGATAGCTTCCCTTGTACCGGGTCCCCATGGACACACCGACCGGTACCACAGGTGCCACCGGTGCCGATGGCACAGATGCCTGCGCGTCAGGCTGCCGCACGGGAGCGACCGGCAGAGCAGGCACGGCCGGCTGACTGCCTTTATGGACCACGGTCAGCAACTCGTTCTGAATACGGGGACCCTTCTTCTGGAACACTTCCTTCTGTAACTCCAGTTTCAAGCTCTGCGCACCATACAAAGCCGCAATGGCGCCCCGGTACTGAAAGCGCATTTTCTCCTGATCAATGAGGACCACGGGACCTGTCTGCAGCGCAGACTCACCTTTCCTACGTGCCAGCAGGCGATCGCGCTGCCATTTCTTCTGCGCCTGCTTGCTGTTCAGACGGAGGGTGGGCAGCGTCACGCGCTGGTTCATGCCCGAAAGGATAGGAGTCACGCAGATATGGTCGAACGATTTCAGGTCATCCGTTTCCAACGAGAGTTCCAGTTTCAACACCGTGGAATCCTGACGGTTTTCCCATTCAGCGGAAAGGGCGTTCAGTTGATACGTCTGGGCGGGAAGGACACCACAGCCCAACAGGCATCCTGCAAGCGAGGCCAAAAGCCGTATGTTCGATTTCTTTTTCATGTATAGTTCATTATGATTAATAGCGTCAGTACGATTACTTCAAAAAATAGGACAGGGTAATACCCACCTGATACGGGCCCACATAATTGGAATAGGAATCCTTCTGCATCCTGTCCCCCTCCTCAGGGCCATACCGTTTGTAATGCAGATGGAGATAGCCCGCCGACACGCTGGCTTCCAGGTTCCAATACGCGTTCAACATCCACTGATAGCCATACGTGACCCCACAACCCATAGCATTCCCTTGGTAACGGTGGTTCTTGAGCGTGGTGAAAGGGGTCATCTTCCCCATGTTGAAATTGGCCCAGTTCAGGTGGATACCAGTAAAGCTGCCGGCATACGTACTATTCCACCAATACCTGTATTCCGGCTGTACCAGTATGTGCTTGATTTTCTTGTTCTCTCCCCATTCCCAAGGATTGTACTGTACCTGTAGGGAGACGGAAGAACGGTCATTGAAGGCCCATTCCCCACCTACGTTCAGGGTGCCGGCCAGCCAATAAAGGGCATTGGTCTTGACCGCCAGTTCCTGTGCTTGGGCGGCTGCGCTCATCAGCAGCAAAAGAAGAAGGATGCCTATCCTACCTTTTCTTCCCGACAGCTTGCTTGTCTTTTTTCCCATTGTGTTTTCGTGGAGGCGACAGACACCCGAATGGCCCCGGTTCAGTTGGTTGATTCATGAAGACTACAGCATGAAAAAAACGTGGGTATCACATCTCGCTCGTCTGAAGAATAGGTCCTAGGAAAACCTTGTTAGCTGACGAGTCAGAATGATACCCACGAGGATGTATGGAGGTTGACTGGAATGTGGGAAGAAGGTGTACGCTCTCCCTCCACATTCCAGCTGCGACCATAACATATCCATGGCGTTCACATCCGACCTTGCCCATAGCTAACAAAAAATGAATTTCCTAGGTTCATTCCTCTATAGACAAAGCATCGATGACGCTTTTACATTATGTAGTGTCTTTCGCTCTTCGCTCGTTATATGGAGAGAACGGAAAGCTAAGACGGGGCAAATATAAGGATTATTTCCTTGCCCGCCAAAGATAAGCGAAAAAAAATGAAAAAAACCTCAAATCCGCGACCACCCTCATAGTATCACGACCATAAGTTGTCGGTGTTATCCGGAATGATTCTGGAACACATTTACATAAGCTCTGTTGCATGAAAAAATATTCAACACATACTACCTTGATGTCTTAATCCACTTGGCTGACCCTGAGATAAACCTGGATACAAACGCCTTGATGCGGCTTGTTGCTTTGAGCCCGAACTTCTTTACGTCAAGCCTTTCCATGATGAATTTGTAGAAGTTGCGTATGAGTGCCGTGAGCAGAAGAAACACCGTGTTTTCGCCCAAGAAGGATTTTGGAAGCCTGTTCCAGCCGAATCCGCCCTCCATGTCGTCGACTATGCGCTCCTTCCCTCCACGGAGGTTGTAGAGCTCCACTATATCCCTCACAGATGATTTGTGGTCGTAGGTAAGGATGCAGCGGTAGGTGTATTCGCCCTCCCACAGGTCAAGCTCACCGTCCATTCGCTTCTGCCTTTGAATCACAAGACGGTATGCTTTCCATTTCTCGACAAGAATGGAGTTCAGTTCAAACTCAACGCCACCCAATTCCTCCGTCTTCCAGCCTCTGAGCGCAAAGATGTCGTCGTAGAACGAACCGCAACGGTTGGCACAGATATAGAAGGTCTTGCAGTGTTTTTCAACTTCTTCCACTATCTATTCCGAACATGATCCGCAATGGCTCAGGTGCAGAAGTCCGTGAATGCCCCATCAGGTATGTTAACCAAAATTTCTCAACGCACAGACCAAACCATATCCGGTCTTGATTCGCTTATCCAGTTCGAACAGAATCTTCATACCTTTCTTCTGCCAATCCGTCCAGTCATTACCGCTCTTGAGCAGGGGGTAGCGTACATGGGTCAGCAGTTCTACCCATGGAGGCTACCTTGTGCCCTCGAATAGGAATTTGCAGGATTCGCCGATGTTGTTACCCTCGTAGTCAGTCATCCTCACGAAGTAGTCTTTGGAACTCAGCCCTTCATTGGACTAATGATTGGACATCAACGGTACTCAGTCCTGTAATCTTAGCAATGGTCTCTACGGTGAATCCTTGCCGGGACATGGCTTGAACTATCTCTGCATTTCTCTCAGCCCTGCCTTCTGCTCTGCCTTCCGCTCTGCCTTCCGCTCTGCCTTCAGCCCTGCCTTCCGCTCTGCCTTCCATCTTTGCCGTATCCAGTACATCGTTCTGAATCATGATGGCATTGATGTGTTCATCGTAGGCTGCACGTTCTTGTTTGGACATGGTGAGATATTGCAGTTTCTTGCGTGCTTCCTTGAGTCCCGGTGTCGAAGTGTCCTCACGTATGATTCCGTTCTTCAGGTATTCCATCCATTCTTCCAGAGGGGTGGTGGCTACTTGATTGAACTCATTGACGCGGATGATGTAGTATTCGGGGAAAATCTCGGAAGGAATGCGCATACGTATCAAGTCTCCCTCTTTCATGTTGACTTGCAGTTCGTCGCCTGTATGTACACCAACGAATCGGGTCGTACCGTGATAGAGGTAGTCGCCTCCCTTGCCCAAATCAAAATAAAGGATATTAATGGAATATACCTTCTTGACTTGATTATACTTGTTTCCTAACGATATGTGTTCAGTTATGGCTTTAGACACCCCGAACAGAATACGTTCCAGGTAGTAAATCTCGCGCGTCAGCTGAATTTCCACGATGATGATTTCACCTTTGCTGTTCTCAGCCTTGATATCTACTCGGTTGAACTTGTCGTCCATAGAGTTCTGATTGGATTCGCTTTCCAACAGTTGCTGGATGCGTATATTCTCTCCAATCAATACGGTCAGCAGCCCTTCGAGCACGCCGAAGTTGGCCTTGTCACGCAGGATGCGTTTGGCTGCCCAGTCAAATCGGATAATGCTGTTGTTTTCGTACATAGGCGTATATCATTGGTTGATGGTGCGAAGATAATCATTTTTATTCAATTTTCTTCTATTAGGCAGAAAAATCTCCTCAGTCGTTGGCAGCATCAGTGATGGCGCATATCGTTGATTTTACTGGAGAATCCCTGCTTGCCTTCGGAAGAGACAAGGGATGAGCTGGACACCCACCCTGTGAACGCTGAAAATAATTATTAAAAATCAGAAATAGAAGTAACAGTATATTGACGGTATGGATAGGATTTGTTATCTTTGCATGGATTCAATCAAAAAAAGCAATAAAAGTTATGAACAGTCGCTTCCATACATACGTGGTACGGACTGTAGGAGTCATCATGTTGTTACTCCTGCAGTGGGACATTTGTGCCCCGTTGATTGAAGCGAGCCAGGCAATCGCCGGCCAAGAACAGGCCCTGCCCATGGCAGACAGCGAAGAGGAGACGGAAGATGACGAGACCTACTATTTCCGCTCAGGCCGCCCTCAACTGCCTTCTGTCCGCCTCCTCACCTGCGTACTGGAGGCACTGGCACAACTCACCGTGCCTTCTGACGAACCGGTACATACCTATGCGCACGCGGCCGACGTACCGCGCCACGTCCTGCGCCCCCACATTCTTTTCTGCATTTACCGCATTTAGCCTTTACCGTCCGCAATAGCAACGGCAAGCTGGATTTCCGCGTTCCGACAAAGGAATGCCGGAAGTCTTTTTCGTGACCCCTACGTCAGTCATCTCCCGCAACAACAACTAATAATATATTTGTATGAAAAGTAGTCATTACCCCCAGCTATGGCTGTGCGTATGCGCAGGATGGCTGAGCGCCTGCGGTCCGTCGGACAACCAGCAGGCCAACAACAAAGAGTTAGTGCCAATCACGATTCTCCATCCCACCTCCATCGAGTTCCCCCGATCGTATGTGGCCGATGTGCAGGCCATCCAGTTCGTGGAAGTGAAACCGAAGGTAGAGGGATTCGTACAACGGATTTTCGTGGACGAGGGACAGAAAGTGAAGAAAGGACAGCCGCTGTTCCAACTGAGTTCCGACCAGTACAGCGAAACGGTCAAAGAAGCGCAAGCCAACTACAAGCAGGCACAGGCGCAGTATGAAATGGCCAACTACGAGGCCGAACGAATCGGACGACTGGTGGACAAGCAGATTCTCTCCAGCATCCGCCTGGACCAGGCCAACAAAGAAAAGGAAGTGGCGGAAATGAAGGTAGAGCAGGCCAAGGCGCAGCTGCAACGCTCGCAGATGGACTACTCGTACACCACCATCACCGCTCCCTTCGACGGATACATCGACCGTATCCCCTACAAGACCGGCAGTCTGGTCAATCCACAAAGCCTGCTGACGACGGTCAGCGACATTTCCGAGATATTCGCTTATTATAAGGTGAACGAAAGCGAGTACCTGGAATACAAGCGCCGGCAGATCAGCGGGGAGACACAGGAGACGGGCAACAACGTGGAACTCATTCTCTCGGACGGGTCCATCTACTCGCACAAAGGGACGCTGGAAACCGTAGAAGGTGACTTTGAACGGGGCACGGGCTCCATCGCCTTCCGCGTGCGTTTTCCCAATCCCGACGGACTGCTGAAACACGGAGTGACCGGCAAAGTGAGGATGATGACCCGCATGGACAATGTGTGCCTGATTCCTCAAAAATCCACCTTCGAGATCCAGGACTTCACCTATGTATATACGGTGGACGAAGAGCACGTGGTAAAGGTGCGCAGCTTCCAGCCGCTGGAACGCTGGAACAACTTCTACGTGACCCAGGACATCGCCCCGAATACGGCCATCGTCTATGAAGGCGTACAGATGATGAAGGACGGAAGCACCATCAAGACCGACACCATCGACATGGAGACCATCAAGAAAGAAGTGGAACCCAAACAACCCATTGTGAAATAATACCCGCAGCCTATGTTTAAGTTATTCATCAAGCGACCCATCCTTTCGGGAGTGATTTCCGTGATGATTGTCTGCCTCGGCGTGCTGTCCATCATGACCCTGCCCATCACGCAGTTTCCGGACATCGTGCCGCCGTCGGTCACCGTGACCGCCCGCTACACGGGCGCCAGCGCCGACGTCATGTCGAAGACCGTGGCCACCCCGTTGGAACGGGCCATCAACGGTGTGCCGGGCATGACCTACATGACCACCGTGTGCACCAACGACGGCATGTCACTGACCACCGTCTATTTTAAGGTGGGCACCGACCCGGACGTGGCGGCCGTCAACGTGCAGAACCGTGTGACGACGGTCATGGACGAACTGCCGGAAGAAGTGATACGCGCCGGCGTGATTACGGAAAAGGAGGTCAACAGCATGCTGATGTACCTCAACATCATGAGCACGGACAGTGCCCATACCGAGAAATTTGTCTATAACTTTGCCGACATCAATATCCTGCGCGAGCTGAAGCGCATCGACGGAGTGGGCTTAGTGGAAATCATGGGCAGCCGCGACTACGCCATGCGAATCTGGCTGAACCCGAACCGTCTGGCGGCCTACAACATGGTGCCGCAAGACGTGACCGAGGCCATCCGCAGCCAGAACATCGAAGCGGCACCGGGAAAGACCGGCATCAGCTCGGACAAACTGCCCCAACAACTGCAGTACGTGCTGCAGTACACCGGTAAGTTCAGCACCGCCGAAGAATACGGCGAGATTGTGCTGAAAGCACTGCCTGACGGCTCGTTGCTGCGGCTGAAGGACGTGGCGGACATTGAGTTCGACTCGGAAGACTACAACATGACCTCCATGACCGACGGAAGGCCGTCGGCCTCCATCATGATCAAGCAGCGCCCCGGATCGAACGCCCGTGAGGTCATCCAAAACATCAAGACGAAAATGGCGGAAATCAAGGAGACCAGCTTCGCGCCGGGGATGGACTATAACATCTCGTACGACGTGTCGCGCTTCCTCGACGCTTCCATCCAGTCGGTACTGAAGACCCTACTCGAAGCCTTCCTGCTGGTATTCATCGTCGTGTATATCTTCCTGCAGGACTTCCGGTCCACCCTGATTCCGGCCATCGCCGTTCCCGTCTCGCTGGTAGGTACCTTCTTCTTCATGGAAATGCTGGGCTTCTCCATCAACATGCTGACCCTGTTTGCGCTGGTACTGGCCATTGGTATTGTGGTGGACAACGCCATCGTGGTGGTGGAGGCGGTGCATGTCAAGATGCACCAGGAGAAACTGTCGCCTTACAAGGCGTCCGTAGCGGCCATCCAGGAAATCGGCGGCGCCATCATCGCCATCACGCTGGTCATGTCGGCCGTGTTCGTACCTGTTGGTTTCATGCAGGGGACGGTCGGTATCTTCTACCGCCAGTTCTCGCTGACGCTGGCCGTCGCCATCGTCATCTCTGGTGTCAACGCGCTGACCCTCTCGCCGGCCCTGTGCGCCCTGCTGCTGCGCCGGACAGATGGAAAAAAGAAAAAGAAAGGCTGGCTGCGCCGCTTCTTCGTGATGTTCAACCGCCGTTACGACCGTTTCGAACGCCGTTACCACATCGGGCTCAGCCGCTACCTGAGCCGCCGTGTAGTGACCTACGCTACGTTAGTACTGTCCTTCCTCGCCACGGCAGGCATGAGTCAGGTACTTCCCTCGGGCTTCATTCCCAACGAAGACCAAGGCATGATTTACGTCAACGTAGATGCCCCTCCCGGAGCCACCCTGGAGCGCAGCGAGAAAGCGCTGAACGCCGTACAGGCGGCGTTGCTGCCCTTCAAGGAAATTGAGAGCATCTCCACACTGGCCGGCTACAGCCTGATGACCGAGACGGAAGGCGCCAACTTCGGCATGGGAATGATCAACCTCACGCCCTGGAGCGAGCGTGACCATACGGCGGCAGAGCTGATAGAAGTGTACAAGGACCGCACGTCGCACATCAAGGATGCGGACATCCAGTTCTTCCTGCCGCCCACCGTGCCGGGCTTCGGCAACGCCAGCGGGTTCGAGCTGCGCCTGCAGGACAAGACAGCCGGCAGCTTCGAGGAGTTCGCCGCCGTGGCCGATGCACTGGTGGAGAAGCTGAACGAAGACCCGCGCATCGTGGGAGCCACTTCGGGCTTCAATCCCAACTTCCCCCAGTACTTGCTGAAGGTGGACATCGCCAAGGCCGCCAAGCTGGGAGTGAACCTGAACGAATCCATGGAGACGCTCCAGTCCTACATCGGCAGCTTCTACTCGTCCAACTTCATCCGTTTCGGCCAGATGTACAAGGTCATGCTGCAGGCATCGCCCGAGTACCGCATGAACCCGGAAGACCTGTACCGCCTGTATGCGAAAAACCAGGACGGCAACATGGTGCCCTACTCCAACTTCATGACCATGGACCGCGTCTTCGGCCCCAACCAGATCACGCGCTACAACATGTTCACCTCGGCACTCATTACGGGTGAGCCCGCCAAAGGCGTCAGCTCCGGTGAGGTCATCACTGCCGTGGAGCAGATTGCCAAGGCTACCTTGCCACGCGGCTACGACATCGAGTGGTCGGGTGTGACCCGCGAGGAGAAAGAGTCGGGCGGACAGACCCTCCTGATTTTCGGTGTCTGCCTGCTGTTCGTCTATCTGCTGCTCGCGGCGCAGTACGAGAGCCTGCTGCTGCCGTTCCCCGTCCTCCTGTCGCTGCCCGCCGGCATCTTCGGCTCCTATTTCTTCCTGCAGGTGGCAGAACTGGAGAACAACATCTACGCGCAGGTGGCGCTGGTCATGCTCATCGGTCTGCTGGGCAAGAACGCCATCCTGATTGTGGAAATGGCCAACCAGTACCGCCGGCAAGGGCTCAGCCCGTTGGAGGCGGCAGTCAAAGGAGCCGTGAGCCGTCTGCGCCCCATCCTGATGACCTCTTTCGCCTTCATCTGCGGCCTGATTCCGCTGGTGATGGCCGGCGGGGCAGGTGCGTTGGGCAACCGGTCCATCGGTACGGCGGCCGCCGGAGGTATGTTTATCGGTACGTTCGTGGGAATCTTCTTAGTCCCCGGCCTGTACCTTATTGTTGAAAGCTGGGCTACCCGGCTGAACCGTAATAAAGCAACTTATGATGAAGATGAAGAATAGTCTGAACATGAAGCGACTCGGACGGGTCGCCATCATGGCGGGTGCCATCGGCCTGGCCATGGCCGGATGCAAGGCACCGTCGCTGCTTCCCACGGAGCGGATGCAGCTGCCCGACACGTACGCCGGGAACGACACGGACACCACCACCATCGCCCGTCTGCCCTGGACCGTCTTTTTCCCGGACACTACGTTGCAGGGATACATCCAGGAAGCGCTCCGCAACAACCATTCGTTCCAGCAGGCGCTCGAACAAGTGTCACTCGCCCGCTCTCAAGTCCGTCTGGGCAAGGGAGCCTTGCTGCCCGAAGTCACGCTGGGCATGGAAAGTGGCGTGCAACGTTTCGGCGAATACACCATGGACGGAGTGGGCAACAGCACGACCAACACGCCCGACCTGGCCAAGGACAAGCACATCCCCGACCCCTACCGGAACTTCCAGCTGGGCCTGAGTTTCCAATGGGAGGCAGATGTGTGGGGCAAGCTCACCGACCGGAAACGGGCAGCTGCCCTCCGGTGGATGAAGTCCATCGAGGCCATGCGGCTGGCCCACACGCTGTTGATTTCAGAAGTCGCCACCCAGTATTTCGAACTGGTAGGCTTAGACAAGCAGCGCACGGTGCTGCGTTCGGCCCTGCAGACGGCCCGCAACGCCTACCACCTGACCAACGAGCTGATGAAAGAGGGCGAAGTGACACGACTGTCGGTGGACCAGTTCCGCTCGCGCCGCCTGCAGTTGGAGGAACTGTTGTTGTCCACCGAGCAACAGATCCAGGACAAGGAGCGGGCCATCGCCGTTTTGCTGGGCCGCTTCCCCTTCGCCGTACGACGGGTCTCCTTTGAGCAGCTCTGCTCGTATGAATACCCGGCAGAAGCCGGTGTCCCGGCCCAACTGCTCCAGCACCGTCCCGATGTGAAGGCCGCCGAGTACGAGCTGCTGGCCAGCAAGGCCGATGCCTCAGCGGCCCGCAAGGCATTCTTCCCCTCGCTGGTCATCGGTGGCAGCGGCGGCTACAACGCCTTCGACTTAGACAAGTGGTTCACCTCGCCCGCCTCGCTGACGTACAGTCTGGCGGCGGGCATCACCGCCCCCATCTTCCAGCAGAACCGGCTGCGTGCATTGTGGTCCGATGCCAAGAGCCAGCAACGCATCGCACTGCTGGACTACCACAAGACCGTCCTGACCGCCTATTCCGAAGTGTCGGGCCTGTTGACAGCGTCCGCCAAGATGAAGGACCGCAGGGCGTTCAAGCAAGAGGAGAGCCGCATCCATCACCGCTCCATCTACAATGCGACGGAAATGTTCAAGGTCGGCTTTGCAGGCTACCTGGATGTCCTGTCTGCCGACGAGCGTTTTGTGAGCTGTGAGTTGGAGCGCATCGCCCTGAACATTGAGGCCTGCAAGCTAAGCGTCCTGCTCTACCGGGCGTTGGGAGGAGGACTCCCCTGACGATGACCGTTAGCCTACTTTCGTAACGGTGAGAACCTGCCTGTCGTGCCCCTATAGGAACCCCTTCCCTTAGGGTGTCACGACAGGCATACTTGTATCCTTTTTGGTTTTGCGAAGACCAATGGCACCAACGGCCAGCCGATATTCACCACCCACGACAATCAATTGCTGGATGAGAAAGACAGTTTACGGCTGTCGGCGGCATAGGGCTTGGCGTAGCCCTTTTCCTCGATTTGACGGAGGGCTGCCTCGGCTGAATCGTTGAGCTTGAACTCGATGATATAGACATAGCCCGGACACTCCACCACACAGTCTATGCGCCCCTCGCTCGTCTCCTTCTCGGCCACCGTGCTGTAGAAGGCAAGCATCTTCACCATGAGATAGAACGTGTATTGGAAATACCGCTCGCACTCCATCGGGTCCTGCTTGCGCTGAAATATCCAGCTCGTCCTTGGTGATTCCGCACAACGACTCATAACGTCTATTCATGCTGATGTTGTCCGGCTCATAGAGGAAACAGGAACAGGAGTTATACACGTCTGAAATAGTCAATCGATTTCTGTTGCCATATCAGAATTAATCCGTAACTTTGCAGCAAAAACAATAAAAACAAGTTACCATCATGTTGCTGAAATTCTTCGGGTACGACCCACGAACCATGACACTCCAGAAGGAGATCATGGGAGGAATCATCACTTTCCTCACAATGGCTTACATTCTCGCTGTCAATCCAAGCATCCTCAGTGATGCAGGCATGGACAGTGGAGCTGTCTTCACTGCAACCGTCGTTTCATCGATAGTTGCCACGCTTGTGATGTCCATCTATGCCAAGTTGCCATTCGCGCTGGCACCTTGTATGGGGTTGAATGCCTTCTTTGCCTACACTATTGTGCTCACAATGGGCTACACATGGCAGTTTGCGCTGACGGCAGTATTCATTGAAGGGCTTCTTTTCATCCTCCTGACCATTACTGGCTTGCGACAGAGGATTGTCGATTCCATGCCATTGCTTCTTCGTTGCTCCATCACTCCCGGTATCGGTCTTTTCATTGCTTTCATCGGACTTAAGAATGCAGGCATTGTCACTGGCAATGCCTCAACACTTATCTCTTTTGGCAATCTACATGACCCGGCAGTATTGTTGGCATGCTTTGGCTTTCTGCTCAGCGCTGTTCTCTTGGTGCGCAACGTCGCAGGAGCCATACTTATCGGCATCATCGTCACTGCCCTTGTCGGTATTCCTTTGGGCATTACCAACTTCTCATCAGTTGTTGATTTGCCGCCAAGTCTTTCGCCCATCTTCTGCCAGTTTGAGTGGTCAAAAATATGGAGCATCGACATGCTGATATGCGTGCTCACCTTCCTCTTCATCGACATGTTTGACACTATCGGCACGCTCATCGGTGTCAGCACCTGTGCAGGTATGGTCGATGACCAGGGCAATACCCCTCGTCTCAAGTAGGCGTTCATGGCCGATGCTATTGGAACGACTGTCGGAGCTATACTTGGGACATCGACAGTCAGCACCTACGTTGAGAGTGCCTCGGGCATCCATGCCGGCAGTCGCAGCGGTCTTACCTCGTTCACAACGGCCATCTGCTTCGTCCTTGCCCTGTTCCTCGCACCTTTGTTCCTCTCTATTCCTCCACAGGCCACTGCTCCTGCATTGATATTGGTGGGCGTAATGATGATGCGTGATATACGCAAGATTAATTTTCAGGATTATATCACAGCTATCCCATGCTTTATTTGTATCACCTTTATGCCACTCACAAACTCTATCAGCGATGGTATCCTCATGGGGCTCATCTCATGGGTACTCATTCATATATGTAGTGGCAAGGCAAAGGATCTCAATGCTGACATGATCATTCTTGCCATATTGTTCGTCCTCAAGTACGCGTTCCTCTGAGGTAGTATGACTGTTGTTGCATATAACGAACAGAGTGAACACCGCTCTTGTTTCGCTTGTCCGCCCTTCCTTGTAACTCCTGACGAAGGTCACGACATCTCCTGACGTAGGTCATGACATCTCCTGACATAGGTCGCGACTTCTCCTGACGTAGGTCGCGAGCTACAGCGATGCCTGTCGGCGAGTCACAAGGACAGGTTCTTCTGATTCGTATACAACTCCTGCTTTCCTCTAAGCTCATGCAATGAGGACAGCATATTGACAATGTCGGGTGTCAATAGCTGCTTGGGAGTTTCCTTGTAATCAAATGTATGCATACCTTAATATTATTTATCGGTGCAAGGTTAATGCTTTTCAGCCTCATAAAAGAAAAATCTGCATCATTTTCACTGTTTATGATGCAGATTCCGATAAAATGATGCAGATTAAGTGTCAACCCTGGAAGTGCAGCAAGCGTATCAACCAAATATGAAAGTAATGTTTAACCAGGTCAACCAACATTAAAAGTAAGGCTTGAAGTAGTCAACCAAAAGCGTTAAACTACATCAACTTTTAACCCAAGTTTGACATTTAATTATCCGTTTTTCCTGCTTTCCAGTACTTTGCGATTTTCATTTGCGGTGTTGTGTACTACAAATGAAAATCGCAAAGCTGTGAAATACAGGAAAAACAGTTAATAGGGCATCAAACTTGGGATAATCTTCAATTTCCAATTATAAAAAAGCTGTCGTGGTGCGGTTTGCGGCCATCAACGGTATACTGTGGGAGTGTGCGTGCGCCCCACGAATCGACTCCGCCAACGCCATGTATGTTGAGGTCTATATTGACTGTGACGCCGTCGCCACGATGCATCTCATTTGGATGGGCGGCCTGCAACTCCTCTTCAACGTAGTCCCAGGCACGGATGCAGAGTGGTTGGCAACCCAGAATAGTGAGCTTA
>JAQXRG010000160.1 GCA_029218405.1 Bacteroidales bacterium
TTCCAGTCCGAACGCCTCCTTCAGCTTCATGAGGTGAGGGTTCTTCTGGCTCATCAGCTGGAAGCGTTCCACCTGGCTGTAGGCACGTATGTGCTCGTTGGCCTCGCTCACGCGCACGGTCATCTGGAGGTGGCGGTTGTGCAGCTTCTCCTGCAGCGAGGCGAGAATCTGGGGGGCCAGCTGCTGGAGGGAGCGTTGGGCCATCTCGTTGTCCACCACCACCTCGAACGTGGTCTGGCCGGCCGGCAGGGTAGGACTGATGTTCATCATCCGGGCGGAGTTGGCGGCCTCCTCCTTCGGCAGCCGGGCGGCGAACTCGCGCCAGTAATAGACCAGGTCTTTTTCATAGACGGCATAGTCCTCGTACGCGCTTTCTGCCGGCGGTGGAGCGGGAGCCGCGTTCTTCTTGGCGTGGGCCGCCGGCTGGGGATGCCGGATGGAGATGCCCAGATTGCCCGCCTTCATGACAGGGATTTTCTTGTCGGTGGCGGCAGGAGCCGACAGGTTCTGCGCGGCGGCAGGAGCCGTTCCCGCTGCCGTGGACGATGGGGGCAGGGTCGGATGGGCCGACGGCTGTTGGGACGGTCGGCTCGCTCCGGCGGCCGGTTGCTGGGATTGCGGTCTCGGTGCGGTGGCCGGTTGCTGGGGTTGCGGTCCCGGTGCGGCGGCCGGCTGTTGGGGGGTGATGGGTTTCAAGGTCGGCGTAGGGCGTTGCCCTCCAGCAGGTGTGTCCGCGCCTTCCTCGGTCAGCTGGGCCAGCTGGATGAGGGTCAGCTCCACGAGCAGCCGTTTGTTCTTGCTCGCCCGGTAGTTCAGGTCACAGTCGTTCGAGAGCTTCATGGCCTGGTACAGGAAACGCGGGGTGCATTGCTGCGCCTGTGTCTGGTAGCGTTGGCGGATGGAGGCGCCTGCCTCTAACAGGGGCAGGGTGGCGGCGTCACGGCTCACCAGCAGGTCGCGGAAGTGCGACGAGAGGCCGGTGATGAAGTGGCTGCCGTCGAAGCCTTTGGCCAGGATATCGTTCAGGATGAGCAGGCAGTCCTGCACCTTGTTCTGCAGGATGGCGTCCGTCAGCTGGAAGTAATACTCGTAGTCCAGCACGTTGAGGTTCTCGATGACGCTCTGGTAGGTGATGTGGCCATTGGTG
Source organism: Bacteroidales bacterium (assembly GCA_029218405.1). Lineage (GTDB taxonomy): Bacteria > Bacteroidota > Bacteroidia > Bacteroidales > Bacteroidaceae > Phocaeicola. The sequence goes on from JAQXRG010000160.1 coordinate 1,148, forward strand.
AAGCTCACCACCTGGTCGAAGATGGAGAGGGCGTCGCGCATGCCGCCGTCCGCTTTCTGTGCGATGACGTTCAGCGCCTCGGGTTCCACCTCGATTCCCTCCTTGCGGGCCACCTCACCCAGGTACTCCACCGTGTCGTTCACGCTGATGCGGTGGAAGTCGTAAATCTGGCAGCGGCTCAGGATGGTGGGCAGGATCTTGTGCTTCTCGGTGGTGGCGAGGATGAAGAGGGCATGGTGGGGCGGTTCCTCCAGGGTCTTCAGGAAAGCGTTGAAGGCGGCCGATGACAGCATGTGTACCTCGTCGATGATATACACCTTATATTTACCGATCTGGGGCGGGACACGCACCTGGTCGATGAGCGAGCGGATGTCCTCCACCGAGTTGTTCGAGGCGGCGTCCAGCTCATGGATGTTGTAGGAGCGTTGCTCGTTGAAGGCGCGGCACGACTCGCACTCGTTGCACGCTTCTCCGTCGGCGGTGGGATGCAGGCAGTTGATGGTCTTCGCGAAGATACGCGCGCAGGTCGTCTTTCCCACGCCGCGCGGGCCGCAGAACAGATAGGCGTGCGCCAGCTTCTGGTTGGCGATGGCGTTTTTCAGGGTAGTGGTCAGCGCGCGCTGGCCTACTACGGTGTCGAAGGTGGAGGGGCGGTATTTCCGCGCCGATACGATATAGTCTTCCATAATGCGGTGTTCGTTTCGAGGGTTTATGCACTTCTTTTTGCAAATGTACATAAAATCTTTGGTTCCCGGTACGGCAATCCGCCGAAATATTTCTATCTTTGTCGCGCTAATCATCAAGAAACAGTTCGTTATGAGTAAGTTGGTTCAGATATGGGAGATAGTGCGCCACCACAAGTACCTGATTACGGTGGGGGCGTTTCTGCTGATTATCGGTGTGTTGGATGAGAACAGTCTCCTCCGCCGGGTGCAGCATTGGCGGGAAATCAGTAGCCTCAAGGCGGAGATACAGATGTACCGCGACCAGTACGAGAAGGACAGCCGGACGCTGAAGGAGCTCACCACCCATCCCGAGGAGTTGGAGAAGGTGGCCCGCGAGAAGTACCTGATGAAGAAGGCCAATGAGGATATTTTCGTGTTCGAGGAGGACCTGGACGCCTCTGTCCGCAAGGAACGTGTAAAGGAGCAGGCGTATGAGGACTAAGCGATGGATGTCCGTCCTCTCCATGGTGGGGGCGGTGTTGCTCCTGCTGGGGGCGGTCTTGCAGATGACACGATGGGAACTGGCGCCCTACCTGTACCTGGCCGGGGCCTTGCCCTTTGCGGGTGTGCAGCTGGCCGACGGGTACGAGGGGACGGATTTCGTGGTGCGCCGGCTGCGGCGGCAGCAGATGGTGGGAGCCGTGCTGCTGGTGGTGGCCGGAGGGATGATGCTGGCGCTGCGCCACAACGAGTGGGTGGCCTGTCTCAGCATCGCGGCGGTGCTGGAGCTTTATACGGCCTTCCGGATGCCGGCGGACTCATAGCCGCACGCGCAAGAGGTCGTCGGGGTTCGTAGTGTACTGCCGGGAGAGGTATTCGCATTGCAGGCCGAAGCGGAGGCCGGTGCCTTGGATGGCCGTCCGCACGGTGTCGTGCCCGTTCTTGCGGTTGATGGCGTCGATGGTCCGCATCAGGGTGGCCTGCCGCTGGCGGTCGGTAGGGTCGAACAGGTCCTGCTGGACAGCCGCCTGGGGCACGATGTTCCAGAGGAGGACACCGGCCTTCTTGTAGGCATACGCCCCCGGACGGTAGTTGGCCCGGAGCAGCGCGAGGGCGTGGCCGATAATCTCGTCCGTCGCCTGGACCGCCACGGGCAGGGTGACGCTCTGGTGGATGACGTGGCCGGGCACGTCGGTACGGAAGCGGCTGGTATAGG
>JAQXRG010000161.1 GCA_029218405.1 Bacteroidales bacterium
GCAGCTCATCAAGGTTGCTCCCTCAGCAACAGATATCATCCAAAAACTGGGACTGCTGACAATGCCCAAGGCAGAGTTTAAGAAGAGAGGGCGAAAGCCAAAACTAAAGAGTGTATAGTACAAACGATTGGGAAAGTTTTACTCAATGGTACATATCTTCTGGAAAACTTCCTTGAGGTTATCGCGGTCATTGCTTATACGCTCTCCAAGAAGGTCAATGTCGATAGTCGGGCGTGCCTTAAATCTATCTAAGGCAAATAGCAAACTACTGCCTTTCAGAAGGAAATGGCTTTTGTAGGGGCTGACAGAAATACGATACAATAGTCTTTCATGCAAGTATCTCACGAGCACCTTCATATAATCCACGCCCTCTTTTCTCGACAGGTTGATGAGGCGTGTCCTGATGGATTTTCCCGTATTCTTTGTCATAGTCTTGTCTCCAGATATTTGGTGAGAATGGTACGCAATCTTAGTCTTCCAGCATACTCGTTCAGCAAGGAGATGTTGCGAGTGTCATTCTTCAAATAGTTGTTTATCACTTCGCCACATACGTCAAGCCCAATCTTGTTACGGTATTTGACAGCATCGCATACTGTGCGTTCCAAGTCGGTGATTCGTACTACAATCCCGACAACTCCTTTTGCGTGATTCCGAATCCGAGATTCTCTTTTTTCCAATCCGTGCCTGATTGTTTGCGGGTCATAGGGACAGGTACCACTGACCTGGGGTCATAGTGAATGTTTTCTGTAAGCATCCAACCCCTATGGCAATAAGCCATCGCCTCTGAAAGACAGGGGTATGGGATTTAAGTGGAAGGAACGCGGGGACACGGAGGACGGGATGGACGCGCTGTATTACCGCAACCGTGTCCTGTACGGCCGGTTGGCGGACCGGCTGCAGGCCATCGAAGGAAGGGGAAAGGCGGCTGGCGGATATCCTGCAGGGCGGCGGATGGGGACGGACTGATTCATTTTTCTGCCGAAAAATTTTCGTGTTCCTTATTTTTCTTATAAATTTGCGGCCTAAATTTGGGAGAGGGCTGCCCTCTGGAATACGGAACAAAGAATAACACTATAGCTATATGAGTAAGAAATTTACGGAATATTCGCAGCTCAACCTTTCGGAAGTCAACAAGGAAGTGTTGAGGAAATGGGACGAAAACGACATCTTTTCACGCAGTATGACGGAACGTGAGGGACATCCTTCCTTCGTGTTTTACGAAGGACCGCCCTCGGCCAACGGAATGCCCGGCATCCACCACGTGATGGCGCGCACCATCAAGGACACCTTCTGCCGCTACAAGACCATGAAGGGATTTCAGGTGAAGCGGAAGGCGGGATGGGACACGCACGGACTGCCTGTGGAACTGGGCGTGGAGAAGGCCTTGGGAATTACCAAAGAGGATATCGGCAAGAACATCAGTGTGGCCGACTATAACCGCCACTGCCGCACGGACGTGATGAAGTTCACCAAGGAATGGACCGACCTTACTCATAAGATGGGATACTGGGTGGACTTGGACAACCCGTATATCACCTACGACAACCGCTACATCGAGACGTTGTGGTGGCTCTTGCAGCAGCTGTACCGCAAGGGGCTCCTCTACAAGGGATACACCATCCAGCCTTATTCGCCGGCCGCCGGGACGGGACTGAGCTCGCACGAGCTGAACCAGCCGGGCTGTTACCGCGACGTGAAGGACCTCACCGTGGTGGGGCAGTTCCGCATCAAGCAGCCCAAACCGGGAATGGCGGAGTGGGGAACACCGTACTTCCTGGCATGGACCACCACGCCCTGGACATTGCCTTCGAACACCGCGCTCTGCGTGGGACCGAAGATTGACTACGTGGCCGTGCAGACCTACAACGCCTACACGGGCGAGAAGATGACCGTGGTGCTGGCCAAGGCCTTGCTCTACGCCCACTTCAACAAGAAGGCGGAGGGACGGGACCTGGAGTCCTACAAGCCGGGCGACAAGCTGGTGCCCTTCCGCGTGTCGGGAGAGTACAAGGGACCTGAGCTGGTGGGCATGGAGTACGAGCAGCTGCTGCCGTGGGTGAAGCCCGTGGCAACGGACAAGGACGGGAACTGGCACGACGCTTCGGCGCAGGCTTTCCGTGTGATTCCAGGCGACTACGTGACCACGGAGGACGGTACGGGTATCGTGCACATCGCGCCTACCTTCGGTGCGGATGACGCCAACGTGGCGCGCGCGGCCGGCATCCCTTCGCTCTTTATGATCAACAAGAAAGGCGAGACACGCCCCATGGTGGACCTCACGGGTAAGTTCTACCGGATGGAGGAGCTCGACGAGCGCTTCGTGAGCGAGTGTGTGGACGTGGAGGCCTACAAGGAATACGAGGGTCGGTGGGTGAAGAACGCCTACGACCCGCAGTTCACGGTGGACGGCAAGTATGACGAGGCAGCTGCTCAGGCCGCCGAGAGCCTCGACCTGTACATCTGCATGAAGCTGAAGCAGGCCGGACTGGCTTTCAAGACCGAGAAGCACGTGCACAACTATCCGCACTGCTGGCGTACGGACAAGCCGGTGCTCTACTATCCGCTCGACAGCTGGTTCATCCGCTCCACCGCCTGCAAGGAACGGATGATGGAGCTGAACAAGACCATCAACTGGAAGCCTGAATCGACCGGCTCGGGACGCTTCGGCAAGTGGCTGGAGAACCTGAACGACTGGAACCTGAGCCGCTCGCGCTACTGGGGCACTCCGCTGCCCATCTGGCGCAGCGAGGACGGCGAGGAGATGTGCATCGGGTCGGTGGAAGAGCTCTTCCACGAGATGGACAAGGCGGTAGAGGCGGGCTTCATGGC
>JAQXRG010000162.1 GCA_029218405.1 Bacteroidales bacterium
AAAGTGCGTATCTTTGTACTTGTGAACTGGATTAGGAACAACAAACAAATCCTGTAAAGCATCTTAGGAAAACGATACAGGATATATGAAGTAAAGTAGTAAATAAACAAATAATCTGTGAAGTAAATTCAGTCATAGTCACGGTGCCGTGTACCACCATTACAGGAAATGGTGCAATGATGGCCTCCATTTTCATGCAGGTACCTTCGTGGCTCGATGAAGATATCTTCGTGGCTCGGTGAAGATACTTTCGTGGGCCGGTGAAGGTATCTGCGGCAATTTGTCCGATAACGTCGTATAAATCGCAGGAAAGGTTCAGCGAAGAAGGATGTTTTTCCGTATATTTGCGGCCGGAAAGACGAAGAACGAACGCAATGGTAACCGCTGAAGTCATATTGCCCTCGCCGGCGTTGAGGCCCTACGTGCATCACTACTGGCTGTTGAAGTCCTGCGACACCGCTATGTCGCAGCTCATCCTGCCCGTCAGCTGCCTGAAATGGATCTTCCACCGCAAGCAGCCGTTCGATGTGAACGGTGTCCCCGCCCTGCGGATGCAGGCAGCCGTGGTGGGGCTGTACGAAAAGGCCGTCCGGGTCGGTTCGACGGAGGAGGTGGAGATGATCACCGTCTTCTTCCAGCCCTATGCCGCACGGATGGTGATGGACATCCCCTTGCACGCATTCGCCAACGCCAGCCACGACCTGGAGCAGCTGGAAGACCGGAAGCTTCGGGTGCTGAAGGCACGCGTGCTGGAGGCCCCTACCTCGGCGGACGCCATCGCGAGGATAGAGGAGTTCATCGTCCGTCGGCTCGTCAGGACACAGGACTCGCCCTATTTCCAGCCGTTGGTGAAGGTCTTCGGACAGATGCGGGACCGCGCGGAGGTACGCATCGACGAGCTGGCCGCCACGGCCTGCCTCAGCGAGCGCCAGTTCAGGCGGGTGTTCAAGGAGCAGGTGGGCACGAGCCCGAAGCAGCTGCTGCGCCTGCAGCGTTTCCGTCAGGCCACGAACCTTCTCCTGCAGTCCGGCGGCCGGCAGTTCGACACGTTGCTGTACCAGTACGGCTTCACCGACCACAGCCATTTCAACCATGAGTTCCACGAGATTGCCGGCATGTGTCCCACGGAGTACCTCCGCTACCTTGAGCAGGTGAGCAGGGAGGGCATTCTGCCTGTCTACCGTTCGTACCACAAGGCGGAACCCTGACTGCCTGTTGCCCGCAATCCTTCCCGGCAGTCTGCCGTTACCTTGGAAAAGTGTCGAAAATGGGGCGAAATTACCTTGGAAAAGTGTAAAAAACAGGGTTGAATTACCTTGGAAAAGTGTTTTTTTAGGGAGGGAAACGCTTGTTTATAAGCGAAATGTTGTAACTTTGCCCACACGAAAGGCAAAAGACTATGATAAAGCGTAAAGCAGACCACCCTATCAGTGATTTCTTGCTCCATGACAAGCGTGCTTTGTTGGTGACAGGAGCTAGACAAGTCGGCAAGACATTCTTAATCCGGAAAGTCGGAAAAGAATGTTTTGAGCATGTTGTTGAGATTAATTTCGTGGAGCAACCAGATGCTGTCGAGTTGTTCAACGGACAGAAAGGAGTAACTGAAGGACTCAACCGTGCTGGACGTGGAGGGCATCTTGACAGGAAGACGGTCCTGATTCCGCCCCGAAAGGCATCGCTGTAACTCGCGACCTACGTCAGGAGTTACCAGGAAGAGCTGACAAGCGAAACAAGGGCGGTTTGCTGGGGGGGATGACCGCTGCGGTCCGATGGGAAGCGGTACTTCCTTTGGGGCGGGACCGGTGCCGGCCTCCTGGTGCCTTCCTGGGTGAGGTTTTCGGTGGAATACAGTAGAAGCAGCGATTTATCGCCGTATTTCTTGTCCCGGCCCGGCTCCTCCGCCTCCGGGGCGGGCCGGCACCAAAAAGTAGGAAGGACTACTGCTCACGCGGTAATCCTTCCCGATGTATTGAGTTAGTAATTAAAATTTGAGAGAATTGAAACTTCACAGCCTCGTCAATTGTTTCCTTAAGCACTAACTATATTTATAAAAGCAAATGAAAATGTCTATTTCAACTGGTCCGCCACCGGTTGCCGGCTGGTATCGGCCGACACCTTCAGCGGCGCGTCCGCCGTGTCGGCTTCCGCCACCTGCGGGTCGCCCGACGGACGATGGAACTGCTCGTACACATAGACAATGCCTTGTCCGTCCTCCATCGACTGCTTCACCACCCCGCCCATCGTGAAGAGCAGCGCCATGACGGCGGCGGCCTTGAGCAAGGGCGTACAGCGCGAGCGGAGGCTCAGCCGGCGGGCCTTCACGACCGGACGCTCTATCCGCGCCAGTACCCGGCGGTCGAAGTCATCGCCCAGGCCGACTGCCCGTTGCGCCGTGGTGTAGGCGAACAGCGGACGGTAGCGGAGCAGGTGAGCGGGCAGCTCTTGCTGACGGAAGAAGGCACGCAGGATGTCCTCCTCCTCCACCGTGGTCTCACAGGCCCAGTAGCGCTCCAGCAGTTGTTCGATGTACTTATAGTCCATAGTTGTTCAGTTCGTCATATTTCTGTTTGATGCGTTGTCTTGCCCGGAAGAGGTTCACTTTCACTTGTTCCTCCGTCAGGTGCAGGAGTTCCGCCATCTCTTTGTAACTCTTTCCTTCTATCTCCCGGAGGTGCAGGATGGTGCGCTGCCGCTCGGGCAGCTCGCTGATGAGGCGGTGGACGATGGCCAGTTGCTCGTCGCGCTCCATCCGCTCGTCGGGTGCCAGTGCGTCGGGTATCTCCTGCGTCTCGGGAGTCAGCGCGCTGTTCCGCGCCTCCGCCTTCTGGCTGCGGTCGATGGCCAGGTTGCGGGCCACTGTCAGGCAGAAGGCCTCCACGGAGTCCAGCTCCGGCCATTGCCCGCGCAGGTTCCAGACCTTGATGAGGGTGTCCTGCACGATGTCTTCCGCCTCCGCCGTGTCCAGCGTGATGCGCAGGGCGAGGCGGTAGAGCTTGTCCTTGAGCGGCAGTATATCGTGTCGGAAACTGATCTCTCGCATGGCTTTCTATAACAATGACGGGTGAGTGTACGGAAAGTTACACCCACCCGGCGTTTTTTTTTCGGATTATTTTTTGATGACGGTACCGGAGCGGCCGTCGAGGGCCGTGGCCAGGGTGATGATGACCTGCCGTACGCCGGCTTCTACGGCGGAGAAGGAGTTCTCCAACTTGGGAATCATGCCGCCCTGTATCACGCCCTCGTCCACGTACCGGCGGAACAGGTCGGGGGTGATGACGGGGATGACGCTGTCGTCGTCGTCGGCATCGCGCAGCACGCCCTTCTTCTCGAAGCAGAACACCAGGGTGACCTCGAAGTGGCGGGCCAGGGCCTTGGCGGTCTCGCCGGCGATGGTGTCGGCGTTGGTGTTGAGCAGGTGTCCCTCGCCGTCGTGGGTCAGCGGCGCCATGACGGGCACCACGCCCTGGCGGATGAGGCCGGCCAGGAGGTCGGCGTTGACCTGCTTCACGTCGCCCACGAAGCCGTAGTCAACGTCCTTCACCGGGCGCTTCACCGAGCGCATCACGTCCATGTCGGCGCCCGTCAGCCCCATGGCGTTGACGCCCTTGGCCTGGAGCCCCGCCACGATGTTCTTGTTCACCAGGCCGCCATAGACCATGGTGACCACTTTCAGCATGTCCGCGTCGGTGATGCGCCGTCCGTTGACCATGCGGCTCTCGATGCCCAGCTCGGCGGCCAGCTTGGTGGCAGAGCGTCCGCCGCCGTGCACCAGCACCTTGTAGCCGGGCAGTGCGGAGAAGTCGGCGAGGAGCCGGCTGAGTGTCTCCGGCTCTTCCACGATCTTTCCCCCTACTTTGATGACTGTCAGTTTTTCCATTTTTCCTTGTGTGTTGATGATTATTCCAGGTAGGTGTAGCCGTAGAGGCCGGAGCGGTAGTTGGCGAGGAACTCCTTGCCTTCGTCCAGCGAGATGCGGCCTTCCTTCACCGACTTGGTGACCCAGGTCTCCAAGGTGCGCACCAGCTTCTTCGGATTGTACTGCACGTAGTCGAGCACCTCGGCCACGGTCTCGCCGTCGATGACCTGGTCGATGGAGTAGCCCTCGTCGTTCACGCTGACGTGGACGGCGTTCGTGTCGCCGAAGAGGTTGTGCATGTCGCCCAGGATTTCCTGGTAGGCGCCCACGAGGAACACGCCGATGTAGTACGACTCCTTGTTCTTGATGGTGTGCACGGGCAGGTCGTGGGTCACGCTGCCGCCCGACACGAAGTTGGCGATTTTGCCGTCGGAGTCGCAGGTGATGTCCTGCAGGGTGGCGGTGCGGTCGGGCCGCTCGTCGAGCCGCTGGATGGGCATGATGGGGAATATCTGGTCGATGGCCCACGAGTCGGGGAGCGACTGGAACAGCGAGAAGTTACAGAAGTACTTGTCGGCCAGCAGCTTGTCGAGCTTGCGGAACTCGTCGGGCACGTGCTTCATGTTGCCGATGATGCGGTTGATCTCGCGGCAGACCGACCAGAAGAGGCGTTCTATCTGGGCGCGGGTCTTCAGGTCCACGATGCCGTGGCTGAACAGGTCGAGGGTCTCCTCGCGGATCTGCTGCGCGTCGTGCCAGGCCTCCAGCATGCGGGGCTGGCTCAGGTTGTCCCATATCTGGTAGAGCTCCTGCACCAGCTCGTGGTCGTCGGGGCTCACCTCGAACTCCTCGTCCATCTCGGGCAGGGAGGCGGTCTCCAGCACCTCGAAGATGAGCACGGAGTGGTGGGCGGTGAGCGAGCGTCCGCTCTCGTTGATGATGTTGGGGTGGGGGATGCCGTTCTTGTTGCTGGCGTCCACCATGATGGAGATGGAGTCGTTGACGTACTCCTGGATGGAGTAGTTCACGCTGCTCTCGCTGTTCGAAGAGCGGGTGCCGTCGTAGTCCACGCCCAGTCCGCCGCCTATATCGACAAACTCGACGGGGAAGCCCAGCTGGTGCAGCTGCACGTAGAACTGGGAGGCCTCGCGCAGGGCGGTCTTGATGCGGCGTATCTTGGTGACCTGGCTGCCGATGTGGAAATGGATGAGCTTGAGGCAGTCCTTCAGCTCCTTCTTCTCGATGAAGTCGAGGGCTTCGAGCAGTTCGCTGGAGGTCAGTCCGAACTTGCTGGCGTCGCCGCCGCTCTCCTCCCATTTGCCGCTGCCCGAGGAGGCCAGCTTGATGCGGATGCCGATGTTGGGGCGTATGTTGAGCTGCTTGGCCATGCGGGCGATGAGGCGCAGCTCGTTCAGCTTCTCGACGACGAGGAAGATGCGCTTGCCCATCTTCTGGGCGAGGAGGGCCAGCTCGATGTAGCTCTCGTCCTTGTAGCCGTTGCAGATGATGAGCGAGTCGGAGTCGGTGTTGATGGCGATGACCGCGTGCAGCTCCGGTTTCGACCCGGCCTCCAGCCCGAGGTTGAACTTCTTGCCGTGGCTGATGATTTCCTCCACGACCGGCCGCATTTGGTTGACCTTGATGGGATAGATGCAGAAATTCTCGCCCTTGTAGCCGTACTCCTGGGAGGCGATGTCGAAACAATTGGAGATTTTCTCGATACGGTTGTCCAGAATGTCGGGGAAGCGCACCAGCATGGGTGCCGTAACATCCCTCAACTGCAGTTCATCGACCAGTTCCTTCAGATCGACCGCCACGCCGTCCTTGCGCGGAGTTACTACCACATGACCTTTGTCATTGATACCAAAGTACGAAACGCCCCACCCGGTGATGTTGTAGAGCTCTTCAGAATCTTCAATACGCCATTTTCTCATTTCACAACATAATGTCTTCGTTTATACTTATTTTATTTCTTTACCTATGGGTTGTCCAGCAGTTCGGCGAGCCGTTCCACCGACTGCTGTATCTGGTGGCGGTCCTCCAGCTCCTCGCCGTTGAAGCGGTAGGCCGCCTGGGAGTAGTAGGGCCGTCGCCGGGCGAGGCCCTCGGTGATGACGCCCTCCAACTCGGCGTCGGTCTTGCCGGCCAGCAGGGGGCGCTTGGCCTTGCCGGCCTTGAGGCGGCGGAGGAGCACGTCGGTCCGCACGTCGAGGAACACGGTCTGTCCCGCGCGGTTCATGTAGTCGACGTTGTCGAAGAAGCACGGGGTGCCGCCGCCGGCGGCGATGACCACGTCCTCAAACTCGCCCACCTCGTGCAGGAGGTGGTGCTCCACCTCCCGGAATCCGCTTTCCCCTTTCTCGGCGAAAATCTGGGAGACGGTCTTGTGGAAGCGTTCCTCGATGTACGCGTCCAGGTCGATGAACTGGAGGTGGAGGAAGCGGGCGAAGGCCTTCCCCAATGTGGTCTTGCCCGATCCCATGTATCCTATCAGAAAGATGCGTCTCATTTTTCTTTCTTGTCAGCGGCCGTCTTGGCCCGTTTCACTTTCTTCACTTCCGCCTTGGTCTTGGCCAGTTCCATCAGCTTGAAGCAGCCCTCCTTGTTCAGGGTGGCCGGCTCGATGGTGGCGGGTATCTTGTAGTTCTCCTTCTTGTAGCAGATGTAGGGGCCGTAGCGTCCGTTCAGCACCTGCAGGTCGGGCTCGTCGTCGAAGGTCTTGATGATTTTCTTCTGGGCGGCGTTCTTCTTGTCCTCAATCATCTTCACGGCCTCCTCGAAGGTAATCTCCATGGGGTCCATGGTCTTGGGAATGGAGACAAACAGGTTGTCGTGACGGATGTAGGGTCCGAAGCGTCCGGCACCGATGGTCACCTCCTGTCCGTTCCACTCGCCGAGGTGGCGGGGCAGCTTGAACAGCTCCAGCGCCTCCTCCAAGGTGATGGTCTCGATGGAGAACTCCTTGTTGAGGCGGGCGAACAGGGGTTTCTCCTCGTCTTCCATCGAGCCGATCTGCACGATGGGGCCGAAACGCCCGATCTTCACCGATACGGGCTTGCCGCTCTTGGGGTCGGTGCCCAGGATGCGTTCGCCCACCTTGCGCTCGGTCTTCGAGGCCAGGGTCTTCTCGACCAAGGGGTGGAAGCCCTCGTAGAAGTGCTCGATCATCGTGATCCAGGTCTCCTCGCCTTCCGCCACCTCGTCGAACTCCTTCTCCACGCGGGCGGTGAAGTTGTAGTCCATGATTTGCGGGAAGTAGTCCATCAGGAAGTCATTCACCACGATGCCCGTGTCGGTGGGCAGCAGTTTCGCCTTCTCCGCGCCGACGGTCTCGGTCTTCACGGAGGTCTTTATCTTGTCGCCTTTCAGCTGCAGGATGGTGTAGGTGCGTTCCGTCCCCTCGCGGTTGCCCTTCTCCACGTACTCCCGGTTCTGGATGGTGGAGATGGTGGGGGCGTAGGTGGACGGGCGTCCGATGCCCAGCTCTTCCAGCTTGCGCACCAAGCTGGCCTCGGTGTAGCGGGGCGGGCACAGTGTGAAGCGCTCGGTGGCGGTGATGTCGCGGCAGGCCAGCGGGTCGCCCACCTTGAGCACCGGCAGCAGGGTGCCGCCCTCGTCCTGTTCGGTATCGTCGTCGTAGGACTCCTTATAGACTTTCAGGAATCCGTCGAAGGTCACCACTTCGCCCACGGCGATGAACTTGTCCGCCGAGCCGCTCATGCCGATGGTGGCGGTGGTCTTCTCGAGCTCGGCGTCGGCCATCTGCGAGGCCAGGGTGCGCTTCCAGATGAGCTCGTAGAGCCGCTGTTCCTGGGTGGTGCCGTCGATGCTCTGGTTCGACATATAGGTGGGCCGGATGGCTTCGTGAGCCTCCTGCGCGCCTTTGGTCTTGGTGGTATAGTGGCGGGTATGCACGTACTTCTCGCCCATGAGTCCGGTGATGGCCTCGCGGCTGGTGGCCAGGGCCAGGTCGGACAGGTTGACCGAGTCGGTACGCATGTAGGTGATTTGTCCGCTTTCGTAGAGCCGTTGCGCCAGCATCATGGTCTGTGCCACGGTGAAGCCCAGCTTGCGGGCCGCCTCCTGCTGCAGGGTGGAGGTGGTGAAGGGGGCTGCGGGCGACTTCTTCATGGGGCGGGTCGTGATGTCCTCGATGGTGAAGGCCGCTTTCTTGCAGCTTTCGAGGAAGGCGGTGGCCTCCTCCTTGGTCTTGAAGCGGCGGCCCAGGTCGGCCTTCACTTCCGCCTTGTCCGCGTTGAGGAACACGGCGGTCACCTTGAACGAGGCCTCGCTCACGAAGGCGTGCACCTCGCGCTCGCGCTCCACGATGAGCCGGACGGCCACCGACTGCACGCGGCCGGCCGAGAGGGCGGGCTTGATTTTCTTCCAGAGGATGGGCGACAGCTCGAAGCCCACGATACGGTCGAGCACGCGGCGCGCCTGCTGGGCGTTCACCAGGTCGGTGTTGATGCCGCGCGGGTTCTCGATGGCCTTGAGGATGGCTGTCTTGGTGATTTCATGGAATACGATGCGTCGGGTCTTCTCCGGGTCCAGTTGCAGCACCTCGGACAAGTGCCACGAGATGGCTTCTCCCTCGCGGTCCTCATCGGATGCCAGCCATACCATGTCGGCAGCCTTGACGGCCTTCTTCAGTTCCGCCACCAGTTTTTCCTTCTCTTTCGGTACCTCATAGATGGGCTTGAAATGATCCTTCACATCAATACTGAACGCTTTCTGCTTCAGGTCGCGGATGTGCCCGTAGCTGGAAAGCACCTTATAACCACTTCCGAGAAACTTCTCAATGGTCTTTGCCTTTGCCGGAGATTCGACGATTACTAAGTTATTTTGCATGACGCTTTGTATTCCATTTTTTGATTTCGTGGCAAAAGTAGAAAAAAACAGATAGATAAGGTATGTTTCTGCTCTTTTTTCTTATTTTTTTTGTGAAAAAGCATTCCTGTGCCGCTTGGAAGGGCCTCTTGACGCTCAGTGATAGACCAACGACGAGAGGACGGACTCCTGGAAACGGTCGTTGGCGATGTCCTGCAGTTCCTTCGCGGTCAGGGCCTCGATGCGGGCGAAGACTTCTTCCTTCTCCTCGAACTTGTGGTAGTGGAGGAAGCACTTGCCCATGTTCAGGGCGTTGTTCTCGAAATTGTCGCCCGCCACGCCTATCTGGCCGATGATCTGCTTCTTGGCGGCCGTCAGCTGGGCGGTGGTGAGCCGGACCTCGCAGAGCCGCTTCAGCTCCTTGTGCACCAGCTCGATGCAGTCGTCCGTATCCTCCGGGTCGCAGCCGAAGTAGATGCAGAAGGTGCCCGTGTCGGTGTAGGAGGTCAGGTTGGCCTCGACGGTATAGACCAGTCCCCGTTTCTCGCGCAGGCTGACGTTGAGGCGGCTGTTCATGCCGGGGCCGCCCAGCAGGTTGTTGAGCAGGTAGAGGCCCGTGCGGCGGGCGTCGTAGGCATCGTAGCCACGGGCCCCGATCATGACATGGCTCTGGTGGGTGTCCTTCTTCACGGTGAGGTGCTGGGGGCGGTAGGCGAACGGCTTCTCGCGCCGGCTGCCCTCCACTTCGGAGGCGGGGATGTCCGCCACCGCCTTCTCCACCGTGTGCACCACCTTGCGGAAGTCGAGGTCGCCCAGCACGAAGAAGATCATGTTCGACGGGCGGTAGTGGCGGCCGGTGAACGCCAGCGCGTCACTGCTGCGGAACCCGCGCAGCAGCTGCGGTTGTCCCAGGATGTTCCGTCCCAGCGGATGGCCGGGGAAGATGAGCTCCTCGAAGTCGTCGAAGATGAGCTCGGCGGGGCTGTCCTCGTAGCTCTGTATCTCGTCGATGATGACCTCCACCTCCTTCTCGATCTCCGCCTGCGGGAAGACGCTGTGGAAGACGATGTCGGTCAGCAGTTCCACCGCCCGGGCGAAGTGCTCCTTGAGGAAGGCGCTGTAAACCACTGTCTCTTCCTTGTTGGTGTAGGCGTTCAGGTCGCCGCCCACGTTTTCCATCCGGTTCAGGATGTGCCATGCCTTCCGCTTGTGGGTGCCTTTGAAGATGAGGTGCTCCACGAAGTGGGCCATACCCTGTTCGTGCGGCAGTTCGTCGCGGGTGCCCGCATCCACCGCATAGCCGCAGTAAGCCACCTGAGTGGGCGAGGGAGCATGGATGACGCGCAGTCCGTTGGGGAGGGTAAAAGTGTTGTATGCCATGGTGATTTTGTCCGATTATACATTTCGAGCGCAAAATTACAACAATACTTTTTGTCTTTCCTTAAAAAATGCGGATATTTGCAGAAAGAAAAATCAATTGCCATGGAAAGAATAGCAGTGTTTTGTTCCGCCTCGGAGGCCATCGCCCCTGTGTATGCCGAGAAGGCGGCCGAGCTGGGCGCCTGGATGGGAGCGCACCGGAAGTGGCTCGTGTACGGAGGGTCGAACACCGGCCTGATGGAGCGGGTGGCCCGCGCGGCCAAGGAGGCGGGTGGTTTTGTGATGGGTGTGGTGCCCACCCGGCTGGAAGAGCAGGGGAGGGTGAGCGACTTGCTGGACGTGACCTTCCGCACCGACAACCTGAGCGACCGGAAGGAGGTGATGCTGCGCGAGAGCGAGGTCTGCGTGGCGCTGCCCGGCGGTGTGGGAACCCTCGACGAGGTCTTCACCGTGATGGCGTCGGCCACCATCGGCTACCATACCAAGAAGGTCATCTTCTACAACGTGAACGGCTTCTGGGACGATGTGCTCCGCTTCTTGGAGCAGCTGGAGGCGCAGCATTTCGCGCACCGTCCGCTCCGCGGCCATTATGCGGTGGCCAACACTTTCGATGAGCTAACCTTATTATTATAGAAAAAGACATGAGTATGATGGAATCAATCAAAGAATTGTTGCGCCGTGAGGCTGAAGCGGTGCTGAACATCCCTGTGACCCCCGCTTTCGGACAGGCCGTGGACCTGATTGTGGAACAAGTGCACCAACGCCGCGGGAAACTGGTGACCAGCGGGATGGGCAAGGCCGGACAGATAGCGATGAACATCGCCACCACCTTCTGCTCCACGGGCATTCCCTCGGTCTTCCTGCACCCCAGTGAGGCGCAGCACGGCGACCTGGGCATCCTGCAGGAGAACGACCTGCTGCTGCTCATCTCGAACTCGGGCAAGACGCGCGAGATCGTGGAGCTGACGGAGCTGGCCCGCCGCCTGAACCCGGAGCTGAAGAACATCGTCATCACGGGCAATCCGGACAGTCCGCTGGCGCATGCCGCCGACATCTGCATCGCCACGGGACATCCCGACGAGGTGTGCGCGCTGGGCATGACACCCACCACCTCGACCACGGTGATGACGGTCATCGGTGACATCCTGGTGGTGGAGACCATGAAGAAGACCCGTTTCACCATCGAGGAGTACAGCAAGCGTCACCACGGGGGCTACCTCGGCGAACGTTCGCGCGAGCTGTCGAGATAATCCTGCTTCACCCCTACATTACATGACAACTATGCGTAAGATAATCGGTATCGGAGAGACCATCTTAGACATCCTGTTCCGGGACGGGCAGCCTACGGCCGCCGTCCCGGGCGGGTCGGTCTATAACGGGATGGTCTCCTTGGGAAGGATGGGGGCGAACGTGACCTTCATCAGTGAGACAGGCAATGACCGGGTGGGCCGGATGATTCTGGACCACCTGCGCGAGAACGGCATCAGCACCGACCATGTCTGTGTGTTCCCGGAAGGGAAGTCGCCGGTGTCGCTGGCGTTTCTGAACGAGCACAACGACGCGGAGTATGTGTTCTACAAGGACTATCCCCGGCTGCGCTTGGACGTGAAGCTGCCGGAGATTACGGGTGATGACATTGTGATGATTGGCTCTTACTATGCCATCACTCCCTTGCTGCGTGACAAGGTGAAGGAGCTGCTCGACGCGGCCCGGGCCGCCGGCGCCATCATTTATTACGACGTGAACTTCCGGCGTCCGCATGCTCATGAGGCCATCAAGCTGATGCCTGCCATCTTGGAGAACTTTGAGTACGCTGATATCCTGCGGGGGTCCACCGAGGACTTCCTGCACATGTTCGGGCAGGGCCATCCCGACACGGTGTATCGCCAGCGCGTGGCGTTCTATTGCCCGAACTTCATCTGCACGGACGCGGGAGGGGACATCTGCCTGCGTACGGCCTGCGTGACGAAGAACTATCCCGTGGCACCCATCCCGACGGTCAGCACCATCGGTGCGGGTGACAATTTCAACGCCGGGGTGGTGTGGGGGCTGCTCAAGGCCCGTATCCGGCGCGGCGACCTGGCCGAACTGACAGAAACGGACTGGGACGACATCATCCGCTGTGGGAAGGACTTCAGCGCGGAGGTCTGCCAGAGTGTCCATAACTCCATATCCAGAGAATTCGCGGCAGCCTACCGGCGGTAAAGCCGGGGGGCGGCTGCGCCCCTGTTCCAGCTTCTCGGAAAGTTCCTTTGTTCCGACTCCTTGGGAAATTCCTTCGGGACAGCGGTAATAAAAGAACAGGAGGTAAATACGCTCATCGTATTCACCTCCTGTTGGAGCGGTGCGTACGGGACTTTAACTTACACAATCAAGAAATTTCATAAGATTGCAATATACTGATAATAATCAAGTTATTACAAACTAACTATATTACTAAATATCATTAAATACCTTTTGCTGTTTCAATTATTGAGTGTATATTTGGGTGTTGAATTTCAAATGCACCCAATTATGA
>JAQXRG010000163.1 GCA_029218405.1 Bacteroidales bacterium
GTCTCTTCGTAATTCGCCGTTGAGCACTTTGTCGCCGGAAAGAAGCTTCGCGGCAACTCTGGTCTCAGATCGAAGTACCTTTTCTATGTGCTTGCGCTTTTTGCGTTTTGGCTTATCCAGTGTACGTCCTTTGCCGTCGGCCAGGAACACGAAGGTTTCATCCATGGCAATAACATAGAAGTAGCTGCCCGCGTCCCTGCCTGCGGTGGAGATCACCACATCGGAGATTTGTATATCCGGTTTGTCTGGGTCCATAGTCAAAGTCCTTCGGTGACGGTGAGTATTTCCGGCTCGCCGTCGGTGATGAGTACAGTATTTTCATAGTGGGCGGACAGCTTCCCGTCGGCGGTAACCGTGGTCCAGCCATCCTTGAGCACCCGAACCTCATAGGTTCCGGCGTTCACCATAGGCTCGACCGCGATGGTCATTCCGGGCAGAAGCCTTGGACCCCGCCCGGGCATGCCGAAGTTCGGCACCTCCGGCTCCTCATGCATCTTCCGTCCTACGCCGTGACCTACGAAGGAACGGACGACCGCAAAACCGTTAGACTCCACATACGTCTGGACGGCATGGGAGATATCCTGCACCCGATTGCCCTTTTTTGCCCGGGCAATGCCCTCATAGAAGCTCTGCCGGGTAACGTCGATAAGACGCTGGGCTTCGGTGCTGATGGCACCACAGGCATAGGTAGCTGCACAATCACCATGGAATCCCTCGTAAAACGCCCCCACGTCCACGGACACGATGTCCCCTTCCTTCAGGATGTAGCCATCCGGAATTCCGTGGATCACGGTGCTGTTGACGCTGACGCATACGCTTGCAGGATAGCCGTTATAGTTCAGGAACGACGGTTTCGCGCCCTGACTCACGATAAAATCGTGGACGGCCCGGTCGATAGCCTTGGTCGATACGCCCGGTCTTACCATATCCCCTGCCAGAGCACGGGCTGCCGCGGTAATTTTACAGGCCTTGCGCATCGATGTAAGCTCACGTTCATTTTTGATCGTGATCATACCTGTGCCTCGATTGCTTTCAAGATGTCACGGTTGGCGTCTTCGATGGACTGGCTGCCGTTTACCTCCCGCAGTCTTCCCAGCTTCCCATAGAAGTCCTTCAGGACCTCGGTGGTGGCGTGGTAGACAGCCAGCCGGTTGCGTACGGTTTCGGGCGCGTCATCCTTCCGGATGACCAGCTCGCCGCCGCAGGCATCGCAGACCCCCTCCACCTTGGGAGGATTGGCTGTGATGTGGTAGCTGGCGCCGCACTTGCCGCAGACCCGGCGTCCTGTCATCCGGCTCTCGATCTCGGAGTCGTCAACCTCGATGGAAATCACATGGTCGATCTTCACGCCCCGTGCTTCCAGCGCTTCCGCCTGGGCCAGCGTACGGGGTACGCCGTCCAGGATGAAGCCCCGGGCACAATCGGGGCGGGACACCCGTTCCGCGACGATCCCAAGAATGAGGTCGTCGGGAACCAGGTTGCCCTCGTCCATGTATTCCTTTGCTTTTTTGCCCAGGTCAGTGCCATTCGCGATGGCCTCCCGGAGCATGTTCCCGGTAGAAATGGCGGGGATGGAGAGCTTTTTCACAAGCAGCTCCGCTTGGGTCCCCTTTCCAGCGCCGGGCGCGCCCAGTAGAATGAGATTCATCCTGCCATACCTCCTGAATCAGTCCAGGAAGCCCTTGTAGTGCCGCATGAGCATCTGTGCCTCCAGCGCCTTCACCGTCTCCAGGGCCACGCCCACAACGATGATGACGGAGGTACCGCCGATGGCCAGGTTCCGCACGCCGGTCATCAGGTTGCCCGCAACGATGGGAAGCAGGGCAACGATGCCGAGATACACAGCACCGAAAATCACGATCTTGTTGATCACCCGATGAATGAATTCGGCGGTGGACTTACCGGGACGGAAGCCGGGAATGAAGCCGCCGTTCTTCTTCAGGTTGTTGGAAATCTCCACGGGATCGTACTGAATGGTGGAGTAGAACCAGCTGAAGAAGAAGATCATCAGGAAGTAGACAAC